>JAYVER010000162.1:0-12849 GCA_043748725.1 Chloracidobacterium sp. | reverse complement strand
AGCATCACAAATGCCGTCCAGCGCACCCCAAACTGTTCACGTATGAGGTCTGCCAAACCCTGACCGGTTACGACGCCCATCCGCATACACATTTCCTGCACGACGATAAGGCTTATCGTTAGAGGGATGAATGTCCACAGCAGTGAATAACCGAAACCGGCTCCCGCGCTGGCGTAGGTGGCTATTCCACCTGCGTCGTTTCCAGCATTGGCGGCAATTATTCCGGGGCCAAGGATCGCAAGGTAAGTAAAGTAGCGGTATTCAGATAGACTTCGACGGAGACGCGACCCCATGCGGCGCGCATTTTGTACAAACTTTTTCGGGGAAAAGCGTGTCAGATTCATTTCTACTACTACCGTCGTCGATCATTTCTGATTAAGGAACATGAAAATACTAAATAATATGGTCGCGAAAAGTAAACTTTAACTCTTTTGGGCTAATTAGAAAAGCGTTCTTTCAGCCAAATGCAAATTTGTCGTCACACGCGACATTTGTTAGAGTGCGTGTATGAGATTCAACCCGTTTCAAAAGGCATTTGCCGCCTTTTTATTTCTTTCACTTACGTTTTCGTTTGTCCCGTCCACTTCCCGGGTATCCGCTCAATGGCTGGAACCTACGCGGGGAAAGCATGCGATGGTTGCGTCGCAGCACGAGCTGGCGTCGAAGATCGGCGTTGAGGTGATGAAGAAAGGGGGCAATGCCGTCGATGCGGCGATCGCCGTCGGTCTTGCCCTGGCCGTGGTCTATCCCGAGGCGGGAAACATCGGCGGTGGCGGTTTTATGCTGATCCGAAAAGCAAATGGCGAAACCCACGCGATCGATTACCGAGAGATGGCGCCGAAAGCCGCAAACCGCGATATGTTTGTCGACAAGAACGGCAATTTGATAAAGGGCGAAGGCTCGTCAACGCTAGGCTATCGCGCGTCCGGTGTTCCGGGCACCATTGCGGGATTTGATATGGCGTTCAAGAAATACGGATCGGGCAAGATAACGTGGAGCGAGCTGGTGCGTCCGGCTCGTGAAATGGCTCAAAATGGATATGTGTTGTCTTATCGGCTCGCCGAATTGTTCAAATCATATAAGGATAATCTTGCTAAGTACGAGGACAGCAAACGAATCTTCCTGAACGATGGAAGGTATTATGAGGAAGGAGATATTTTCCGGCAGCCGGATCTTGCGAATACATTATTACGAATCGAGAAAAACGGGCCGAGTGATTTCTACAACGGCGATACCGCCCGGTTGATCGCCGACGATATGAAAACACACGGCGGGTTGATCACCCTTGATGACCTGAAAAACTATAAGGCAAAAGAGAGAACGCCGCTTCGTGGTAATTATCGCGGTCACGAGATCATCACGATGCCTCCGCCCGGGTCGGGGGGGGTTGTGATGTTTGAGGTGCTGAATATTCTCGAAGGCTACGACATTACCAAATTGCAATCTAATTCTGCGGCAAAATATCACCTCGTAGCTGAGGCAATGCGTCGGGCGTTTGCCGATCGGGCGGAATTTCTAGGCGATCCGGATTTCACCAATGTGCCGGTCGAGAAATTAACCGACAAAAAATACGCTGGTTTTCGTCGCGCGTCGATCAATCTTACTAAAGCCTCGTCAAGCCGCGAGATCGGACACGGCGATATTCCCGGCGCCGAATCGATGGATACTACACATTTCACGCTTATCGACCCCGCCGGTACGGTCGTAACAAATACCTATACTCTCAATGATTTCTATGGCTCACGCGTAACCGCAAAGGGAACCGGAGTGCTGCTCAACGACGAAATGGACGATTTTGCCGCGAGACCTGGCAAACCAAATATGTTCGGTCTCGTCCAGGGTGAAAAAAACTCTGTGCAGCCCGGCAAACGCCCGCTTTCGTCGATGACGCCCACAATTGTTTTGCGCAAGGATGGCTCGTTTTGGTTTGCGTTGGGAGCGCGCGGCGGCCCGCGGATAATTTCTGCTGTGATTCAATCCGTAATCAACGTTATCGATTTTGATATGGACATTCAGGCCGCGATCGACGCCCCGCGTATCCATCACCAGTGGCTGCCGGATGAGCTTTTGTATGAGCCAATTGGATTTTCGCCCGACACGCTAAACATTCTTGCCGGTTACGGACACACATTTGCAAAACCGGGTAACGTCGCGTCAGCAACCGGCGTAATGGTCGATGCGAAAGGTGTGAGGCTCGGTGCGATAGATTCGCGAAGCGATGGGACCGCAATCGGTTATTGAAAGTGGTCGTCTTTTTCCAGTAGCTTGGTCGTTCCTTCGGTCACGCTGGTCGGCTCAAGGTCGTTCGTGTCCCGCCATGTTCCGGGACTCGGCGTGGTATAAGCCGACGCGGGAATTGACTGCTGCGGCGGCAAAGCGTTTCGGTCATCACCATAAAGGCCTTGCGAGTGTGGAGCGGGAATGAATTGAGGCAAAAACTGCGCCGGAATCTTCGAACTGCGTAAGAATATCAACGATGCGATAATTATCATCATCGCCCCAAAGACTCCTGTGATCGCCGCGACTCCGATCAACGAGTCAGGCGCTCCTATAATTCCAAAGAAAGCTGTAGAAAACATCGTCAGGAAGATAAACCAAAAGACACCTAACACGACCCCGTTCTTTTTGGTAAATATTGTCTTCTTTTTGTTCAACTCCGCCAATTGCGGCAGAAAACCGCCGTGTATGAGCAGTTCTGCAACCAACCCTAACGGCAGTCCACACCGCGAGCAGAATTTTGTTTCATTAGAAACTTGTTGTTGCCCACAGCTTGGACAGTGCATTTATTAACTCCAAAAGAAAGTTTGATCAGACCCGAAACCTAAACGAATTCTTGCATGAAAAAGTTCGTTATGCAAAATGTTCGGAGTTCCTGCTTCAGCAGGTCTCTACATCAGAATGGCCAACTAAAATTGGAACTCTAAACTATGTCAAAGATCGTACTCGGCTTTTCGGGAGTCGGGGTATTTATCGTTTTTTGTAGCGCCTGTCTCTTTCATAGATTCCGAGGCCGTAGTTGCGGCCTTTCCAGTTGACGCCGCTGCCGACTGTGCCTTTTACTCCTATCTCCGCTCCTTTCGACGGTACGTTGCCGTCTGTTACCAGAACCCAGATAGTGCCGGTTCCGTCGTCGATCTTATAGGCACCGCCGCCGATATTTGTGCCGGGAATTCCAAATCCATAGCTGTCCCGCACGACGCCAGCTATGACAACCTCTTTGTCCTGATATTTAGCCGGATTTCTTTCAATATCCGCAATGCTTCTGCGTTCGGGGCAGCCGGTCGCGAATAGCCCAAAAACGGCAATGGCGATGAATAAAAAAATGGTAGTAATGGTTTTCATTGTTTCTCCTCTCAGACTTGAAATTGGGAAGTGCAATTCACTCGTTAAAGATTCAATTTCTCAGTGAAAGTTTGCCATATTTTTTTATTTCTGCGATGCTGAATTCGTTTTTGCTTTCTTTGCAGCTGGCTTCGTCAGAAAATGTCAGAAAATCAGCAGTTTCAACCAGAGTCATCAGTTTCGTTCTGTTCGAGTCTAAAAGACGGAGCATGGCACGATCTCGCCGGGCCAAATGCCTTCGAACGATGGCATTTCGACGCTGTTTCGGATGACGGCCGTGAAGCGTTAGTCATTACGTTTTACGACAATTACGCTCTGTCGCCGCGATATTACGAAACCCGACGATCAAACGCCGCTGTCAATGGCGGCAGTGCCCACATCAAACCGCAGTTTCCGGCACTTTCGTTTGTCTACTCGGTCGATGGCAAGACTGTTCTTAGCTCCGTTCACGAATATCGGCCGGATGAATTCCGTGGGTCGCGTGACAACGCCGAGTGTTCTATCGGTAAATCGTCCTTTCGCTTGGACACTGCCGAATATGGAACGGGTTTTGTTATTCGGATAGACATGGGCACTCTCCGCAATCGGAGCCTCAAGGCTGAACTCGAATGGCTCTCCGTCGAATCCGATCTGTTACCTGCTGACGCCAAACCGGCAAAAACGATCTGGAATATTGTCGCACCGCGTTCGGATGTTAGCGGCCGGATCACGCTCATAGGACGAAGTGGAAAAACGCAAAAGATGATCCACTTCAGAGGAACCGGCTATCACGATCATATTTGCAATAAAGATTCGGAAAACGGTGCAAGGCATTGGGGGCGGGCACATTTTAACGATACGACAGTTGTTTTTGAGAACCACCCGAACAGTGCATCTACCCCGTCAAAGATCTTCCTGATACGCGACGGCACCATCCATGAACGAAACGTTTCGAGCGAAACAACAGAAATTAAACGAAACCGCTATGGCCTTAAGATTCCTCGCCGGATTTCATTGGTGTCTGATGATAATATTAGATTGCGGGTTAAACCGTCGTGCGTCATCCGTTCAGGGTTTTCCGAGGTCAAGATGCTAAGCGAAATGAGGCTAATGCTCAGGGATGGCAAGCCGCGAAAAACGTTTGGCATCACGGAGTTTATCGAGCCTGGACGAATGAAAAATAGATTGGTCAGATGGCTGTCCGATCTGGCGATCGGCAAAGAGCGCCGCTCACCTTTGTTTTAATTGCCGTATCTCAGCTAGTTCCAACGTTTTAGGCGGGGGATCACGTCATTCGACATCTTTGCGGCCACCTCCGGCGTGAACTGCATCTCGCTCGTCATAAAATCGATCGAGCTTTGCACCATTTCATCGACGGTCTGAGTCGGATTTGTAAAAGCACCGTCTTTATAGCAAAACATGCAGTATTCCGAAGCTGGCGAACCGTCAGCTTCCGTTCCAAGATTCTGAAACGTAACGTCTATCGGCATGCCGCAGCTTTGGCACCTCGCTTTTTCTTCCATTTCCAACTCCTTAGCGCAGTTTGACAGCGGTTCCGTAAGCCAGCACCTCGGTTGAGCCTTGCGAAAACTCGGTCGCGTCATAACGCATACCGATGATTGCGTCGGCACCGATCTCGTGGGCGTGCTGAACCATGCGGTTAAAGGCTTCCATACGCGCATGTTCGCAGACGTGAGCAAATTCCTCGATGTTGCCGCCCATAATGGATTTCAGGCCGCCTACTATTCCGCGCCCAATGCCGGTCGCACGCACGACGATCCCACGAACGACGCCGAGATAATCCGCGATCTGTTTATCCTGAACTTCAAAACCTGTTGTGACTATCATAATTTTAAAAGTTGTGAGTCTGGAGTCGAGAGTTATAAGTCTGCAAGATTCCGTCTCTCGACTCACGACTTCCGACTCTCGACTAATTAAGTGGTAGCGCCTAGGGGAGTTGAACCCCTCTTTCAAGGTTGAGAACCTTGCGTCCTAACCGATAGACGAAGGCGCCATAATAAAGCGACTCATAATTATAAACCAACACCCGCATCAGGGCAAAGGCTTGTTATGTACCTCGGCGGCTTTCGTCACAGGTGATCTTAACAATTCCGTCGTCCCTTCGGTCACGCTGGGAATGAAATCAAGATCGCTCATCGGCGCGAGCTTTTTTGTCGGTTGTGCCGATGTCAGTGCATCAGGCTCGGCGTATATGCCCGGTGCGGGCTTTGCTCGTCGGGGCGGGATAACAGTAGGATAGACTATCATAAACATGCCGAGGAAATTCATCAGCACGCCGATATACACAACGAGATCGAGGTGAAACAGCATTCTTCCGGTAAGAGCAATTCCCAAACCGGCAAAGATCGAAATTAACCCTAACCGCCGCATTTTTCCTGCTCGGGAGATGTCCGGCTTACGGACATTGCCAAGCGCGTCAACCTGTAAGACCGCCCCACATGAACGGCAGAATTTCTGATCCGGTGTTGTCTGCGATCCACATTCAGGACAATTCATTTTGTTTCTCTGCAAGTTAATATTCAGAAGCAGTATATACGAATTGGCGGCCGGTTATGTTCAGGCATCTTTGAAACATGCTTTCCGCTATACTTACGCCTTCTTGGATTTTCTCCGTCACCCTTTTATACTAATAGTTTAGGTTTCGCACTCATTCATCACCATGACACACGATCTATTTAATACACGACAGACATTTACAACGGGAAACGGCACGACGGGTACGTTTTATTCGCTGCCGCAGTTGGCAAAAGAGGGCCTAGGCGATGTCTCGCGGCTGCCGGTTTCGATCCGCATTGTGCTCGAATCCGTTTTGCGCAATTTTGACGGCGGCAAGCGCGTTGGCGAGGCTCATGTCCGCGAGCTTTCGTCGTGGGGAGCGACCGATGAGCGTGTGAACGAAATACCGTTTGTCGTCGCTCGTGTTATTTTGCAGGATTTTACGGGTGTTCCGCTGCTGGTCGATCTGGCGGCGATGCGTTCGGCGGTCAAGCGTATGGGCAAAGACGCCGGTGTCATCGAGCCGCTCGTACCGGTCGATCTGGTGATCGATCATTCGGTGCAGGTCGATTACGCCGGCAGCGAGGCTTCTTATCAAAAGAACATGGAGATGGAGTTTAAGCGAAACGACCAGCGTTACCGTTTTTTGAAGTGGGGAACTCAGGCCTTCAACGGTTTCAGCGTCGTCCCGCCGGGCATCGGCATTGTTCATCAGGTAAATCTCGAGTATTTGGCAAAGGGCGTGTTTGAGCGGGAGGGTGTTTATTTTCCGGACACATTGGTCGGGACTGATTCGCACACGACGATGATCAACGGGCTTGGAATTGTCGGCTGGGGCGTCGGCGGCATCGAGGCTGAGGCCGGAATGCTCGGGCAGCCAGTGTATTTCCTCACGCCGGATGTTGTCGGCGTGCATTTGACCGGCGAATTGCCGCAAGGCGCGACCGCGACCGATCTGGTTTTGCGTATTACCGAAATGCTCCGCAAGGCAAATGTTGTAGGTAAATTTGTCGAATTCTTTGGCGAAGGCACGTCGGCCTTGAACGCGACCGACCGTGCGACGATAGCTAATATGGCCCCGGAATACGGTGCGACGATGGGCTTTTTTCCGGTCGACGAGAAAACACTCGATTATTTCCGAAATACCGGCCGCGATCAGGAACAGATCGACACGATCCGCAACTATTACAAGGAACAGGAAATGTTCGGCATCCCGCAAGAAGGCGATGTTGATTACACGACTGTCGTGGAACTCAGTCTCGACACAATAAATCCATCGGTTGCCGGGCCAAAACGCCCGCAAGATCGTATCGAGCTTTCAAATCTCGACGACCGGTTTATCGAACTTTTCACCAAATCAGCGGCTGACGGTGGTTACGGAAAGAATTCCGACGATCTGGAAAAGCGTTTTCCCGTCACGATGGGCACGGCGACGAGCGAAACTGCGACAGGCGGCGGCGAGCAAAGCCAGAAATCGGCTCCCGAATCGATTCATAATACGACCTCGCCTAATAATACAAATGTTACGACCGAGTTCGAAATGATAAACAACCGTCCGACGCCGGATCGCGTGGATTATCACGAGGATGAGCATCCTTCGATCAATACGACTATCGGAAACGGAGACGTGTTGATTGCCGCGATCACTTCGTGTACGAATACTTCGAATCCGTCCGTGATGATCGCCGCCGGGATCGTGGCCAAAAAAGCATCGGAACGCGGGATGAAAGTGCCGCCTTATGTCAAGACCTCGCTCGCACCAGGCTCACGTGTCGTAACCGAATATCTGGAACGAACCGGCCTCCAAAAATATTTGAACGATGTTGGATTTAACCTCGTCGGTTACGGCTGTACGACGTGCATAGGTAATTCAGGCCCGCTCGATCCGGCAATCGAAGAACAGATCGTTGAGCATGACCTAATTGCCGCTTCGGTATTGTCAGGCAACCGCAATTTTGAGGCCCGCGTTCATCAAAATATTAAGGCGAATTTCCTGATGTCGCCTCCGCTGGTTGTCGCTTTTGCTCTTGCCGGAACTGTCATTAAGGACGTATTGCTTCACCCGCTCGGACAGGACAGGGATGGAAATGATGTTTTTCTCAAGGATATTTGGGCGTCACTCGATGAGGTGAAAGAATTGCTGCAAACGGCGTTCGATCCGCAGACGTATAAGCGTTTGTATTCGGAATTTGCCGAGCAAAACCCTTTGTGGAATGATATTTCGACCAGCGTCGGCCAGATATACGAGTGGGACACGTCATCGACCTACATTCAGGAACCGCCGTTTTTTGACAATTTTTCGATGGAAACGGGAAGTTTTACCGATGTTCAAGGGGCACGGGCGTTGGCGATATTTGGCGATTCCGTGACTACCGATCACATTTCGCCTGCCGGTGCAATTAAGGCGAACTCGCCTGCCGGATTGTACTTGCAGGAGCTTGGAGTTGAGCCAAAGGACTTTAATTCTTATGGTTCACGACGCGGCAACGACCGCGTGATGCTGCGTGGGACGTTTGCAAATGTTCGTATTAAGAATCTTATGGTGGCACCTGTGGAAGGCGGTTATACGAAATATTACCCAGTTACACCCACAGAAGGCGCTCCCGGTTCTGACAAACAGCCCGACGGCGGCGAGATGCCGATCTACGACGCCGCTGAAAAGTACAAGGCCGAAAATACGCCGCTTGTTATCTTTGCCGGTAAGGAATATGGCACCGGCAGCTCACGCGACTGGGCGGCTAAGGGAACCGCATTGATGGGTGTTAAAGCTGTTGTGACGGAATCCTACGAGCGTATTCATCGTTCGAATCTGGTCGGCATGGGCGTGCTGCCGCTGCAATTCCAGAGTGGCGAATCTGTCGGCTCGCTCAGTATCGACGGAACCGAGACTTTTGATCTGATCGGTCTTGAAAACGCCGATATCAGGCCATTACAGGATGTAACAATGCGGATCACGAACGCCGACGGCGAAACGCGCGAGATTTCATTAAAGCTGCGTATCGACACGCCGATCGAGATCGAATATTACAAAAACGGCGGCATATTACCCTATGTTTTGCGGCAATTGATCGCCGGAAAGTGAACATTACGGTTCTCGGGAATAAATCTCCGGCTTCGCGGAATACGTAGAGCGGTAGGTCTATTTTTCTCAATCTTTTGAAGCTTTTTTCGCAACGTCTGGCTTGTTTGACGCGTCAAAAGGATTGGCTAAATCCTTGTAAAGTGTTGTCAACGATGGTAAATTGAATTTGCTTAGAGTTTAAGTATTTTGCGCCGACCCCTTTCCGGCTTTAATTGGAGTATTACATGAAGAAGATCGCGACGGCCGCTGTTTTGTTTGCTTTTGTATTGTCCGCCTGCGTCCCGGCGTTTGCACAAAAGGCTAAATCTACTCGACCACCCGTCAGCGTCAGTAAAAGCGGCTCGGTTCAATTCGAGCGGGTCGAAGCGTTTTCCGACGGACAGGGTGTTTTGGTGCAGTGGCAAATGGTGTCCGAAACGCACAATGCCGGATTTTATCTTTACAGGGTCGGTCTCAAGGGCTTGGAGCTTGTCAATGGCATCATGGTGCTTGGTCGGCACTCGCGCGTCAAGGATCAAACTTTTTACGGCGAACAATACCAGCAATACGATCCGCAAGGCACTTCCAGCACGACTTATGTCGTCCAAAGTTTAACATTGGACGGCCAGCGGGTTTCAAGCGATCAGATCAGCTCCAAATTCACTT
This sequence comes from Chloracidobacterium sp., assembly GCA_043748725.1. Taxonomy (GTDB): domain Bacteria; phylum Acidobacteriota; class Blastocatellia; order Pyrinomonadales; family Pyrinomonadaceae; genus OLB17. The sequence goes on along the minus strand of JAYVER010000162.1, from coordinate 3,284 downwards.
CCAGTCTTGAGGCAGTAACCGGTAAATCCAAGGAAACATTCGAAAACGTTGCGCGATCTGCTAACAGTAACATCGAGAAAACAAGCTCTGCGTTATCAAATGGTTCAAACGAGTCTCAGCAAGTCGCTGACCTTGCAACTCATCGTTGGGTCGTCGCCCAACCGGGTGCCAAGATAGGCATAAAAAGCGAAGGCCTGTATCGCGTAACTCGCGCCGAGCTACAGTCGGCCGGTTTTGCCGTCACGAGCAATTCTGCAAATTGGCGGCTCTTCATGGAAGGCGTTGAACAGTCGATCATCGTCGGTGCAAACGATCAGTACATCGAATTTTACGGCAAAGGACGCGACGACGTTGAGAGCGACACGCGCGTCTATTATCTGATCGCCGATGCTGTCGCGGGCAAACGTATAGGCACGAGCATCCTGAGGCCGATCGGCGGCGCGGTCGTGTCAAATAATTTTCGAATTGATCTGGAAAAAAAAGAGCGAATATCCTACGTTGGGAACATCCAGAATGACGAGGCGGATACTTATTTTGGCCGCAGTATTTCAAGTGTTTCGACGACCCTTACGTTCGATCTACCAGGGATCGATCTGACGGCTGCTTTGAATTTTCCGGTGACTCTAAAGGCGTATGGCTTCATGCCTGGTCAGCACGTCGTACGGATGATTATCAACGGGCATGATGTCGGTACGATCAGCGGTGATGGACAAAGTCGCTTTTCGGGTCAAAAATTCGTACTTGCCACTTATCTCAACGAAGGAATGAATACCCTCGATTTGACGTCCGAAGGCGCGGGCGGTGATCTCAGCCTTTTCGATTCGATCACCGTCAACTATGCCAGAAAATATCAGGCGGATCAGAATAGACTAAAATTTGATAGTCCTAACCGGAGGAACGCAATGTTATCCGGGTTTGCGTCACCGGATATTCGCGTTTTTGATATTTCGTCAGACGGCCAGCCTGTTCAGGTAACAAATCTGCCGGTCATTCAGAGCGGCTGCAGTTATGGCGTCAAAATACCGTCTTACCGAGGAAAAAATTTGTTTGCCCAAGGGGCGACACCAGATCCACGCACGGCGGCTGCGGCTAATTGGAACGTTGCTACGGACGAGGTTACTTTTACGGATCATCGTTTTTTTACCGGAATGAAAGGTCAGGTGACCAGTACCGGGACACTGCCCGGCAGCTTGAGTGCCTCGATCGATTACTACGTTCGAATAACGGGCTGCAATACGGCAAGCCTTTTCGATACGTACGATCACGCCGTCAACACCGCAAGCAACATTGGAAAAATTGACTTCACATCGACGGGCAGCGGCGACCATACTATTACGGCGGCTTCGGTTTTGCAGGCTGCTTCGGTTACGCAAAACAATCCGTCAACGCTTTCGACCGTCAATCATAATGCCAATCTTGTCATTATTTCTTACTCGGCACCGGATTTTATAGCCCCAGCAAATGCGTGGGCAAATTATAGACGGGCGCAGGGGTTCAGCGTCGAGGTCGTTGACATCGCGGACATTTATGACGAATTCAATTACGGCTCGCTTAGTTCGGCCTCGATCAAAAATTTCCTGAGTTTTGCCCGAACATGGAATACACCTCCGCAATATGTTCTTTTGCTAGGCGATGCAACTTATGACCCGCGGAATTATGAAGGATTTGGTAATTTTGATCTGGTTCCGACAAAATTGGTCGATACCCCTTACACCGGCGAAACCGCAAGTGATGATGCACTGGCCGATTTTAACGATGACGGTTTGGCCGAGATGGCAATCGGACGCATACCCGCGCGGACAGCATCTGATATCACTACCGCTTTTAATAAAACAAGAGCCTTTGAAACACCGGCCCAGCAGTCGTTCAATCGTGGAGGCCTCTTTGCCTACGATTTGCCGATCGGTTACGATTTTCAGGCTGCCAGCCAGATATTGAGAAACGAATTACCGACAACGATGGTTGTCCAAACGGTCGGTCGCGGTGATACCGGAGATCATGCGTTTCTCATCAACCAGATGAACACCGGTAAATATATCGTAAATTATGAAGGTCACGGTTCGTCGGGCTTATGGGGAGCATCTAACTTCTTTTCTCTGTCTAACAACGACGTGTCGCGGCTTACCAACGCATCGAACCAATCCATCTTTGTCATGCTGACCTGCCTTAATGGCTATTTTATAAAGCTGGACTTTGATTCAATGTCCGAGAGCTTGCTAAAGTCGCCCAATGGCGGAGCGGTCGTCACCTGGTCATCGACCGCAGACACGACGCCGGACGTACAGCTTGTAATGGGCCAGCGGTTCTACAATCAACTCGCCGCCGGCAATATAACGCGGATGGGGGATCTCATCCGAGACGCCAAAGCCGTAATACCGTATGGCACGGATGTGCGTTTTTCATGGGCACTGTTGGGTGACCCGATGTTAAAAGTCAGATAGTAAATAGTGAATCGTGAATAGAAAAATCAAATCTATTCACGATTCACTATTTGCGATTTACTACCTAAATTTGAATACTCGCGGCGGGGTTCGAACCTGCGACCTCTTCCTTCGGAGGGAAGCACTCTATCCAGCTGAGCTACGCGAGCGTAAAAGTAAATTATATCATCGAGCACAGACTTATCGGGTAACGATCGAGATGTGCTTGATCCTGATTGCCTCGACGGGACGCTCGCCTTCTTTTGGCTGAACGGCGGATATGGTTCGGACGTTGTTCATACCGTCGATAACCTTGCCAAAGATGGTATAACGATTATCAAACCCTGTCTCACGCTTTAAGGTGATAAAAAACTGTGAATTCGCCGAGTTGTTATCCTGCCCGCGAGCCGCGCCTAAAATGCCGGTGTCGTATGGAATATCCGAAAATTCGGCTTCGACATTCGGCTTGTCGGACTTGCCGGTGCCGTCATTGGATGGATCCGCGTCCTTCGACAATGGATCGCCGCTCTGTATCACCGACTGATTGATACGGTGAAACGTAACACCGTCGTAAACGCCCTCATTTGCAAGCTCCTGAAATCGGGCGACCATCTTCGGCGCGATATTGGAGTAAAGCTCGAGCTTGATCGTGCCGTAGGCAGCCGCGTTTTCCATCTCGATCACGGCGATCTCGGGGTCGGCAACAGGCGCAACGCCTTTTTTGACTTCAGCGTTTGCATTTGATTTTGCATTGGCAGGTTTGTTGCTGCTGTTGCTGCACGAAGCCGCAAAAATAAGCGCGAATGTAAGAATTAAGAATCCGACTTTTTTCATAACGTAATTTTTATCAGATCGTCTTTTTAC
>JAYVER010000161.1:0-5016 GCA_043748725.1 Chloracidobacterium sp. | reverse complement strand
TTCCAAACCGTGAAAAGATTCCGGTTATTCAAAGGACTCTATAAGTTAAGAGTGCGCGATTTATCGCGTTTCTTTTGGTGAGATTATAAACCTATATGTGATAAGTCGGATATGGGGGTACTTGATAAATAATACGCGGTGATTCTGTAAAACAAAGAAACGCGATAAATCGCGCACTCTGAACTAACGCTAAAAAACTTCGACATATCGTTGTTTTGATTCCGGCGTAATGGATATCTTCAGCAAAGTCGGTCCGTCTGCGCGAAACTCGATTGCGTTTTTGCGAACGAGTTTTGTCCTTGACGCGGTTTTATCGGCCGCAATCGCTGCGATTGTGCTGGTTATCCAGGCGTCAATGTTTGACCATTCGGGAAAAATATTGGTCAGAAGTGTCGCGAGTACGGTGCGGTTAACCTGGCTTAGTCTACCGTCTGCCTCAAATTTCATTGAGATGGCAAGACTTGCCTCGCTGATGTCTTTGCGTGTGCCAAATATTTCGAGTTTTACCCGTCTATCTGCCGAAAAACCCTGCCATTTGTTACTTTCGACTGTCGAAGACTTTTGATCAATCAACAAAATTTTAGTCAATCCCTCCACGGCCTGGTCATACGAAACTCCGAGACCGTTTCCATGAGTGTTTGCTGCCTGTCCGCTTTTGACAGGTGAGCCAAACCACAAAGCCGCATACGGGCCCTTGACGGCAATGCCAACTTCGTCCCAGGCTATGTTCTTAAACATATCCATATTTAGGATTATCGAATTATGCAGCGTACTTTTTTTCCAGGCGTCGAGTGCAAGTTCCGGGGTCGCGTTGCCGTTCATAGTGCGATACAGAGTTTCATAGCCCTGCCCCTTATAACCGGAGTTTAGTCGCTGCGGGGCATCAATTATACAGCCCCAGGTTTTTTCATTGTTGATATCGTATGGACAATTGCTCCAACTATGCGTAAAAGACTTAATGTTTTGCATGAGGTCTATGAGGTGTCTGTTGGCAACCAAGCTTAACGATTGCGAGAGCCGGATCGTGGGGCGCCCGTTTGCAGACCGATATTTTGTGACCAATTGAAATAACGTCTTTTCGTCATTCGAAGTAATGTCACCCGGACAGCTTTTCGCGGTAAGTACCTGATTGCCCGCGCATGAGCCTTGTGCGTATGAGGCATATGATACGGTTGTAATAATTAGAAATACAACTAAAAACCTATATGTCATGGTTATAATCTCACCTACGCGTTTAATTCCTATTTCTCTACTTCAAAAACTGCTACAACTTTAATAAATTTACAACGACTGGTAAAATCAAATTTTGGAATTATCAGCGAGTTTTTTGATGATCGAACAACTGCGGGACCTGCCGCTAACCCAAAAGATCGGACAATTATTTTTCATAGGCGTACCCGGCCCAGAGATTGACGATCAAACGCGCGGTCTTTTGGCAGAAATTTCACCGGGCGGAGTCTGTTTATTCGCGAGAAACATTCGCGAAGCAACACAGACGCGGTATTTGCTCGACGAAATTCGCGTTTTGCTGCCATTTACACCGGTTCTCAGCGTCGATCAAGAAGGCGGTTTGGTTGACCGGCTGCGACGAATAATGACTCCGATGCCTGCAGCTAACAAGATCAGAACGACGAACGCCGCAGCCAGCTTTGCCGGTATTGTCGCCGAAACACTGCTGATGCTTGGCTTTAATATGGATTTTGCCCCGGTTGTCGATGTTATAGGCGAAGAGCGGGCGAAATACTCGAATGGTCTGTTTTCGCGTACATTCGGTGGATCGAAGGAAGACGCCGTTTTGCTTGGCGGTACATTTCTCCAAATGCTTCAGCAAAATGGCGTCATTGGATGTCTCAAACATTTTCCCGGTCTTGGTGCGGCAGGTGTTGACTCGCACGAAGAACTTCCGCAGGTTGATATTTCCGAGGACGAATTGCAAATGACCGACCTCTATCCATTTCGCGAACTAATCGGCTCAGGCGATGCGAAGGCGGTAATGGTCGCCCATGCGGCGTTTCCACAAGTCCGCTTGCAGGAAACGGATCAAAATGGGAAACTTTTACCGTCTTCATTGAGTAAAAATTTCATCACAAACTTACTTCGCGGCGAACTTGGTTTTGAGGGACTCGTGATAACCGATGATCTTGAAATGGGCGCAATCGTCAAAAATTACGGTATCGGCGAAGCCTGTAAAATGGCAATTTTGGCCGGTGTGGATATGCTCGCCATCTGTGCCGATCCGCAAGCGATCAGGGATGGCTACAATGCGGTTTTGCGTGCCGTGAATAACGGCGAGATCACGGAAGCCCGGCTCGACAGATCATTGGAGCGGATCGCATTATTAAAGAATAAACTTTCAGCGCCACTGGATCTCGATCCGGAAAGACTCAAGGTTTTACCCGATCAAATCGCCGTCTTAAATGATGACTTGAGCCGTGCTTAAGGGAAGAAAGAATTATGCGTAAATTATTGCTGCTCGTGCTTGTCCTCTCATTCTTTGCGTCGGCGTCCACCTGCCGCCACCGCACTACTGATGCTGTCACCGTTGCTTTGCCCGAAAAATTTACTGCATTTGATACGCTGACATCAACCGCCAATGATGCGTCGGCAGAACGCGTTCGAACGTTGATGTTCGATTCGCTGGTCAAAAAAACTGAAAATTTCGATTATGTTGGTCAACTGGCTAAGGAGATTCTCACGTCGGCGGATGGAATGACGATTACATTCAAACTACAGGACGGCGTCAAATTTCATAATGGTAAAGAATTCACGTCGGCCGACGTAAAATATACATTTGACCAACTCTTTGCGAAGATAAACGGTAAGGATGATGCTTTTAAATCCGGCGCATTTTTCGATACAGTGCCAATTGGAAAAACGGAGACGCCGGCGGCCACACCAACACCTGCTCAGCCGGAATCAGCAAACACTAGCGCTGTCGCAAAGCCCGCGGAAGAGCCGAAAACAAAACGCGTTCAGCATATAGTTTCAATCCAAACGCCAGACGCCAAAACAGTTATTTTCACTGTGACACGCCCGGCGCTAAGAAATCAATTGCTCTCAAATCTCGTTGCGATCCCGATCATCCCTGAGGGATCGGCGGCACAGCAAAAAGACAATCCGGTCGGCTCCGGGCCGTTCAAATTCGTGAGTTTTGATGCGTCGCAGAACATTGTCGAGCTCACCGCCAACGCTGATTATTGGGATGTAGCGCCGAAGATTCCGAAGTTGAGAATTAAGACGGTTACAGACGCAACTTCTCTTCAGGCCGAATTGCAGACAGGTGGTGTAGATATTGCCCCAAACCCGTCGAATTTGCCGCCGGATATGCTCAAATCAATGGGAACCATCCCAAATCTAAACGTTGACCAATCAGACGGCTCAAACATTCAGTACCTTGTCTTTAACACTCAATCACCGCCGCTTAATAACGTAAAGATCCGGCAGGCGATCGGTTATGCTATCGACCGGCAAAAGATCGTTAGCGAGTTGCTTTCCGATCAGGCAAAGATAGCGAGTTCGATCCTTCCGATCCAATCCTGGGCTTATTTGCCCGGCAAGCAGTATAGCTACGATCCTGCCAAGGCGAAGCAGTTATTGCAGGAGGCCGGTTACAAGAATGAGCCGATTATTTTTAAATATGGTTCGGGAAACGCCGCGACAAACCAATATTCGCAAGCGATTCAAAACTCTTTGACCGAGGTCGGCTTGAATGTGCAGATCGAAACGCTCGAAGTTACAACGATCCGTCAACAGCTTGCTAAAGGCCAATTTCAGATGTACACCGGCATCTGGGTCGGCGGCAATCAGGATCCGATTTTCCTGCGTGACCTCTTTAGCTCGACCAAGATCCCAGGCGGGCCCGTTTCATGCTGCAACCGCAGCCGTTATGTAAACGCCGATGTCGATAAAACCGTCGAAGACGCGATAAACGAAATAGACAAGGCTCAAGCAAAAGAGCTGTACGGCAAAACCTGGGATATCATCAGCGGTGAACTTCCGCTGTTTCCGCTTTGGTATCCGGCAAATATGATCGTTTCAAACAAGCGGATCGGCAATATCAAGATCAGCCCGAGCGGTGACTGGAGCTTTCTCAAGGATATTACGGTTAGTAACTGACGCGTAACAGAGTGCGAAACTTGACAAATCGGCGCGGCACGTTAAAATTATCATTTGCCATGCGGGAGTAGCTCAGTGGTAGAGCGCGACCTTGCCAAGGTCGAAGTCGCGAGTTCAAATCTCGTCTCCCGCTCCATATCTAAAGTAGGCAGTGGCAGTGGCAGTTGGCAGAAGGCAGTGGTTCTTTTTACTGCCAACTGCTTCCCGCCAACTGCCTACTTCTTTTCGGCGGCGTAGCCAAGTGGTAAGGCAGAGGTCTGCAAAACCTTTATTCATCGGTTCAATTCCGATCGCCGCCTCCATAACTCCAATATACACAACGACTTACAAGAGTTATACTATTGATTGTTTTCATATGAAATTTCTATTATCGTGTGAGTCCGCCACGCGGATTGCCCGCGACAGTGGATTTATGATCACGAGTGACGCTTTGAATTCGTTAATGACCGCTTTAAGTTTCGATAGTGCGATCGAAGCCGCTTCTCCTTTCTGAAGAGGGCTTACTTGGGTGGGCGTTCAATCAAACAGGCTTTGAATAACTTTCCTATTTCCCTGCGGGGCATTTTGATCCATTATCGTTGCACAAATCTCGATTTTTCGGGTTTGGAACTGAGAGTATCGGAGGGACTCCCGTAGAATCATCGGCATACTTCGCATGTGATCAATTCTCGGTTGGGATTACCCTCTTCAGTTCGGCACAAGTGCCACCATTCTGCAACTAACAACAAAAGAAAAGAGGCTTTCGAAAGTCATCGAAAGCTCCCTTTTTATTCGTCGGGACGATTAGAATCGACCTAGCGAGTTTATCGTAACCTCTTCACGAGCCAGTCGGTGATGATTTGCACAACGTCGGCACGCACCATCACAGGCGGCGGGAGCTTTGAATAATTGCCCGGGAAG
>JAYVER010000160.1:0-12917 GCA_043748725.1 Chloracidobacterium sp. | reverse complement strand
GCTCTAAACGAAGACGACCTGCTCATAATGACCGCTGACCACGGCAACGACCCGACCAAAGAAGGCTCCGACCACACCCGCGAATACGTCCCGCTGCTGGTTTACGGCAGAACGGCGAAAGCAGGCGTCGCCCTCGGCACCCGCCAGTCTCTCTCCGATATTGGACAGACGATTGCGGAGAACTTCGGTTTGAGGATCGCGGATGGTGTTAGCTTTTTGCAGGATTTGAACTAAATGTTTGAAAAGATACGGGACAAAATGCGTGATTTGATCCGCTCGCTGAACTATGTGATGACGATTCACGGCGAAGAGGAGATGGAAAACGATAATGTCTCGATCCTCGATGTTGAAAATGCCGTGCTTACGGGTGAGATCGTCGAACGTCAACTTGACGAGAACACCGCCGAGTCGAAATATCTTATCACGGGCAAAACTCTTTGATGACTTGGACATCACAGTTGTGGCAAAATTAGGACTAACAGGGAAGTTGGTTATTATTACCGTCTATCGAGAAGAAGGTGAATACGAAAACTAAAACAATCGACTGCGATAATTGCAGCAAATCGGGAGCGAGGATTATTCATGTGAGCCGAAGTTACGGCAAGGGAATTGGTCTTTTAGTGATCGAGAATGTTCCTGTGGTGTCCTGTCCCCATTGCGGCGAAAGTTACCTGACCGCCGCGACGCTTCGCGAAATAGATAACATCAAACGCAATCGCTCAAAGATCGCATCGACACGCCCTGTGCCGGTCGCGGCGTTCGTTTAGTAGTCTCCCGCTGATCTATGGGCTTGGCCAGCCGCTCCTGCACCACGACCTCTTACCGCTACGGAAAAAAACACCCGCCATACTTAAAGCCGTCGCCGTCCGCTTCCTCGCGTCGTATGACACCATCGATCGTCATGAATTCTGCTGCAATTATTTTTCTCATTGTTCTCCTTCTTCAATTTCACGCGGCTCTGCCCGTCGATGTGCGGAAAAGCTCTGCTTTTCCGTCCAGCCTAATGAAACTCCTCCGGCTGCGCCGCCGATCCCTAACACATCGAACGGCATGGGCCTACACAAAGCCTAGTTGTTCAATGTCTAACTGGAAAATCTTGTCCGTGATTTTCATAGACGACTGAAACTTTGCGTCATAACCCCGACTGATTACCAAGCCGATAACGGGTTTGCCATTCGCAATTCGGTCTTGCACCCAACCGCTGTAGTTAGAAATTTGCCCGAAAGTGTTTTGACCAGCGCGAACATTTTTCAGCTCTACAACAACGTATTGCTTTTTCTTCCGGTCAAAACAAAGTAAATCTATGCGTCCACCATTGCCTTTGCAAATAAGTTGCCGTCCTGACGCTCCATCAATCGGAGAAACGCAAAGTTCAAGGTCATACCCAAACGGCTTAAGTAAATTCAATTCTTCAACAAGTGCGTCTTCAAGTTCCTCTTCGAGCAAGATGCTTCTAACAACGATTGTTTGCTCAACCTTTCCCAAGAATTTTGCATAGCCGGGGTTGCTCTCCGTCGCCATTTGCTCCAAACGCCTCCAATGGGCTGGCGGTATGGCATACACACGGCGCTGAAAGTTTGCGCGGTATGCTCCCCAATCCTCCAAGTACGGATTGGTTCGCATTTCTTTGAGCGTAATCGGATTTTGGAATTTGTAAAGAACTCGATAATCGCAACCGTAATCCCAATTGTGTTCCGAAGCGTAATCGTCATCAACGATTGAATATGCATCGCTTTCCGCTTGAATCAAATACCCTAAGTCGCGGTTGAGCCGAGATCGGTAAAGCAAGATCAAGTCTCCCTTTTGAGTGTTTTTGTTACAAGTCCACCAGCCTGTACAATCGGGAGTGCTTTCCACTTCAAGGCCGCTTTCTGGGTCTAGGTCTTCGCGGTCATTACCAAATTCGTCCAAGTAATGTCGTGGATCTGAAACCCAAACCCAATACTGGCGTTCATCATTTTGGCTTGCATTTTTCTGTTTCTTTACTTGAGCTATATGTTTCTGTGTTTCCGTCGTTGAATGATCGATTGCAATTCTCAAGACAAGCGACTCATCTCGTTTTTCCAAACCGAAATAGGAATCTTCCAAATTTATTTCAATCTTCCTATCGGTAAGAGCAGCCTTTACTGCCTCAACACGCTCTTTGGTGCGCCGTTCAAACTTGAACTTATTCCAAAAGGTTCCGCTTCGGATTCGACGCTGGTTCTTTACGGTTGACAAGATGGACTGACGAAGTTCGTCGGAAACCTGATTTATTGATGTCGATTGATTCATAAAAATAAGCGAGACGGCAATTACTTTGCCTTACTCCAAGAGTCGCATGAAAGGTTTAATGCCTTACAAGAATCTATAGTGGGCGTTTATCTTTCGTTAATTCTTCCAATTTCTTTTTACGCCAAGCCCCGCCCTTTTTAGTATCTATAATGACCTCGGCAAGGCGAGCGTGACCGGGTATTGCATACGATTCAAAACTCTAAAAGATATAAACACCGATGTTCTCGAAGCGGCAATACGATTTGGGTTTGAGAATACGAATGAAAGAGTGTGATCTGATGCTGTTCGGATTGTGACTCAGAGATAACGTCGTTACCTAACGACGAAGTTATTTCCGCATCGAAGGCAGATCCAGCTATGTTCCCAGCGACGCATAGCGGCCTTGTATGTGGCCTCGCGTTTCGGGGCGTTCCGTTTCGAGCGGTATATGCCGAATATAGCCGTCGCAATAGTTAATGGGATAGCGATAAAGATTGCCGTGAAAAATGAAATGAAAATAGATAAGCCAACTGCTACCAAATTGAATTCTACGATCAGCAAAAAGATCAGGGCAATGCTCTCACCGGCAGTGCCGTCGGGTACGGGCGGAGCTGTGAGTTTCGCAAGTTCGGACTTCGACGTCTGATAGCCGCCGCCGACGCCGAGACCGCCTCGCGAGCTACCAACGCCAATCATTACTCCAGAGCTGGTACCGGATTTGTTAGCCATTGAAAAGGATTGGGTGTCGTCAGAATTACATTTAGCACACACGGTGCTTGATAAGGAATCGGATTTCATATTAGGCAGGTCCTGTAAGAGGAATTTAGAAGCGTGGCGGAATCGTCATTTACAACTATAGCAATTTGAGTCGTAAGAGGTCAACGATTTTATTCCTAACGTGATGTAATCATCCCACGCGAAAAAAGCGAGGGTTGCGTCTCCCACACCGCAACCCTCTATTCGGTGAGTCCGTCTTCTGGCGAAGACAAACAAACCGAATGTTAAAGTCACAGCTAAACCCCGCCAGTCGGCGGTTTTGTTTTTCGGGTGAGGCCGGAGGCTCGGTCGGATTTGCGGACGAAGCCCATTGCGCCGTAGAGCGGGCTGTCGTTGCCGTAGGCCGGATCGCCAGCGACGCCTAGGCCGACTTTGGAGCGTTGTTGGTCGAGGGCCTTGTATTTGTCACCAGCGAACGCCCTGGTTTCATCGTAAGCTCGGACTCAAGATCGGCGATCGCCGCGTCATCGGCAGCGGCTGTCTTTGAAACGCTAGCGTCGAAAGCGGCGGCGGTCGAGAATACGATCTCATATGCCTCTGGTCCGAAAGGTCGATGTAAGAATTTCATATACCAACTTCCTCGCTACTTCGTTATCGTCGTGCTAATGTTTTAGCCCAAGCGCCGATCAATCCGCCGTCGCCATCCTATTAGTTAACACCGTAAAGCCTCGCTACGGCGTCGGTGGCACCTTTTTCTTCGGTGGAGCTTCGACGTGGGCGGCGGAGCGCCAGGCGGCGATGGCGCCGGGGTTGCCGGAGCAGAAGTTAGGGACCATGTGGCCCACGGTAGCTTTTAGAGCTATCATGTGGGCCATTTCGTCGCCCAACTCGGCATTTTTGGCGATACGGCTGCCGACGGCGCTGTCCTGCTGGCCGAAGGCGGCCTCAAAAGCATCGGCGGCGGCGGTCACGGCCACGGGCCAGTGATGCGAGGCACCGTATGTTTCGAGCAGGGCGTCATCGTCGACGCCGCCTGCGGCAAAGCTGCGGCCGACGGCGAGCAGAGCCTGATCCGTCATGTTTGTGGTATAGCGATAGCGGTCGCGTGTGCCGGGATTATCGGGCTCGGCGGCACGGGCAGCGTCGCGGACCTTTTCCATTAGATCGAGCAGGTCGAGGCGTTCGGAGCCTTTGACATCGGTCGCACTGAGGCCTTCGCCGACGGCGGATTCGAGTTGGCCGGACTTGTCCTCGAAATTATTTACCGAAGCGGTGAGGGCTGCGGTTTTGGTCTCGAACATACTTGCGCCCGGAATGAGCCCGGCGAAATCGACGATCCATTGGCGGCAACGCTGGCCTGACTCAAGGTTTCTGCGGTTTTTGTCGTTCATAGGGATTAATGAACCTCCAAATTTTATTTATTACTGTGAAGATTTTGCTGTAAGACGATAATACGCGTGTTCTTGCGATTGTCAAGCGGGAAATTGTCGAGAGAACCACCCCGTCATCCCGACAAATGCGTCGGGATGCCACCTCTTCTTAGTAAGGAGGGGAGCAAAGGGCCTTCGGAACGATTGGATGTTCCTGGGGAGCGATTAGAAGTTGCTACGGAGCGATTGGGAGTCGCGAAGAAATGTTTGGGAGTGGCTACGGAGTGATTAGAAGCTGCTACGGAGCGTTTGGAAGCCGCTACGCGGTGTTTGGACGTACCGACGAACCCGCCGCCCACCGCCGCGAACTGTTTAAATGCTGCTACGCGGTGTTTGGAAGTAACCACGCGGTCGTTGGCTGCTCTTACCGCGCGAATCGGTGGCCAAACAGCGACATTGGGATAAAAACGATCAGACTCGCGACGACGAACCATATCGGCTGGCCAGGCAGGAACAAAATATTTGCGACCATTCCCAGCGAAAGCAATGCGCCGACGATTATCGGCAGCGTCAGGCCGGGGCTTTCGCGGCGGCTCATTTTTGTAACTATGAAACCGCCCGCAAACGAACCAATCAGATAGCCAATCAGCACAATGATATACGCCTTGACCGGCCCGTTGGCCATAAATTCGCGTAACGCGGCCGGATCCTTCATCACGGCATCGCTCGGCGGCGCGACGACCATCGAATTGATCATTTGGACGATCATGAAAATTGCGACTGCAACAACCATCGCGACTATGACGGCAAGTATCTTACGTCCCATTTCGAATCTCCTATGGCGAGCCTGAATTTTCTAACAGATGCTCATATTTATACCCAAACGGCGAAGCAAGTCAAGACAGAGCTTTCAGAACATTGAAGATTTCCATCATCGTCTAAGCTAGATTTTCATTAATTCGAAATATCATCTGAAATTGCATCTTGGGTAGCAACTAAGGTTGACCATCAATTAAGATGATTGAACGAGTTAAATCTTTAGGCGATGCCACCAATCATACCAAAGCATAGCAAGAGTGAAATCAACCGGGCGGGCGACACGCTTATCTCAGCCGATTCAGAGAGCGAAGAGTACACGCTCGCATTGAAAATAGTGCAGAGTTGGCGATCTTCGCATGAGATCTCGCTTCAGGAGATCAGTGATGCACTTAAAATTCGCGCAAAGACTATCGATCAAACGAGCCAAGTCACTCATCGCCCAAAACGACTTCCGTCAATCCAAAACAAACTTGCTCGACTCAAAAATACCAGATTGGCACGAATGCAGGATATCGGCGGATGCCGTGCGATACTGAAAACTGTTGGTAAGGTTTACCAATTATTTGAGATATATGAAAACACGTTTTCTTCATATGAACCCGCTCAACCCCAGTTGGTAAAGGTCTTCGATTATATCCTTCATCCAAAACCTGATGGTTATAGGTGTTTGCATCTTATCCTTAATCATCAAAGAGCTATCGGCAAAGAGGGTGCTATTGATGAGTATAAGATTGAGATACAAATCAGAACTCAGTTACAGCATCATTGGGCTACGGCTGTCGAGACCGCGGCCACATTTCTTGGGCCAGATTTAAAGGCGGGAGTTGGAGATCCTCGATGGTTAAGATTTTTCGCTCTAGCAAGCAGCGTTTTCGCGATATTGGAGGAGTGCGAAACAATTCCCGAAACTCCCAAGAAACAAATTGATCTCATTTTCGAAATTGGACATCTTTGGCGCGAATTACAGGTGGATGTTTGTTTCGGAGAATGGCTCCTTGTTTCTGACAGAATCATTGCCGATTACGATATACAAGATTTCCTGATCATATCCGATTCCCGAAAAAGGAGTGTGAAAGTTCAAGGCTTTACCTCGGAACAGACCGAAATTGGAATCGAAGCTCTGAATAATGCAGAACTAGAATATGCGGGACGGACTGAGGTACAGGTTGCGAAGGTATCGGTGGATAATATTTTAAAGCTAAAAGAGGCCTATCCCAACTATTATGCAGATACTCGTGAATTTATTAACGAACTTAATGTCGTAATTGAACTGGAGTACGAACATGAAGAAGAACGAGAGGACGATGATCCAAGGCCAGAGATTGATTTTATTAAATACAAGTAATAAAGAAGTTGTCCAATCTTTAAATAAGGGCAAACGCATGAGACTCGACGTCCGCAAAAACCAATGCGTTCAAGCGATTAAATATCTCAACCATTGCTAACGTGTCTAAGTGACAATAAATCTCCAAGTCGGAAAAAATCGTTTCACGCTCGTTTGTGCTCACCGTGTCCCAAGTTGCTGCGCGAAACCAACTGATCGATGCCGTCAGACCGTCGCCGATGCCAAGTTCCGTGTAGGACAGCTCGGGGACGAGGATGGGCAAGACTTTTTTGATCGAACTGCTACCTTTGAAGGCGGGATGGATGTACAGCTTATCTGAGAAAATCTTCATCAGGTCGGCTGTTTTGGAGTTCACTTCCTCAAAAAAATCAGCATATTCGGGAAACATCAGGGCCATTTCGGCATTACGGGTTTTTTCGAAGCCTTCATACCAGACTAGCACCGTTCCGATGCCGTCCGACATCGCTTCTCTTAAGCTCTCGGCCATCGACCTCGGCGGATCGTCTGATCCTCGAGATAGGAATTGAGAATGCTTTAACTCGCCACCCGGGTTTTCGATTGTGTGGAGCGAATACTGAAAGCACATCTGCTGAAACGGGCGTACGCCGTCGAACTGAGGGACGGCATACGAGAAAGTTTCATAATCGAGGAAATGCAAAGGATATTTCCATGACGCCAGCCGGATAGCTATTTCTTCCTGGTTAATTGCTATCTCTCCTGATTTTGCGGCATTTACTTGTTCCCGCTGTTTGGACGAAAGAGCAAAATCCTCCGGAACGTCCGTAATTGCTACAATCCCCCGTGAAAGAAGGTCACGGCGTTTGTCGTTTTTGAGAAAGGCGATATCAAACACTGTATATTCGGGGAGACTAGGAAAATGCTGTTTTATAAAACGGCAGTCGAGCTTGTTACTAACGCAGTAATCTACAAGTGACGGCACGGGGTCGGTATCCAGATATGCTATGGCATCTGCGCTTTGTTGATATGTCAGATCCATGTGTTCTTGGACTTGAGCTGTTATATCCTCAATTACAAAAAGTTCTTCCGGGTTAATTTCGCCGTGACGGACATAGTCGCCATTCAGACGCAAGACATAACAGCCGGTGACGGCGAAACCCACGTCCTCGGCGACCATTTTCTGAAACGCCAGATCATCGAGATGTTCAGGTTTAACAGACGCCGATGATTTGATCTCGAAAAGCTCGACAAAGCCCGTGGTTTTTTCAGTGACAGTAATGTCGGCTCGCGCATATAAGGCTGCTGTCTGAAATACTCGCTGGAAATCTACGGCGAACTTCTCATTCGGTCTAAACCTTGCAATCTGTCTGCCAAATTGTTCGACCGCGTAACCCTGTTGGCGAAGATGCTCGTATTCGAGCTTGTTCGTGTGTCGTTTAATAAGTTCCGGATCATGATAATCAAGCCAAAATTCCTGCGGACAGGCAAGATAATTGAGATATGCGGTTTTTGTGAGACGAGTTTTCATAATAGCGCTCCGATATGTTATTTTACACCTAAATATTAAATAAATCATTTTAAGGTGAAGTAAAATGAGCGACAAGGCTCCATCCATTTTTCGTATTTTCGTTCCTGTAACCGATTTTGAAAAGGCGATCGAATTTTATCAACGGTTATTTGACTCCGAAAGCCGGGTCATTCATCGGGGGCGGCAATATTTTGATTGCGGTCCGGTAATATTTGCAGTTATCGAAAATAACGGCACCGCGATCGGGGATCATGTATATTTTTCGGTCCCGAATCTCGAAGTCATATTTTCCAGGGCGAAGGAACTCGATTGTCTTGAGCAATCCGATGTGCATGGATCTCCGTCTCATGAGATCGCAGTCCGACCGTGGGGCGAGCGGTCGTTTTACGCCCGAGATCCTTTCGGTAACGGGCTTTGCTTTGTGGACGAGACGATGCTTTTCACCGGAGTTTGATAAGCTAGAGTCCATGCTGGTTTTGGGAATCGAAAGCTCGTGCGACGAGACGGCGGCGGCTGTTGTGCGTGATGGAGCGGAAATCCTGTCGTCCGTGATCGCTTCGCAGATCGAAATGCACAAGCCGTGGGGCGGCGTCGTTCCAGAACTTGCGTCTCGCGAGCATCTCGAGAAGATCGAACCGATCGTCAACGAATCTCTTTTACAAGCGAAGGTCAAACTAGCGGAAATCAATGCGATTGCCGTAACGCAGGGGCCAGGTTTGATTGGTTCTTTACTCGTCGGGGTGTGTTATGCGAAAGCGCTTGCATACTCGTTGGGCATTCCGTTCATCGGGGTCAATCACATCGAGGGCCACGTTTATTCGATCGCTTTCGAAAATCCGCCGGTCGAATATCCGGCACTTGCGTTAATTGTATCGGGCGGACATACAAATATCTTTCACATTCCGGTAGAAGGGAGTTACAAAGTTGTTTCGCGGACGCGTGACGATGCTGCGGGTGAGGCTTTTGATAAGGTGGCAAAGATGCTCGGTCTCGGTTATCCAGGCGGCCCCGTGATCGAAATGTTGGCGAAAAGCGGCGACGCGACCCGAATGAAATTCCCGACGGCGAAAATATCAGACGGACGGCCCGATCTGAGCTTTAGCGGGTTGAAAACCGCCGTCGCACGCTACGTCCGCGAACAAGGGGTCGAACCCGTAAAAGACGGTAATGAGCCGACGCAAGCGATCAAGGACCTCGCCGCAAGCTTTCAATCGGCGGTTGTCAGATCACTGCTCGGAACTATGGAAAAGCTTGCGGTCGAGTTGCGGCCGAAAACGTTGATCGTCGCCGGTGGTGTCGCCTGTAATCTCGCTCTGCGGGAATCCGCGGAGACTATGGCCATAAAACTAGGGCTTCCAGTATATTTTCCGTCAAAACATCTTTCGACCGACAACGCCGCGATGATCGCCGCCGCCGGATACTTTCATCTAAAAAATGGTGTCCGAGCCGACCTGCGAATGACCGCAGACATTACTATGCGTCTGCAAAATCTTGACAATGAAGACGCTGAACTTAGAAAAAGAAAGGTTCGTTACCGACTATAAACCCTCCGCGATCACAAGCATTAATTCATTACGGCTCGGGCGAGTGTAAAAACATTTACCTTAACCGCGCCGCTTTTCTTTAAGACTCGTGCACAATTTGAAGCCGTCGCGCCTGACGTGAAAACATCATCGACAAGGAGAATGGTTTTGCCGGAGACCAATTTGGGGCGTACGACCTCGAATGCATTTTGAACCGTCAATTCTCTTGCCCGATCATCCATCGCGATCCGGTGCATAGGCGTGTGCCGTTTTCGGCTGAGACTTAAACTGTCCAGCAGTATTCCGGCTGACCGCGAGACCGCCGCGGCAATGATTTCCGCTTGATTGAAACCGCGTTCGTGCCGACGCTGCCGCGAAAGCGGAATGGGTATGATCACGTCTGCTCCTATAAAAGCAGCGCGTTTGACGGCGGCTGAAATCAGAGGCTCGATATATTTGGGTATAACCGGCATGGTCTTAAGTCGAATTATTGATGCGGAAAGTGCTTTTTCATAAACGCCGACGGCCACAGCTTTATCGTAATTGTGGTCGTCGCATTTGTGACAGAAAATCGGAATAGGAGCGGCCTCGTCGCCAAAAAACGCCCCGCATTTTTCACAAAGCATTTCTAAGCCGGTAAAAACGCGAGTCGCCGTCCAGCATTCGCGGCAGACAACGCCGTCTTCCAGGCGTTCAACTTGAGCGTGACAGACAGTGCATTGCTGTGGATAGATGATCGAGAAAAGGGAATTTTGAAGAGCCTTGAACATATGTCAAAGCCCTATTCATCATCGAGCAAGCCTTTTTCGAGCAATTCCTGGCAGTCAAGGCAGTAACGGGCCCAGGGAAGTGCGGCGAGACGTTTTGAATTGATCGCTTTTTCGCAATTTTGGCAGTGGCCATATTCGTCGTCATCGATCCTCAATACGGCCTCGTCGATCAGAGCAAGTTGTTTGCTTTCATTTTCGGAAACCGCCAACATTACATTCTTGGAGTAGTTTCTCACTGCGAGATCGACCGGATCCGGTGTTTCCGCATCGTCAACCGACAGGTCATTGCCCTTTAACTTCTCGATTAAAAGCTCACGCTCGGCAAGAAGTTTCTCTTTGATCTCTTTCAAATTTAATTTACTCATTTCTGGTACGGGAACCCCTTGATTATCGTAAACGCCCTATAAAGCTGTTCCAGCATTACGACACGAGCCATCTCATGCGTAAAAGTAAGAAACGACAAAGATAGCACGGCGTCCGCCGTTTCGGCAACAGCAGCGGCAATGCCGTCTGCTCCGCCAATTATGAACGTGACTTCTTTCATGCCGACGTTCTGCCATTTCTCAATCTCTTTTGCCAATTCCGGTGACGAAAGCCCGCGTCCGGTCACGTCGAGCAGACAGACAAAGGGGGTTTGATTCAGTTTTTCGAGAATTCGTTTGCCCTCAATTTCTTTTCCTTCGTGGGGAGCAGAATCACGGACCTCGACGGTTTCGCATTTCACAAAATGCGAAAGACGCTGTAGGTACTCTTCCTGCAGCGCCAAATAATTTTTGTTTCTGGTCTTGCCGATCCAGACGAAGCGAAATTTCATAGCACGCTTTCAGGAAGTTCGACGCGCCGCGCGTCACGCCACAATCGGGCCAGATCGTAAAATTCGCGGGCCTGGCTATTAAAGATGTGCACGACGAAATCGCCATAATCGAGCAGAACCCATTCGCCGCTGTAGTAGCCCTCGATACGGACGGCCCGCGTCGAAAGCTGCTTCTTTAGCTGCTCGTTGATCTCATCGGCAATTGCCTGGACCTGACGTTGGTTTGAGCCACTCGCGATTATGAAAAACTCGGTAAAGCTGGCAATACTGCGAAGGTCAAGCGCGATCATGTCAAACGCCTTTTTTTCACTGGCACAATGAATCGCTAGTTTTACTTCGGGGTCGAGTTCGGCGAACGGAGTAGGTGTCTCTGCTATCTCAATTTTGACCGCTTCTCGTTGGAGCGATCTTTCCTGTGTTTCTTCCATTAGTTATAAATCTGATATTTTTCGATGTAATTTGCAACCTCAGCCGGTACTTGCGTGAGCCATGATGCGTCTTTTTCAAGTACCCTGCGGCGAATCTCGGAGGCGGAAATATTGATGTTGACGGCGTCAGTAAAATAAATGCAACTTTCGAGCTTTGAATTTTGATCTTTGCTAGATTCCATTGCGTCTTTGCGTCTTTGCGTCTTTGCGTTAAATGAGATTCTTAGATCGACTATTCGTGACGCGATCTCTTCGGTAACGTGGCCCGTCTCGATCTCATATCCCGGACGCGTCATGACGATATGATTCGTGAGCGAAAGAACCTCCTCCCATTCCCGCCATGTCGTGATCTCACTCCACGAATCCGCTCCCATCACAAAGTAGATATCTGCCCGCGGCAGCATTTCATTCAGCCGGCCCAGTGTTTCGAAAGAATATGGCCGCTCCGGAGCCTCGATCTCAATACGCGAAACGCTCATATTAGCATCGCTCTGTGTGGCGAGACAGAGCATGGCGTACCGGTCATAGGCCGGAGTCGGCTGACGACGTTTCTTATGCGGAGCGTGAAACGCCGGTATGAATACGAATTCGTCCAGTTCGAACTGCCCGATCAGAGCCTCCGCGACGGCCAGGTGGCCCAGATGCGGCGGATCGAAGCTGCCTCCATAAAATGCGATTCGTGTCATCTAAGAATATTTACCACAGAGAACACAGAGGGCACAGAGAGAGCAAAATGTTTTTGAAACAATCAACTTCTATTTCCCTTGAACCATCCTTACTTTCTCAGTGATCTCTGTGTTCTCTGTGGTTAGTTTATCTAACGCCTTCGCGACTGCTGCGACCAATTCTTTCACTCCTACGTTTGTCACCGCCGAGATCGCAAAAAATGGCTTTTTGTCTTTTTTGGCCCGTTTCTTTATGCTTTCGAGACGTTTGGGATCGTCGAGGGCATCGATCTTGGTCGCCACAACTATTTGAGGCCTGGAGCCAAGATTTGCGTCGTAGTTCGAAAGTTCGCGATTAATTATCTCATAATCCGAGACCGGGTCGCGGCCCGATATCGAGGAAACATCGACGAGATGAAGCATGAGTTTTGTCCGCTCAACGTGTCGCAGAAAGCGGTCGCCGAGGCCGGCACCTTCGCTTGCACCTTCGATCAGACCGGGAATGTCGGCGACGACAAATGTTCTGAATTCGCCCATATCGACGACGCCAAGATTTGGTTCGAGTGTAGTAAAAGGATAATCGGCGATCTTCGGTTTTGCGGCCGAGATCACTGAGATCAGCGTTGATTTGCCCGCATTAGGAAATCCGACTAAACCGACGTCTGCAAGCAATTTTAGTTCGAGTTGCAGCTCACATTCGCCGCCGGGACGGCCATCGTAATGATAT
>JAYVER010000159.1:0-5047 GCA_043748725.1 Chloracidobacterium sp. | reverse complement strand
TCAGATTAGGCTGCGTCGCTATCAGCCATTGGCGAAAGGTGATCTCGGCCCGCGCCGGCGCGTGGGGCTGGGCGGTTTTGTCGGAACTGACTACGGCCCGACCTGCTTTGCTGACTTCAAGCCATTCTTCCATCCAACCGTTAAGGTCTTCGAGGCCAGCAAAACCCCGGCTCGTTCGTCCTCTCAGATCGGCGTCGCAAAACTTTCGATAGCCCAGACAGTGCATTTCACGCTCGATGCGGTAAAAGTCGGGACCGTGATTGAGATAGAGTTTGTGCGCCGCCTCGACCTCGCCAGGCTCGAACTCGCGCCATGGTTTTGTCTTGTATTGTGTCACTATTTCAATATCGCGAAGATCGCGACACCCGTCAGAAGATCGCCCAGGCGACGCCACGGAGAGGTCTTTTTGGTCTTCAATGAGGCGATCAGTTTGTCCTGGGACGCTATCACCGAATCCTTTGCGGCGATGGTTTCGTTTTTTGCCGTAATGGCGGAGCGCAAGGTGTCCAATTCGCTTTTACGCGTATCGTTAAGCTCGGCCAGAATCGCGGTCGTTCGTTTTTCCGTTTCGAGGCGTTCTTTAACGGCACGGTTTTCGTTTTCGAGAGCCGTTACCAACACGCGTGTCTTTTCGAGCTCGTCTACGGTCGCCATGCAGGCCGGAATCAAGTTGAGAGTCGAGAGTTGCGAGTTGAGAGCAGAAGCGGTCTTCCTCTCCACTCTCGACTCTCCGCTCTCCACTTTTTTATTCGCACGGGTGCCCGAGCTCGGCGAGTTTGGCACAGAGTTCGTCGGCGGTTGTGGCGATTGAGCGTGTGCGTCGGGCACGATCCATAGGGCCGCGAGCACCACGAGTATTAATATTGAGCTTTTCCAATTCGTCATCCTGTTTCCTCGCTATTGTTTGGATTTCTGTTAATTTCTTTTCGAGATATTCGGTCTTTTGCTTAGATTCGGCGGCCTCAATTTCTTTTCTGACTGCTGATTGCTGACTGCTGTTTGCTTCGCGTTTTGCATCCTCGACCGCACTCTCCAACTTGGCGATCTTATGGTTTGACCAGGCCGCTCCGCCGAACATGCTGATAGCAACAATCGCAGTGATCGCCATGGCAATGTAGATTTTTGTAATAGTAGTCATCGCACGTTATCCTGTGATCCGTCGAGGCGGAACACACTCCCTACCGGTCGTGTTTCTGCCTTTCGTCCTTTTGCCGGAGGTGAATTTGCAGCAGCACATCGACCGCCTTGCCGACCGTAAAAAATACGATCGGCAGCACGACGGCCGAGATGATCGTTATCCATGTCCGTGCCTCAATCGCCGCAAAAACCGACGAGATCGAGCTTATCCAGGCCAATAAAATGTTCTTTGTATCGTTCATAATCAGTTGTCAGTTGTCGGTGGTCGGTGTTCAGAATCAAAAGCTCCCCTCCTTACGAAGGAGGGGTGGCCGCTTCGGCCGGGGTGGTTCTCTTTCTGCTCTCTCTGATCTCCCTAATTTTCCCCAACAAAATCTGCCGGTATAAGTACAAAACCATCAGCACCGCCGCGGCCACCGCGACGACGATCCAAACTTCCCTCGGCAGTCCAACAACAAACCCGAATACGCCCCACGCCATCTGCCATAACGTCGCGATAATGGTCGTCCATAACGATTTCGCAGCATCCTTACGCGTCACGACCGCCGTCACAACGCCATCGATGCTGTCAAACTTTTCTGCCGCATCGCCGACAGCATTTGCCGCCGTCTCCAAAACGCCTTTCCCTTCTGCCCCTCCACTCCTCATGTCCTCGGCTTCGTCTCCGCCCGCCGGCGGTTGAGCCTGCGGAATTTGAGCGGATGTTTTGGTAGGAATTTGAGGATTCTGATCGGTTGCAGATTTCTGAGTGGTCGTGTCGTTCGGCTCAACCGCCTTTTCGTTGAAATTTTTTGCAAACATCGGCTGCGTCAACCGGACACCGTGAACATTGAGCGGCAAATGCAGCTCCCAATTTGAGATCGCGATCTGGTCGAGAAAGAATTTCGTTCGATAGTTTGCGGCCTTTAGCCGGGGAATGTTGCTCAGCCAGAGATGGCGTTTGCGAATGTACTCGGTAATCCATGCTTTTTCCCCGGGTTCATCTTTGCCTTGCGGCTCTGCCGCTCGATGTGCGGAAAGGCTGTGCCTTTCCGGCAGGTCTAATAATTTCCTGGAGGCTGCACCTCCGACCCGCTCAGCTATCCGCTCCCAGCTACCGTGGGTCACCGAGTCATAAACAACAGCCAGCGACATCGGCAAAACAAACCCTTTCGCTTCGCAGATTGTCAGAGCCGGACGCAGGTATTTCGCAAAGGCTATTTGCTGCTGCGCGCTTTTCATTTCGTCCGTAACCGCTGCGGCCCGCAGAGCATTTTTGAACCGCTCGTCCGCCGCGAGTTTGTTGATAGCGGAGGCGATGCGCAGCCGCAAAATCGGTATATTCGCAGACAATGCCTCGCGGCCGATCATCCCGCCGTTATTCAGATAGGTTTCGACAACTGCCTGCAGCGAACCCGACCGGTGCGTAAACTGGTTGATGCCAAACGATACACCGGCCCCGTCATTAAGCACCGCTACGGCCCCGTAATCGCCAAACGGCCGCGACGTTTCAAAAATATTCACGATCGCCAGTGCCTTTAATTTGTCGTCGTTTGTAAATGTCATATTCATCAAAGCTCCCCTCCTTACTAAGGAGGGGTGGCCGCTTCGGCCGGGGTGGTTCTCTGCCGGGTCAGAACCGCGAGCGGTAGCGACCGGGCTCTTTGCCACTTGTACCTAATATAATTATTTGATATATTGCAATGGACGGACGATATTGGGTGACCTTATTATTGAGATTTCATGTCGCCGCTTACATATCGCCCGGCCATGTTTAGAGACTATCTGAACATTACAAAAATTGGAATGCTATTTTGCGGGGTTTGTTGTATTATGCACGATTTGACGTATTTTTCTTGTTTTGATGCATTCTGCAGATTTTGCCGATCCGTAATGTCGCGTCTCCGATCATCCACTTTTATTCCGCGTTTCGCGGCTGTAAATTCAACCCGATTACCACACAACACATATGAATATCACGCAACAATTATTGGATTTATCACCGCGGCCAAAGCTCCGCCTCTCTGAAGTCGAACGTCTGATCCGCAAACACCGCATCATCGTCCCGCCGCTCTCGCGCCGTTCGCTCATCGCAATGTGCGAAGACGGCACGTTCGAAACGGCCAAGCGCAAGTCAACCAGCCGGACGTGGCTGGTTTTCGAGGACTCATTTTTGGATTGGGTCAAAGGCCTGGAGAGTGACTAGCGGGGAGTTATGACGTGGTTTCCGGCTTTCAGATTACATGCATTTATGCAGACGAGGATTCCGTCCATGATCGAGGTCGTAGTCGCCGACAACCGTGCCGCTATCAGTCAAGGTTACCTTTAAGGTCATTCCATTTGCCACTACCCGCCCGGTGTAACGGGCTGGCTGGCCTTGGTTGGGACTGTCCTGGCGGATTGGCCCGCCCATCTCACGAACGTGTATGCCTTTCGCGTCAAAATAACCGTTCTTGTCGATCGTTAGAGTTTCCGTGATCTCGCCGTGAGCGCAGTCATATTCGATTCTGGCCGACTTAGGTTCGACGACGATGGCGATGCCGTTGCCGCCCCACGTGCCGGACGAAACTGTAGTTCGTGTGGGTACAGTCATTTTTGGTTTGACCACCTTCTTAGTTTTTTTCTTATATCTGGAGTTCGAGTTCGTCTGATCATTGACCTTTCCCGCAACGGCCGCGGCCGACGACTTATTCACCATTATAAAAAAAATGCCCGCTAACATAACCAAGGCTATGCCTAATGCACTGACTCGATAATAATGTAAAAGTTTCTGCATTGGAAATTCCTCCCTTCGATCTTTGGCGTCAGAAATTCCTGCGATTCCACGGCCAGTATTTGGATGCTGTGGATATCGCCAAAGACTGCTATAAAAATTTCATATCCGTCCCTTCGTTCCTCGCCATTTTCAAATATCGATCATTGCTGTATTCTTCTCTCATAGCGTATCTCCTTCAGATTTTTATCGACCAAAACTTTCGATGCGATCTCTTTTCTTAAGATTTACGAAATCCGCACTTTGCCTTATTATCGTTTCGTGCGTGTTTGCCCAAACCGGGCCGCCAAAAGAACAAAATAAACGCGAGGCCGATTTGATAGAACTCAACAAGCTCGATAAATCAATAAAACTCGATATTCGTTACGCGACGGTAAATAATTTCGTCGGCCGGGCAGTTTACCCAGAGGCGCGGGCATTTTTGCAGCGTCCGGCGGCCGAGGCGCTTGTGAGGGTCCATAAACTACTGAAAAAAGAAGGTTTGGGTATTGTGATATTTGACGGCTATCGGCCGTGGGCGATAACCAGGCTGTTTTGGGATGTTGTGCCGGAAGATAAGAGAAAATACGTCGCCGACCCGGCCAAAGGCTCAAAACACAACCGCGGCTGCGCGGTCGATCTGAGCATTTACGATCTCAAAACCGGAAAGCTCATCCCGATGCCGTCCGGCTTTGACGAATTTACCGAGCGGGCCTCGCCCGATTATAAGGGCGGTACGAAGGAAGAACGCGGAAACCGCGACAAGCTCCGGCGAATGATGGAAGCCGAAGGCTTCACCGTCAACGCGAACGAATGGTGGCACTTTGATTACAAAGATTGGGAGAGCTATGCGATTTACGATATTGCCTTTTCATCTATTCGTAATCTCGATGATTTGAAGGGATTTGGAATTCGAAGAGTGGAATTTTACGGGAACACTTATATTAGGGATCGAGCCTTGCGAAAGGCGGTCGCTTTAAAAGAAGGCGATATCTTTACGGAAGAAAACTTTTTGAAGTCTATAAAGGATCTAAATTCACTCGGCCTCTTAGTAACGGTCACTGACCAAAACATTTCGTGGTATATCGACAAAAAACATGAGGATGTTGACTTTGTTTTCTTTGTCACTTAGAAGCCCAAGAGATAGAAAAGCAAAAGCCCGAAATCTTGAGTTCCGAC
>JAYVER010000158.1:0-5081 GCA_043748725.1 Chloracidobacterium sp. | reverse complement strand
CTTTGGCCGGCTGGATAATTCCTTGAAAATTTCCGTTGCGCGGCCGCGCTGCCGGCAAAGAGCGCAAAGAAAAAAACTACGCTCAGGAGGATCGTAGTTTTTGCGACCATTCGGCGGCTAAAAATACTTTTAGATCGAAAGATCATTTATTTATAAAACTAAAGATCTGCAAAATCCCGCAGCAGATTCATCTTATCGGTCAGAACAGAATCGAGCATCTCGCCCGACAGGTCGTCCTCGGGATCCTGCTGCAAGATCACTTTGTAGTCGTTAAGCGATTCGTCAATAATCTGCAAATTCCGGTCAAATGCCTCGCGCGTGCTCCGATCCCACTGGGTACGGCGAGCCTGAACACGCGTGTTCCAATATTCGATCGCCGCCTGCTGTTCTTTCATTCGTCGCTCGCGTGCCTGCATCGGCGTTTCGACCAAGCCAATCTTGCTCAAAACCTTTTCAAATGTCGTCTGCGTCGTGGCCGAGCGAGTCGTAAAATCATCCAACGGCGGTCGAACATAATTTCTAATCGCAATAACAGTCACAAGCGAACTGACAATAGCAATACACAGCACTGTTGCCGCAAGCTGAAGAAAAGAAAGATGCCAAAATCTCCGGTGCGGTTCCACGACCGGTGCGGCCGCGGGCTTTGTTTCACTTTCTATTATGTTGTTGATGCGACACCAGAGGGCTTGTGAATTGGGCGGAACGATTTCGGCGGGTGATTCGGTCTTGCAAACGTCCAGGATCGAGGTCAGATCTTCGCAAACGTGTGCACATTCCGGACAGAATGCCAGATGCATGCGGACGCCCGACGCCCTATCTCCATCAAGCTCGTTGTCAATAAAGACGCCGATCAAATTTTTACACTCGTCGCAATTCATCTTCTTAAAACTCCCCTCCGGGTCAGAACCGCGAGCGGTAGCGACCGGGGTACTTCTTTCAGAGGGGTGACGGCTTTGCCGTCGGGGTGGTTCCTCTCCACCAGTAACCAATAACCACTGACTGATAGATTAGAAACAGCCTCAAATAGTTGCCTCGCGGCACACCTTTTTTTGCTAAATTCTCAATAAACACAGACAAAAAAACACGAACAATAGTTTCCCTTGTCCGTGCCTCGTGTATTAAATTTTCTGCTAATCTTGCTTTTTGATCAACAGGCCCCGCAGTTTCAATCTGGCTTTATGCAGCTGCGATTTCGACGTTCCGACCGAGATGCCCATTATCCGGGCGACTTCCTCGTGTTCAAACCCCTCGACATCGTGCAGGACGAACACATTACGGTAACCGTTTGGCAATTCGGCGATGGCATTTTTTAGGGCGATGCGGTCGACGACCTGCATTCTGTTGGGGTTTGACGTGCCGTGAACGGTCTGTTCCGGCATTTCGCCGTCGTCGGATGTCCGCTCGTTCTTCACGCTCCGCCGCCGAAAGTGCATCAGCACCTGATTAACCGTCAGCCGGTGGAGCCACGTCGAAAACGCCGAATCGCCGCGAAAGCTGCCGATCTTGCGGAAAAGCTGTATAAAAACTTCCTGCGTCAGGTCTTCGGCCTCGGTCTGGCTGCTCGTCATCCGCAGCGTCAGGCTGTATGTACGTCGGTGGTATCGCTCGTAAAGCAGCTCAAACGCCGCAATATTCCCAGAAGTCGCCAACCGACAAAGGTCGAAATCAGGCGCGGTCGCGTCAAAGGTCTCAACGACCGCCGGTGCCTGAAACGCGAGACCGCCTGTCGCTGCTTCCAACCCAAAGGCGATATCATGCTCGATCGCCGCCGAGTGTGCCTCCATAGTCGCTCCTAATAGATCACTTCCGTGTTGTAAAACTTCGTCTTGGGCTATGATGACCGACCTCCAACCACAGGTTGCTTCAAGTACCCGTAAATTTTATGCCGAAAATCAAAAAAGGTAAAGCAAATTTCGCGATATTCGGATTTTTTACTATTCCAAACCCATAAAATCAACATTCGCGAGATTGTCGCCAACCGGCACTGTGCGCGGAGCGAAGCGGTACAATCGTGAAAAAACACGCACTGTATATGTCCCGCCCGTTAAGACATTGTCGAATGAGTAAAAGCCGAATGAACTGGTCGTTGTAGTTCGCACGACGCCGTTCGAATCGGTTATTGACGCCGTCGCATTTCGCAGTCCGCGCCCGTCGGATGTCAACACACGTCCCGACACCGTCACCGGCACCGGCTGAGTCACAGAAAATATCACCTGTACGATCTGAGGGCTGTTCGCGGTGCCGGGCGAGGTGACCGTGATTCGGCCCGTAAACTGACCGATGGCCAGACCGGCCGGGTCTGCCATGATAGCGAGGTTTGACGGAGCTGTGCCACCTGCAGAATTTAATCGAATCCACGGCTGGTCAGCCGTCGCCGACCATGTAATAACGCCATCACCACTATTACGGATCGCTATTGTTTGCGAAGCACTCTGTACCGTGCCCATGCTGGCATTGAAGGCCAGGTTTGTGGGTCCTACTGAAAGCATGGCAGGGAACACGGGTCGATTCCGAAATACGCGAATTGATATCGTCGCGGTGCCGGTCCGGGATGTGCTGTCGCTTGCTGTAAGTGTGATCGTGTGTGTGCCTTCCAGCAACGTGGAAGCATTGATGGCAAGAGAATTACCGGTGCCGAGAGGGCCGTTGAGATTAGAGCTCCAACTCAAACGTGAGCCGTCCAAAATCCCGTCCTCGATATCCAGCCCCATACCGTCCAGAATGATCATTTGATCGCCAACGTAGAGATCGTTGTTTAAAGGCGTGGAGATCGATACCTCTGGGGCGTGCTCCGACACCGTAAAGACAGCGTTTGATTGATCCTGTGCCGAGTTAAAGCCATCGCTCGCCGAAACTCGCACCAGTGCCTGATTGCTGGCCCTTAGCTTGGTCACATCGGCTGTATAGCTGGTGGTAGTCACGCCCGAAGTGAGCGTGTTCCATGTCGTCCCGGCGTCTGAACTGTAATCGACCACGTATGTGAGGGCGTTGCCATCGGCGTCGGCTGCCGTCCATGTGAAAGTCGCGGTTGGGCCGTTGAGCGTTTCGCCACCGTTAGGAGAAGTTACGGTCACGGTAGGCGTGTTTGTTGTCGCCTGTCGCGACACGAGTTCCTGACTATTATGCAGCAGCCTGATTCGCCTGGCATCCGGGTTCCACGGCAAGACGAGGGCAAACTTTCCACTGTCGCCATCAGCATCTACCAGCGGGTCAAAGCTGTATGTGGCGAGCAGTTGTCCGGCAGCATTCTCGAAGCGGATCTCATAGCTGCCCGGGTCAGGAAGTGTGATCACGCCGTTTGTATTCTTGACGAATAGCGGATCGAGCGTACCCACCTCAGGCGGCGGCGATATATTTCCGCTTACGGTTACGCTCTGGGCTACCATAACCGCTGCCGGGTCCGGTATCTCCGGGATGCCACCGGGCGGGACGACGCCGATTGTCGTGAAGAGCTTATTATAATTGAACACCGATATCCATCGGGGTCTCTGATAGGACATAGAGTCGTAAGTGCTCGGCAGAAAGATCCGGGCGCCGTCGCGGTTGCTGTTCGAGTTATTAATGTCGAATCCATAGGCCGTGTTCGCGCCATATTCCGCTCGACCTGTACTGATACGCCCATCTGCGGGAAGATAATCGGCTGCCGGGAACAATTCGCCCGCGCCTGACGCCGTATGTTTTATCCCCGTATTGTGCTCCAGTTCGTGGGCCCGCGAGTTGCCGTCCATTATTCCGTTTCTCATCGTGAAAATGAGCGACGCTCTGCCGGGGCAATAAGCGATCCCGTTTTTGCGGAAGTTAGGGCCGCAAGAGGATTGGTCGGGCATCAGCCCCATATAATAACGCTTCGCTGCTTTACCGTTGGCAATATCCTGCGTCCGCAAATTATTGATCTTTGCCAATATATCACCTAAGGCCGCAGTGCATGGGTTGTCCGTTATAGTGGTTGTGCTGGTCTCAGCTTCAAACTCATACATCGGCAGACGCGCCTGTAATTCTCTGAACGCTTGCAGTGAATCGCCGAGGGTGGGCGTGTGCACAACGCCGCTCGCGTCGGTCCACGTGACCCCGATCAGGTTTATGCTGAGCTTTTGCATTCTTCGGAAAGTGACAGTTGTTGAGCAGTCCGGAACGCTGTCCGGCTCATGGCATATAATCGAGGCGTCAGGACTTTCAATTCTAAACTGCAGCGTTCCGGCCTTGATCCAGTCCGGAGGCAATTCAAAATAGAAACTATCCAGCAGCACGGATCGTTGAAGGTTATCAAGCACCCTGACAGTCCCACCGGGATTGCTCGGTGATAACCTGCCATTAGTTACTCCGCCGGAGTTGGTGCCCGTCAAAAATGCGGACATGGTCGCGCCGCTCGCGGCGGCCGTCGGCTTTATATAGGCGCGAATAAATGTGCGCTTGCCCGCCACCAACGGAACGTTGTTCCCCAGGTCCTGAACCGCCTGCGTAACTTCGAATCCGAGTAATTCCACACTTGAGGTAAAGATATAACGTCCGAGCACGGGCACGGGGCCTGAGTTGCGCGAATTGTTGGTCAATCCGGTTGTGGGATTTGAGTCCTTCAGACCGCCATTGACGGCCGAACCCGGCAGTTCGAGGAACGTCCCGGCTATCGTGGTGCCGTTAGCGTAACCCGCCCGTGCAGAGCTTCCGCCCTGTCCGCCCGTGCCGCCGGATGCGTCGCCGGTTTCCCAGACGATCCGATCGTAGTTGAATTCAATATCAAAATTGCCCGGGCCGGTGTTGGTGCGGTCGATCAGGATAAGTTGAAATGAATTGCGCAGATCAGCGTGTGAAGAATAATAACCGACATTGACCCAGTTCGCGCAGAACGCTGTCCGCGAATCAAGGGTTGTATTGCCGTATTGCACCAGGCCGGAGCCCATGCCGCGCGTATCAACGTCAGCAAAAAACGGGGCAATGATCGGAGTATTGGTTGTTGTCAAGGCGAACGGCGTGAACGTCCCAAGCGGCGCCGTGAACGTGATGTTGCCGTTGTTGTTAACAAAAGTTTGGGTGAATGTCCGGCCAAAATAATTAATGGTGAAGGGCAACGTTACCGCCGGCGA
>JAYVER010000157.1:0-5104 GCA_043748725.1 Chloracidobacterium sp. | reverse complement strand
CTCGCTCATCACTCCGGACACTTTCTCGGGAAGCCTGACCCGTGCGGCCGGCAACAATGTCGGCACATATGCCATTACGCAGGGCACCGTAGCTTTGAACACGAACTATGCTCTGACGTATATCGGGGCAAACCTGACGATCAATGCTCGACCGGTGACGGTTACGGCGAACGGCGGGCAGACGAAGGTATTCGGTTCAGCCAATCCGCCGGCATACACGTACACGATCACCAGCGGCTCTCTGGTGACAGGCGACAGTTTCAGCGGTGCGTTGACACGTGCTTCGGGTGAAGCTGTGGGCAGCTACGCGATCACGCAGAACACTCTGGCCTTGAGCAGCAACTATACGCTGACCTATGTCGGAGCCAACTTTACGATCACATTGGCTTCATCGACGACGACAATTAGTTGTCCGGTGAGCGTGATTTACAACGGTTTGCCACAGACGCCTTGCACTGCAGCAGTGATCAGAGTCGGCGACGTTAACACGACGGCGACGGTGGTGTACGGAAACAATACGAATGTCGGGACGGCGACGGCTAACGCGACTTACGCGGGCGACGCCAACCATACCGGCAGCACGGCTGTGCAGGTGACATTTCAAATCGTTACCCCACCGATCTTCGCGGCCAATAACGTGTCCGGGATGGAAGGCGACACGGGCATCAGGGCCTTTAGATTCAATATCAGCAGGACGGGCAACTCGTCGTTTAATTCCACGGTCTGTTACAACACAATCGACGGGACGGCAACTGCAGCCGCACCGGACAATGACTATGTTCCGCTTGTGGCCGGATCGGCCAATTGTGTCGTATTCAATCCGGGCGATACGGCGAGGGATGTTATAGTCTTCATCAACGGCGACTTTGTGGTCGAGCCGAACGAGACATTCTTCCTGCATCTGATAAGTGCGACAAACGGCACTGCCTCTACGACGGACGGCGTTGGAACGATCCTAAATGACGACTTAGGCGGCCCGCCCCCACCTCCGGGAGGAAATCCGGAAGGCGATATCAACCGGCCTGCACTTGGAACACCTGGACTTGGTGACGGCTTTGTCGATGTCCGCGACAGTGCCCAGTTTGACCGGTTTGCGGATGGCCGCGACTGTCCGCAGACGACGCCGAACGAATTCCAACGCTTCGATGACAACTCGCTGGTGACATTGGGTGATGGCAGAATAACTTCGGCGGACAGAACACAGCTCGACCGTTATATCGGCGGGCTCGATGCTCTGAGACCGGCGGGCGGCCCGACGGCACCGCTGACGGTGACCTGCACGGCGCCGTCCAAACCTGAGACACGACCTGCGCCTGAAACCAAGGCGGTTGCTGAGGCACGCATTATGCGCCTTGTTTCAGCCACCGGCAATGCCGGCACTGATATAATAGTATTCATCGAATCTGACGCTCAGGGCAATGAAGTTGGGACGCAGTACAGCCTCAACTTCAACCCGCGGGTCATGAGCCTCAGCAGTGTCAGCGGCACTAACCCGGATGTCACCATAGGTGCGGGAGCACCGGCGGGAACAACCCTGCTTGTCAACGCTCAACACGTAGGCGAAGGACACATCGGCATTGTCGAGAACTTCAACGGAGCCGGCACCGGAGCGGTCACGGCGGGTACAAAACGCATCGCCGCTGTCACGTTCCACATTCTGCCGGGTGCCCCGTCTGGAGCATCACCGGTGATCTTCGATGACGGTGTGATCGCCAAAGTCACCTCCGACCCATATGGCATCGGGCTTGGCACGACGTACGATCAAAACGGCATTGTATCGATTATGCGTCCGGCAGCAATAGGTGTCACGGTCTCAGGGCGCGTACTCACACCCGATGGTCGAAGCCTGCGAAATGCCACGGTGACTATGGTTGATCTAAATGGTGCAGCCCGAACTATGACGACCAGTGCATTCGGCTTCTACACGTTCACAGAAGTAGCAACCGGGGGTACATACACGATCCGAGTTTCATCGCGGCTTTACCGCTTTGCTCCACGTATATTGCAGGTCACCGACAGCCTGACGGACGTTAACTTTGTTGGCCTGGAATGACGCTCAGAGTGGGCGATTTTGTCAGAGTGCGCGATTTATCGCGTATGGATTTTGAATATAAAGATAAGAACGCGATAAATCGCGCACTCTGAACTATTCTAAGGGCGGTCTTCGGACCGCCTTTTTTTTATTTCAAAGTCTTTACGAAACCTTGCAGCGAATAGCAAACTTTCCGGCCTTCGGTGTCGTAAATACTTGCAAAGGGTTTGCGAAAGCGGTTAGAGTTTGCATTTATAGGGGAAATGAATCAGCCCGATTTTTTAGGCCAGACGCTGGACGGTAAATACCAGATGACGCGCGAGTTGGGTCGCGGCGGCATGGGGACGGTGTATCTTGCCACTCACCTAGGTACCGAGCGGCCGGTCGCGGTCAAGATAATCGCTCCGCAGTTTATGCAGCGGGTCGAATTTGTCGAGCGTTTTCGCCGCGAAGCTCGTGCTGCGGGGCGTCTGCGGCATCCGAATGTGGTAAATGTCACCGACTTTGGCTTTGCCGAATCGAAAGACGGCCAGGTCGCGTATCTTGTGATGGAATATCTCGACGGCTGCACGCTCGGCGAGATATTAGAAGAGGAAAAGAACCTGCCCGTCGGCTGGACGCTGGATATTCTGGAGCAGGTCTGCTCGGCTGTCCACGAAGCTCACCAGCAGGGCATTATCCACCGCGATCTTAAGCCCGACAATATCTGGCTAGAGCCAAATCAACGCGGCGGCTACACGGTCAAGGTGCTTGATTTTGGTATTGCAAAGCTCGAGGAGCACGACGAAAGCACGTCCAATGGCGAGCACGCCTCAGCCTATAAAGGCTCGACCCTGACATATCTTTCAGATGCCAAAGCCACGTTTGCCGGAGCCGAACGTGACGGAACGCATATTGAGAGTAATATCCCGACGCATGTGGCGGAAGCATCGACGATCGCCCAAACCGTAGATCACGGGTCGGCCGCATTAAAACCGGGAACGATACGGCTCGACCCCGCAGCCAGCGAGGGTGAGACTGCGATAATGAATGACGGCGATTTCTCTGGCGATTATCAGGATACGATCGGGACTCGCGTCGCATCGGCGCCGGACGAGAGGCCGGACACGGCTCACCGCACAGAGGGAAGATCGCTGTATGATTCAAAGAATTCGGCCGAGTTGACACGTGTCGGTGCGGTTTTGGGCACGCCGCTCTATATGTCGCCTGAACAATGTCGTGGCGAGCATCTCGATCCGCGTTCGGACATTTACAGCTTGGGTATTATCGCCTATCAAATGCTTTCTGGCCGGACTCCGTTCACAGGTGATTTTAAGGATGTGATGGAAGCTCACAAGACGGTCGAACCCGCACCGCTGAAAGCAAAGAAAGCCCGCCGAAAGCTCAGGCGGGCGATCCATTCGGCACTTCATAAGGATCCGGAATTCCGTCCCCAAACCGCCGAAGGTTTTTCCAGCGAGCTGCGTTCACGATCCGAAGGCATCTTCGGTCTGCTTCGCCGCGCGCTGGTTATTTACAGCGAGCACTTGCCAAAGTTCTTGCTGCTGACGGCGTTTTTCTCGATACCTCTGATCGCTCTGACGCTTGTTCTGGTGACAGTTTCGTTTCTGAAGGTCAGCGATATGATCTCGGCGACTACCGGCAGCGTTTCGGCAGGTTTGGTGGGGATTGTACTGGCGGTCGCCAGTGCATTTTGCACTAATTTGATCATCGGAACAATTGCTTGGATCGTAACCCAATATCTGGCCGTTCCGCTCCGCCCCGTGCGACTGCGGCCCGCGCTAAGAGAGGCGAGAAAAAAATGGAAGCGGATCGCCGGTACGGGCATTCTCACAGCGTTGGCACCGTTCGCGGGTGCAATATTAGGCGGCTTTGCCGGATGTTTGGCGGGCGGTGCCCTACTGTTATTGCTCTATCCGATTACGGGATCATTTAATGCAGTGGCTATTGCAGCAGGCATATTAGGGGCTGTTTGCGGCACGATAGGATTTTTTGCGGCCTATATATTTTATATCCTGGTCGCACCGGTCGTGATGATGGAAAACGTCCGCATTATCGAGGCCTTTAGACGTTCGCGGGAATTGGTCAAACGCTCATTTATGACTGCGGCGGGGGCGATCGTTATTATGTTTCTGATTCCGGCGGTTATCGCCGGAACGATCTCTTATGTCGTCAATGTGTCGGCAAAGGCCTTTGACCCGAAACCACAAACACCCGTCGAGACAGCCGAAAAGCAGGCCGAAACCGCTGCGGCACCCGACACATCGGTCGCCGAACCTACCGAAGAAAAAAAGCCGGAGTTTAACATCGGTATAGGAAAATATAGCATTGGCCGCACAAATACCATCCCAAAAGGTGGTGAAATGGATATGCAGACGCGTGTCAAAACCACTCTGCTCGAATCGCTCATCCAGATACTGTGGCTGCCGATGCAAATACTCGTTTTTTCGTTTTCAGGTATAATAGTGGCGTTGCTCTATTTGAAAACCCGGCTCAGCGGTGGCGAAACGATGAACGATCTCCTCGGACGCTTCGAAGACGATGATCGCCCAAGAAAAAAGTGGCAGGAACGCGTTCGCGCGCGTCTCATCCAGTCTGGCCGGATCCCGAGCAAACCCTAAGCAATGTGGCTTGCAGTAACCCGATTTTTAAGTTTGATCAGTATTATTTTTGCGTTTGGGCTCGCTGCCGAAGCGCAAAATTTGACGCGCGAACTCAATATAACATCGGGCGGCTCGGTTGAGATAATAAACCGCTATGGACGCGTCGGCATTACTGCTGCCATCGCTGTTGGCGATAAACCGGTTGCCGGTAAATTTACTGCTGCATCGCCAAAAGGTGTTTCTGATGGCGAGATCAAATTGAGCAGTGCCAATGGCCGCATGGTCATTACCGTGGCTCCTTCCGATAAGCGTAAACGTGTCGATCTCAGTCTCGTTTTGCCGGAACGCTCAAATATCAGGGTTGAGACGCTTGCGGGTGCAGTCGAGATCGTCGGCAATTTCGCCTCTATCGAGGCGACGACTGATACCGGTACGATCGTCCGCCGGGACATCGACGGCGATCGTACCG
>JAYVER010000156.1:0-13200 GCA_043748725.1 Chloracidobacterium sp. | reverse complement strand
CAAATGAGACCTGCATCATGCTGCGTGCAAAATTGCACGCCGGGTGCAGCATATCCTGGTAAGCGGCAGTAATGCTGCAGCTCGCCGTGTAATCGTATGTACCGAAATGTGCCGCCGTGCAGCGTCCGCGAGCCGCTTCGAGCATACGCGGCATACCGATCTCGCCATCGGCCGCAATGATCGACTGTGTTGTTTCGATCATCATCTCCATCTTTAGCGAACCGGCGGCGAGACCAAGTTTTGGCTCAAGCTCGTCGAAGATGTCGGCTAAAACGCCGACTTGGTCGGGCGTAACGATCTTCGGCAAAGTTACAACAAAATTATCTGGCATTTTACCGCCCGCCGCCTCAGTGAGCGTTGTTAAAAAAAGATCGAGCGTCCGGATGCTTCGAGCGTGAAGCTCCTCGCTAAAAGTTTTAATACGGATGCCGATAAATGGCGGCAGCGTCCCTTCCGCCATGCCTTTTGCAACCTCATTTGCCGCCGCGACAACGTGGCCGTCTTCTTCGGCGTCGGGGCGTGTGCCGTAGCCGTCCTCAAAATCGATGCGAAAATCCTCGACGGCTTCGCGGCCGAGCTTTTCGCCGACACGCGCGTAGATCGTATCGGCCAGATTATCAGGCAGGTCGAGAGCTTGGGCAAAGACGGTCGCATCGGGAGCAAACGCCTCAAACGAGCGAACCGCAAGCTGCCCGAGCCGCACCGCAGTGTCCGATTTAAATAGATGCGCACCGCCGTAAACTGTATGGACAGGTTGGCGGCGGCCCGATTCGCCGGGATAGCGCTTTGCAAAAACAGCTATTTTCGAGCGCAGCCGCCCTGTGATCAGATCAAATGATTCAGTAGAAAGTGTTGTTATCATCGCTAAACGGAGTAATAGGGACGTAACCCTTAGGTTTTGACCGCTTTTATAAATTCGTCAATAGTTAAATTTGCGTAGCGTATAAGGCTTCTTAAAGTTCCTTTCGCAACCTCTTTGTGTTTGGGAACGGAAAGCGAGGCCATTTCTCCGTCTTTGGTCATAACCATATGGCTACCGCTTTGCCGAGAAAATTCCCAGCCGAGCTTTTCAAAGGCCCTCACTACTTCGACTCCCGTCAGTATCGGCAATTGAACCATTAAGCCGCAACCTCAATCTGGCGGGTTTCAACCGTCAACGGAAGGCCTTTTTCGGCACGGACTTCGAGACACAATTTTACGGCGTCCTTAATATTTTCAATGGCTTCGTCCTTGGTTTCGCCCTGGCTTACACAGCCCGGAATTGACGGGCATTCAACGATCCAAATACCGTTTTCATCTCGTTCGATAGTGATGTTAAAAATCATAATAATTATTCTACTATTAACCGACGCATCTCGCGCGGCTTAACGGCACAACCTTGTCTCGATCAGCCCGTGCGGCTCGTCGGTCGGGACAAAGATGCGGTTGTCGTTCACCTGGCCAAATTTCGTCATATCGACCGGCAAACAATGAATATTCGGCAGCGAAAACGCGATCTCCTCAACCTCCGCGAAATTGTCCAAAACGGCCTCACCCATTGCATACAAAGTATGCTGCACCGAAAGACTGTCATGACCCGCGAAGGTTTTTAAGATCGTCTGCCTGATCGCTTGAAAAACAGTGTCGGACGCGGCATTGGCTTCGGCGTACCGCCACGTCGCCTTGATCGCCGTCGACAATATCCGATCGGTCGTCTCGGGCAAGATCGTGTATTTGTCCTTTATAAAACCGGCAAATCCCGAACGCGCCGTTTTTAATACTATCAGGTCCTCTACACCCGCTTCGACGATTGCAAGATCGCGTGTCGCATTGATGGTAGCCGTCCGTTTTTCGCCACTGCCGCGAACAAATGAATGATCGTGCGGCTCGCCGTTAAACTTCATCCGCTTCCAACCGTGCTCAAAAATATCCACAAGGACCCGCGAAACCGGAGAGTTATTATCGAGAAAATGCTTTGCTAGCCGCTGGCCAAAGGCCTCGATCGCCTCTATCTCTTCGGTCAGCCCGGCGAGTGCATAGACCGTGTTTTTCATCGTGTCGGTGGGAAGGCACGCCCTGTTGTCGCCAACGGTATGAATAGCATCGAAATCGCCTTCGAGAGCAATATTGACGGTTAGATTCTGCAATTCGTGGACATCGCCAACTCGCGCAACCTTTATCAGGCGTACGCGCGATTTGCCGTAACTGTCGTGGACTATCTTAATTGCCATAAGAAAAAAATAAGAATTGAGAATTGAGAAAGGAAAATGCCGGATTTCAAATTCTCCATTTTCAATTTTCCATTATCAATTATGCTAGCTTCCGCGGTAGGTCGAGTAGCCGAAGGGGCTCAGCAGCAGCGGCACATGGTAATGCTGCGTCGGGTCTTTGACGACAAAACTGATGGCGATCTGCGGAAAAAAGCACTCAATACCGCTCCTTAGAAAGTACGCTCCTGTTTCAAAGATCAGCCTGTAATGACCGGGCATAAATGCCTCACTTGCAGACAAAAGATCGTTCAGGCGTCCATCTAAGCCGGTCACGTCTTCGGCGATCCTCTGCCAACCGGCAGTATGGGTTTTGCGTTCGAGCACGACCGCAAGGCCCGCACCAGGTTCGCCCGATGTCGTATCAAGAACATGTGTTGTTATCAGGCTCATTGTTCTAAAAGTTTGTTCAATCGGATCTCAGTGATCTTTTGCTGCTCTGCGGCAGCAATGCGAATTTCGGTTTCGACTGAATTGCCAAGACGCGCACGGGCAATGGCAAGCATTTCGTCCGCCGATTTTCCAGTTGCACAAATGATAAATATAAACCCGAACTTGTCTTCATACAAGCGGTTAAGTTCTACAAGTTGGGTTCTGACGTCTGCCTCGGCAGTTTCCATTCCTGATTGTTCGCCGCTTGACCAGTCGGCGGCACGCATTTTTTGGGTTGGAGCCGGTTCGCTTGAACCGATCTTCGGATGAGCGGCAAATGCTTCAAGCCAATCGGTAGGAGAAAGGGCGAACCAAATGGCTTCAGCCGTTTCGAACAGATTTTCGAGCATCGGAAAAGGCCTCGTCAAAGTCATTCGCCGCGCCCATTCACTCGAACCGCAGCAATCGCGGAAGATTGATTCGGCTTCCTTTTGCGGCAGTTCGTTCAGCCAAGCCAGATTTTTGTAAATTTGAAATGTCTGCAAATTATGAATTCTCTTCATTTTCTTTGCGTTCTTCGCGGCTTTGCGTGAAATCTTCTCACGCAAAGCCGCAGAGAACGCAAAGAAAGATGAGTAAACCGCTTTTCACAAAACTATTCGATGCGTCCATACAACCGCAGACGGCTCACGCCGCCGTCGGGATAAATGTTAAATCGAACATGCGTTATCGCTCCAAGATCGACCAGATCATTGACAAACGTCTGCTTCGTATGAGCCTGCAATTTTGACATCGGCAACAACTCTTGCCAAGCAATCGAATCGAGATCGTCACCATTCAAGACACCGCCTTCGAGCGAGCAGCTTTCCGGGTAATTTCCCTTAAAATGCGACGTATCAACCTCGACCCGCGTGATAGTACCGTTCGCACCCAGCTTGACGATGCACCAATCGTGGCCGGGGCCGCGACGCCGCTGCGATTCCCAGCCGTCGCTCATATCCTGTGCTAGTCCCGGCATGATCAGATTGTGCCGATGGCCAAAAAACATATCGCTCGCCAGCGGCACGTCGCCGCCATTCTCGGCCGCGGCAAGGTCGATCTCGCTGTTTCGTTTTTCGAGAGCATCCCAGTCGGGCTTTACAATGCCGTGAACCCGCAAACGTGCAACGCCGCCGTCGGGATAAATTTTGAAACGAAGATGCGTCACGCGGCCAGTGTGATTTATCTGAAATTTGTTCTGCGAATCGCCCTGCAATGCTGATAACGACAATATTTCATGCCAATGCGTTTCGTCGCGCAGCAATCGCTCGACGTCCGGCTGGCCGTCCAGAGCACACGCCTCCAGTGAGCAGTGCGAAGGGTAATTTCCTTTAAAAAAAGCGGTGTCGACAACCACACCCTTTATTTCGCCCGGCATACCGAGCCGTATGATGCACCAGTCGAATTTCCCGTCGAGCCTGGGACTCCGGCGGCGGCGCGTTTCCCAGCCGTCCATCCATTTGCCGAGATCGGTGTATTTACCCTCGATCCAGATCGGAGCAGCCTGTTTGAGCAAATTCTCCTTCGGCGCAAAGAAATCGTCGTTGGCAAAAAGCACCGCACCGCCGAGTTTTTCAGAGGCGAGGTCAATGAGGTCGGAAAATTTCATATTATTTAGATCAGCAGTCTACCAAATTCCGATTCTCCAAATCGGCCATTTTTAAATACTTTTTGTCCGCTGACATACGCAGCCTTGATTTTGCCGAAAAGCTCCATTCCAGAATACGGCGTTAGTTTGTGACGGTGTTGAATGAGTTCGGGAACAACAGTGAATTTTTCTTCAGGGTTCCAGATCACAATGTCGGCGTCGAATCCGACCGCAAGTTTACCTTTACTATCGTCGAAACCCGCCAGTTTCGCCGGAGCGACTGACATCAATCGCGTCAGGTCGGTCAGACCGAAACCGCGTTTCTTTAAATTCGTCCACATCACCGGCAGACCGAATTGCAGTGCCGAAATGCCGCCCCAGGCTTCCATAAAATCGCCTGTATCCTGTAATTTCAACGCCGGTGTGCAAGGGCTATGGTCGGAGACGACCATGTCTATTATCCCGTCGGCCACGGCTTCCCAGAGTTTCTCACGATTTTCACGCTCACGCACGGGCGGGCAGCATTTGAAATGCGTCGCTCCGTCCGAAATCTCCTCGGAGGCAAACGTCAGGTAATGCGGACACGTCTCGACCGTTAGCGGCAGGCCCTCGCCGCGTGCCGCACGCAGCATCGGCAATGCGTCCGACGATGAATGATGAACGATGTGAACCCTCGCCCCGGTTTCGCGGCAGAGGCGGATCATCAAAGCAATGGCCTCGTTTTCGGACTCACGCGGACGGGAACGTAAAAACGTATTGTATTCGCGCGGATTATGTCCTACGAGCGATGCGGCTGCGTCGTCAATCGGTCCGGCGACCTCGGCATGGACAAGCAAGACCGTGCCGAGTCGGGCGATCTCCGGCATCGCTATCGCCAAGTCGGATTCAGTAACGTGCAGGAATTCGTCAACGCCGGAATGGATAAGAAAGCATTTGAAACCGCGAACGCCACGTGTCATAAGTGGTGCCAATTCGCCCGTATTTCCCGGCACGACGCCGCCCCAAAATGCGACGTCAACAGTGCATTGTCCATCCGCCGCCGCAATCTTTTCCTCAAATCCAGCCAGCGTCGTTGTCGGCGGGATGCTGTTGAGCGGCATATCGACAATGGTCGTCACGCCTCCGGCGGCGGCAGCCCGCGTGGCGCTTTGGTAGCCTTCCCACTCGGTGCGGCCCGGCTCATTGACATGAACGTGGGCATCGACGTTGCCGGGCATCACAACGGAATCGCCCGCGTCGGTGAGATTCGCGTCAGTAGGAACATCATCCCATTCACCGATTCGCACGATCTTACCGGCGGCGATATGCACCGACGCCGGAGACACGCCTTCAGGCAAAACGACGCGCCGGCTGCGAATGATCATATCTGTCATCACGAAAGATAATAGCGCCAGACTGGGAATGAAGCACGAACTAACACCCCCGCGACCGAAGAGGGAATTGGCAATGGCGTTTAAAAGGCGGTAATCTTAATCGAGAGACTGCGGATCGTTTGGGTGTTAAGTCTTATGTTAAGAGTGCGCGATTTATCGCGTTGTTCGGGAGTAAGAGACTTTTTATGTACATATATAGTTTTGGATTGTGAACAAAAGAACGCGATAAATCGCGCACTCTCAGCGAAATAGCCATTTGTTTGACTTGGGTTCCGATTTCGCGTAAAACAAAAGGTGATTTTGTCTCGGCAATTGATGATATTTTGGCATTTGGCATCTCTGACTTATGGCATCTAATTTGGTTTCGATCACACGACGCGGCTTTGGGCAGACGATGCGTAAGGACAATTGGTGGGTCGCTCCTTTGCTGACTTTTATCGGCTTGGGGGGATTTGTCGTTTATTCGACGTGGGCCGCTTTTCAGGGCAATAATTATCTTTTTACCGGCGGCGGAGCGAATTATATATCGCCGTTTTATTCGCCGGAGCTGTTTGGATCGGTTCACAGTTTCTTTGGCGCAAAGCCGGCCTGGATACCGGCTTGGCTTCCTTTTTCGCCGGCACTTTTGATCCTCTGGGCGCCGGGCGGCTTTCGGTTCACTTGCTATTATTA
This sequence comes from Chloracidobacterium sp., assembly GCA_043748725.1. Classification (GTDB taxonomy): domain Bacteria; phylum Acidobacteriota; class Blastocatellia; order Pyrinomonadales; family Pyrinomonadaceae; genus OLB17. The sequence goes on along the minus strand of JAYVER010000156.1, from coordinate 6,910 downwards.
TCGCGGAGCCTATTACAAATCGATGTGGGCCGACCCGCCTGCATGTGCCGTGGGAGAGCCGCGTCACAGCTATCGTGGCGAGCGTAAATTCCCGCTCATATTGCAAAACATACATCGCTATTTCCTCTATCTTGCATTGATCTTTTTGTTTTTTCTGGCACACGACGCATGGAAGGCGATGTGGTTCGCCGGGGCTGATGGCAAAGAGCATTTCGGCGTTGGCGTCGGCACCATCGTGCTAACCGCAAACTTTTTTTGTCTCAGTGCATATACATTAAGCTGCCACAGCCTCCGCCATCTGGTCGGCGGCGTGTATGACGTTTTGTCGAATAAGCCGATACGAAAAGCGGCCTACGGCTGCGTCAGCGGTCTGAATAAACGGCACATGCTGTACGCATGGATCAGCCTTTTTGTTGTCGGATTTTCGGATATTTATGTGCGGCTGTGCTCAATGGGCATTTTAACAGACTGGCGTCTGTTGTAGGCGGGTTGGCAGTAGCAGTTGGCAGTCGGTATGGATGGACACAAGAGCTTAAGAGTATTTCAGTTGACGTATAAGCTAGCAATGGAAATCTTTGAAATTACAAGGACATTCCCTCAGGAGGAACGATACTCCTTGACTGATCAAATACGGAGATCGTCTCGAAGTGTCCCGGCTAATATTGCCGAAGGATTCAGAAAACAACAATATCCGGCCGCTTTTGCGAGTAAAATGTCGGACGCCGACGGCGAGGCAACAGAGACTCAAGTTTGGCTTGATGTGTCAAAAGATTGTAGATATATCAATCTCGAAACCCATGATCGACTGATTTCAGAATACAAAGAAGTCGGAAGTATGCTCGGAAATATGATACATAACCCGGAGAAGTTCAAGCCTAGGCCATCGACACTGCCAACTGCCGCTGCCAACCGCCAACATTTTAATGACTGATTACCCAATATTTGAACACGACGTTCTCGTCATCGGTGCCGGTGGCGCCGGACTTAGAGCCGCGATCGAGGCCTCCACGGCGGGTGTTTCGGTCGGCCTGATATGTAAATCCTTGCTCGGCAAGGCACATACCGTTATGGCCGAGGGCGGCATGGCGGCGGCGATGGGAAACGTCGATGACCGCGATAACTGGAAGGTCCATTTTAGTGACACTATGCGCGGCGGCCAGTATGTCAATAACTGGCGAATGGCAGAGATTCACGCCAAGGAGGCGCCGGATCGCGTAAGAGAATTAGAGGCGTGGGGAGCAGTATTTGACCGGACAAAAGACGGCAAAATTCTCCAGCGTAACTTTGGCGGGCACCGTTACCCGCGTCTTGCCCATGTCGGCGACCGCACCGGATTGGAACTCATTCGCACGCTCCAGGATCACAGCATCCATCAGGGCATCGAGGTCTATATGGAGGTCACGGTCGTTTCCCTGCTCAAGGACGGCGACCGCGTGGTCGGATGTCTCGCGTATGAGCGAGAGCATGGTCGGTTTCGTGTTTTCAAATGCAAGGCATTGATTCTCGCGACCGGCGGCGTCGGGCGTGCATTCAAGATCACGAGCAACAGTTGGGAAGGCACCGGCGACGGCCACGCGCTTGCTTACGATGCCGGGGCCGAGCTGATCGATATGGAATTTGTCCAGTTCCACCCAACCGGAATGGTCTGGCCGCCAAGCGTTCGCGGCATACTCGTCACGGAAGGCGTTCGCGGCGAGGGCGGAATCCTGACAAACAGCGAAGGCAAACGGTTTATGTTCGACGACATTCCCGCCAACTACAAAGATCAGACCGCCGACACTCCCGAAGAAGGCTGGCGTTATGTAACGGGCGACAAAAATGCCCGCCGTCCGCCGGAATTGCTGACCCGCGACCACGTTGCCCGTTGCATCATGCGTGAGGTCAAGGCCGGACGCGGAAGCCCACACGGTGGCGTCTATCTCGACATCGCGTGGATCAAGGAAAAAATCCAAAACGCACCCGAGCACATTAAAAAGAAGCTGCCGAGCATGTATCATCAGTTCAAGCAGCTTGCCAATCTTGACATTACGACCACCCCGATGGAGGTCGGGCCGACGACGCATTACATCATGGGCGGCGTCCGTGTCGATTCGGACACGCAGGCGTCGACCGTGCCGGGTCTATTTGCGGCGGGCGAATGTGCCGCCGGTATCAACGGGGCGAACCGTTTGGGCGGCAATTCGCTGTCCGACCTTATCGTTTTTGGCAAACGGGCGGGTGAGTACGCCGCTCAGTTTGCTCTGCAAAATCTGCCGGGAAGGATCAACGAGGACGAGGTCGAGGCCAGGACCCGTGCCGCTCTCGAGCCTTTTGAACGGACCGGCGGCGAAAATCCTTACACTATCCAGCACGATCTACAGGAAATGATGCAGGATCTGGTCGGCATCGTTCGCGTTGAGGACGAAATGAAACGGGCTCTTGACGGTCTCAAAGCCCTGAAAAAACGAGCGGCCAACGCATTTGCTCCCGGAAATATCGACTTTAATCCCGGTTGGCATACGGCGCTCGATCTGCACAATCTGCTGACGGTTTCCGAGGCGATCGCTCGGGCGGCAATTGAACGCCGAGAGAGCCGCGGCGGGCAGTATCGCGACGATTTTCCGGCTAAAGACCCTGAATACGCAAAGTTCAATTTCTCGCTCAAAAAGGCTGCGGACGGCACAATGCAGGTCTCGCGAGTACCGATACCGGAAATGCCGGCTGAGTTGAAGGCGATAATTGAGGAAATGGGATAAGGAATTTTTTGTTACGAATGACACGAATTACACAAATTTATTTATTCGTGCCATTCGTGTAATTCGTGGCTAATCTTATGAAAGCAACATTCAGCATCAGACGCGGCGGGGCGACGGGCGGTGAGATGGTCGATTACCAGACCGAAGTCACTGAGGGTATGGTCGTGCTCGACGCCGTGCATCAAATTCAGGCGGAATCGGCCGGCGATCTTGCGTGCCGTTGGAACTGCAAGGCGGGAAAGTGCGGCTCATGCTCGGCCGAGATCAACGGCAAGCCAAAATTGATGTGCATGACGCGGCTCGACACAATCCTACTTGACCAGCCAGTGACGATCGAGCCGATGCGGGCATTTCCACCGGTCAAAGACCTGATAACGGATGTTTCGTGGAATTACGAGGTCAAAAAACGGATCAAGAAATTCAAGCCTCGCGCACCCGATGCCGAGGACGGCACGTGGCGAATGCAGCAGGAGGACATCGACCGCGTGCAGGAATTTCGCAAGTGCATCGAGTGTTTTCTTTGTCAGGACGTGTGCCACGTTCTTCGCGACCACGCTAAACACGAGGAATTTATCGGCCCGCGATTTCTGGTCTATGCGGCGGCGCTGGAGATGCATCCGCTCGACACCGAAAACCGCACTGAAGATCTGAAAGACCTCTTCGGCATCGGCTACTGCAACATCACAAAATGCTGCACCAAAGTCTGCCCCGAAAATATTACGATCACCGACAACGCTATCATTCCGCTCAAAGAGCGTGTCGTTGACGAACATTACGACCCGATTGGCAAGCTGGCGAAATTGTTTAGGAAAAAGTGAACCTCGTGTCCGTAGCCTGCACGTGAGTAAGGGCTTACCTTGACCAACAGAGCCCTTACTCACGTGCGGGCTACAGACATAAGGCTACTGACAAATATGAATACTCCCGAGACAGACTGGGCCGAAAAACGAAAGCTCGGCTTTGCAAGATACTTGTTTTGGAATGGAGTTGTGATCACGGGCGGCCCGTTTGCCGTGGTTATGCAGGTTGTCGGATATTTCATTTTACGCGACGAAGCGCAAACTTTTTCCGAATATTTTATGTCGTCGCGGACGTGGATCACTTTCTTTTTTCATGCCACGCTGTTTGGCGGGATAATGGGATATGTGAAGTGGCGGCGGAACGCAAAGTCGTTTGCAACGGGGAATTTGGAGCGATAAGATTATGTCATCCCGGATGGGAGAGATGTATGTTCGAATTAAAGACATTATCATCTGAGGCGATTCCAGCCGCCCTTGAAAAGGCCAATCACTATCGTCTGCTCAACGAACCCGGAGCGGCCGAGAGCATCTATCTCGACGTGCTCGCCATCGACCCTGATAATCAGGAGGCTCTGATAAACATCGTCCTCGCAATGAGCGACCGTTTTGGCAAGGATTACACCATTGGCGACGCCCGCGTGACCGAATACCTAATGCGGATACGCGGCGATTACGAGCGAACCTATTACACCGGCATTATGTACGAGCGGCGTGCGAAAGCCGCTTTGGCCAAAAGCGGCGGCGACTCATATGAGCTTTTCCGGCAGGCTATGGAATGTTTTGATACGGCCGCCGCGATGCGTCCCGTCGGTAATGACGACGCGATCCTGCGTTGGAACGGATGTGTCCGCGTCGTCACGGCCAATAATCTGAACCCGCGCGAAATGGGGCACGATTTTCTTGAATAGAGTATTGCGGTAATAGCCGCTCTGTGCGATATTTTAATCGCTGTAAATGGGCTTTAATTTTCTAATATAAATCGAGGAGGAACAAACATGGCAGGTAAATTTGAGATCAAGTCGGGCAAAACCGGCAAATTCCGTTTCAATCTGAAAGCAAGTAATGGGCAGATCATTCTGACGAGCGAGGCGTACGAATCCCGGAGTTCGGCTGTAAAGGGAGTTGAATCGGTGAGGAAGAATGCACCAAACGACAAGAGGTTTGAGCGTAAGACCGCAAAAGACGGCTCTCCGTATTTTGTCCTGAAAGCCTCAAACGGTGAGCCGATCGGAAAGAGTGAAATGTATAATTCGAAAGCGTCGATGGAAAACGGGATTGCATCAGTTGCCAAAAATGCGCCTGATGCCCCTGTAGTCGATGCTTAATAGGCATAATCATGCCCTTTTACGCGAATTTATAGCCCGGGTGTAAACCAGGGCTATAATTCTTTAAGAAATGAATTACGTAAGAACCCGCCTCGGCGTCGAACGCCTTTTGAACGAAAAGATCGAGCTTATTCGCGGCCAGCGCGTCGGCCTCGTCTGCAATCAGGCGTCCGTTTTGCCCGATCTTCGCCATATTGCGGACGTATTCGAAGAGCAGACAGCGTTCGAATTGACCACGCTCTTCGGCCCGCAACATGGCATTCGCGGCGACGTTCAGGACAACATGATCGAGACAGCACACGCTACTGATGTCCGAACAGGCAAGCCGATCTATTCGCTCTACAGCGAGACGCGCGAGCCGACCGAGGCGATGCTTGAGAATGTGGATACGATTGTCTTTGACATGCAGGACATCGGCTGCCGTATCTACACCTTCGTTTACACAATGGCGAACTGTATGCGTGCGGCCAAGAAATACGGCAAGCGCGTCGTCGTCTGCGACCGGCCAAATCCCATCGGCGGCTTGAGCGTAGAGGGCAATGTCACCGAGACGGCATTCACGTCATTCGTCGGCCAATTTGAGATACCGACACGTCACGGCATGACGACGGGCGAACTTGCCAGGATGTTCAATGACCATTTCGGCATTGGCTGTGACCTCGAGATCGTCCCGATGGACGGATGGGAGCGCGATTTCTATTTCGAACGAACCGGCCTGCCGTGGGTTCTGCCTTCGCCGAACATTCCGACGGTCGATACCTGCGTCGTTTTTCCCGCAACTGTTCATATCGAAGGCACCGAACTCAGCGAAGGCCGCGGGACGACAAAGGTTTTCGAGATAAACGGCGCACCGTTTATCGACCCGTATGCCTGGGCCCGCGAACTCGAAAAATACAAATTTGAGGGCGTTGCGTTTCGACACTGTTTCTTTCGCCCGACATTCCAAAAATGGGCCAACCAAATCTGCGGCGGCTTACAACTCCACGTCACCGACCGCGAAGCCTTCACACCCGTCATCGTGGGTATCGCAATGGTCAAAACCGCCTACGACCTCTACCCCGAGCATTTTCAGTGGAAACAGACAGCGTACGAATACGTCTTCGACAAGAATCCGTTCGACGTGGTCAGCGGTACAGACAAGATCCGAAAGCAAATCGAGGCGGGTGAATCACTGGAGACAATCGAGTCCGATTGGCAGAACGATCTGTCACACTTCAATGCAGTTAGAGATAGCTTCTTGCTTTACTAATTATGAAAGATCATGGACTGCCGTCAACCACCACTGACGGCATTAAAGATATGAATTTCGCCGCCGATCACTGAGGTCTGCAAGCCTTTCAAGCGCTTTACATCGCTGCTCCCGACAAAGATATTCACGTGCTGTCGGATCTCGCCAGTCTCCGTAAGGATGCGGTCGCGGAGTGCCCGATGCCGCAGCCAGAGCGAATCGAGGACGTCGCCGACGGTCGCAAAATCGCTGTTGAGAGCGATCTCGATCTCGCCGTTGGAGAACGGTTTGAGGTATCCGCTTAGATGAACAATGACTGACATAAAATAACTCTCTGCGCCCTCAGCGAATCCTCAGTGTTCTCTGCGTTTAATCGGTCGTAAGATATTTTCAACGCAGAGATCGCAGAGGGCACGCAAAGTTCGCTGAGATCAGACCCTATATGCCTTGACGCAGCAGACCTCCGGCAGCGAACCCTGGATCAATTTCCATGAATCGCCGTTGTCGGGCGAGCCGAAGAGTTTGCCATTTTTGGTGCCGAAATAGACTTCGTTGCCGACTGATGATACGGCGTCACGGAGGATAACCTCGTAGGCGTCTTTTTGCGGCAGGCCTTTGGTAAGAGCCTTCCACGAATCGCCTTCGTCGTCGCTGCGATAGACGCGAAGCTTGCCATCGCATGTGAAACGCGTCCCATCCGAATCTAGTGGAACAATAAAGACCGAGCCGCTGTCCGTGACAGTGATGCCAAAGCCGAAATTCGAAGGCAACCCGCTCTCGATCTCTTCCCACGTAGTCGCGCCGTCGCGGCTGCGATATACG
>JAYVER010000155.1:0-5164 GCA_043748725.1 Chloracidobacterium sp. | reverse complement strand
CCAACTTTAGTTGGCATCCACTAAACGAATAGCCAACTAAAGTTGGAACTCCGAGCTTTTATTGATAATCGTAAAAGCCTTTGCCGCTTTTGCGGCCGAGCCAGCCGGCATCGACATATTTCCTGAGCAGCGGGCAGGGGCGGTATTTCGGGTCGCCTAGACCTTCGTGTAATACATTAAGTATTGCCAGACACACATCTAAACCGATGAAGTCTGCGAGCGTCAGAGGTCCCATCGGGTGATTCATGCCTAGTTTCATGATCTCGTCGATGGCTTCTTTGGTCGCGACTCCCTCGTGCAAAGCAAAAACTGCCTCGTTTATCATTGGCATAAGGACACGGTTTGCCACAAATCCCGGAGAATCATTACATTCTACCGGCACCTTGCCGAGTTTTTCCGATAGGTCTCTCACTTTCGCGTAAGTATCATCAGATGTTGCAATTCCGCGGATAACTTCAACCAGTTTCATCAAAGGCACCGGATTGAAAAAGTGCATTCCGATGACCTTGTCCGCGCGTTTCGTAGTGGCGGCGATCTTAGTGATCGAGATCGAAGATGTGTTTGACGAAAGTATCGAGTCCGAGCCGCAAATTTGGTCGAGTTCTTCAAAGATCTGTTTCTTGATCTCAAAATTTTCAGTCGCTGCTTCGACTACTAACGAACAATCTGCCAGATCATCGAGACTTGTTGTGGTCTTGATCCGTCCAAACACCTCCGCCCGTTGCTCTGCAGTCATCGTTTCCTTTTTAACAAAACGATCAAGACTCTTGCAGATGTTTGCAATGCCCCGCTCGACAAAATCTGCCGCAACGTCGCACATTACCACGTCAAATCCAGCCCCCGCGGCGGTCTGCGCTATGCCGTTGCCCATTGTTCCCGCACCGATAACACCAATTGTTTCACTCATTCTTGAATCCTTCGTCCGATCATTTAATCAATCAAACTATGAATTTATCTAAATCCACCAGCCAAAACAAACGAGCGGTCGGTTTTGCCATTACCGCCGCTCGTATTTTCACTTTTTCCTTTTGTCTTTTTACTTGACACTATTGCCAACTGTTCGGTGGCGGTGGCGACGCCATCGAATTCGAACCAACTCCAAGCCGACCGTAACTTGGGTTTTCAAAATAACGCTTTCCATCGTCACCCAAAAGAAAGATCAATCCCCAAACGCCCAATGCCGTGCCTAATGGGAACGATAGTACGGCCATGCAGCAAGCGATTATCGCCCAGATACGTGCCCAACTCTTCTCGTTCCGCAGTCCGAACCCGGCAACGACCTTTGGTATCGAGAATATCGCCGTCATTATCCCAATGATTACCATTACAACAAGAAGAATCGGGAGGATAACCTCAGGGCCCGGTTCGCCGGGTTTATGCGGAACGCTGGCAATGATCGCGCCGAATACGACGAAGTAGATTATTGCGATAAAAGCAATGATCAAAATCTGAAATCCGGTAAAAATCCAAAAAAACAATCCTAACAGTCGCGCTTGGTCTCTTCCAGTCATAAATTTGTCCTCACACGATGCAAAATACGAAAATAGAGATCGAATGTTGCAAAAATCAGACTAATCCCTTTCAACCGCCAAGGCAACAGAATTGCCGCCACCCAGACACAACGCCGCGATGCCTCGTTTTACACCGCGACGCTTCATTTCGTAAAGCAGTGTCGTCAAAACACGCCCGCCGGAGTTGCCGATAGCGTGGCCGAGAGCGACGGCACCGCCATTGACATTGACTTTTTCCATATCGAGCCCGAGTTCCTTCATTACGCCGAGGGCCTGCACCGAAAACGCCTCGTTAAGCTCAAAAAGATCAACGTCTTTCATATTCCACCCGGCCTTTGCCAACACATTCTGAACACCTTTGACCGGGGCCATCATGATAAGCTTCGGCTCAATGCCCGATGTCGCGGATGCAACGACGCGACCGAGCGGCTCGATACCGAGACTTGCCGCGTTTTCAGCCGATGTGACGACCAGAGCCGATGCACCGTCATTTACACCGGGAGCATTACCGGCCGTGACTGTTCCACCATCTTTTTTGAATGCCGGACGCAATTTTGCCAGGCTTTCTGCCGTTGTGTCGGGACGAACCGGTTCGTCGTAATCAAGTAGAATAGGATCGCCCTTTTTTTGAGGAATCTCAATCGGAATGAGTTCGTCCTTAAATCGTCCCGCAGCTTGCGCTTCGGCGGCCTTGCGGTGCGAGTTGTAAGCAAAATCGTCCTGCTCCTCGCGAGTTATCTGATATTTTTCGGCCACGATCTCGCCCGTATTGCCCATGTGCCAGTTCTCAAACGGACACCACAGACCGTCATGGATCATCAGGTCGGTTGCAGTCTGATTTCCCATGCGAAAGCCTTCGCGTGCCGTTTGTAATGCGTAAGGTATATTCGACATTGATTCCATTCCACCGGCGACGACATACTCGGCGTCACCGAGCTGCACAGCTTGCGAAGCGAGCGCAACGGCCCGCAAACCGGAGCCGCAGACCATATTTATCGTCAAAGCCGAAACCTCCGGCGGTAGGTCAGCTTTCAACGCTGCCTGACGTGCGGGAGCCTGTCCGATACCGGCCTGAACGACGCAGCCCATGATTACCTCGTCAATTTTATCGCCGGAGATGTCCGCCCGCTTGACGGCTTCCCTGATAGCGATCGCCCCAAGATCGGGGGCCGTAAACCCTTTCAATAACCCCAAAAATTTCCCCGTCGGCGTGCGCGCCGCACTGATAATTACTGCTTGTTTTGTATTTGTCATTTATTTATTAAGTTTGTATCAGCTGCCCTCTCGCATGATCCGACTAGCGACACGACATATTTCATCTTATGACGAATCAAATCGGCATTCAAATCGCGGCTTCAGACCGTAATACGAGGTTCGATAGTGGAAATCAAAACATTCCATTTGTTTTTGCGTAGTAACTCATATAAATTTCTGACAAATTCTAAGATTACGTTCCAATTTCCAAAATGGCGGTTAAAAGAAAAATGCGCAAAATGTTTATGTCTCTTTCCTGTGCTTCAACAACGGGTTTTATTACAAATATTGCCTGTTCAATAATGATCTCGTTGATCTGTATATTATCGGCGTCGGCTCAGACCGGCATTGTAGCTCAACCAAAATCCGATCCGCTCAAAGATCTTAAATATCGACTGATAGGCCCTTTTCGGGGCGGACGTGTCGGAGCGGTTGAGGGCGTGGCCGACAAACCGAACCTCTATTATTTCGGTTCGACGGGCGGCGGCGTTTGGAAAACGACAGACAGCGGGGTTAATTGGATCAATATTTCCGACGGCTCTTTCAAAACCGGTTCCGTAGGAGCTATCGACGCCGCAGATTCCGACCCGAACACGATTTACGTCGGTATGGGCGAAGAAACCGTTCGCGGCAATGTGTCGAGCGGCGACGGTGTTTACAAAACGATAGACGGCGGAAAAACCTGGAAGAACGTCGGTCTCACCGAAACACAGCAGATATCGCGTGTGCGGGTGAATCCTAAGGATCCAAACATCGTTTACGTCGCGGCGCTGGGGCATCTTTGGGGCAGCAATGAGCAGCGCGGCATCTTTCGCAGCAAAGACGGCGGCAAAACTTGGGAAAAGATACTTTATCGCAACGCCGAAACCGGTGCGAGCGATCTCTGTATGGACCCGGCGAATCCAAACACGCTCTATGCATCACTCTGGCAGATCAGCCGCAAACCGTACCGCATGGACAGCGGCGGCAACGGCAGCGGGCTGTTCAAATCAACCGACGGCGGCGACACATGGACGGAGATAACCCGAAACAAAGGCTTGCCCGCGGGCGTGCTGGGAAAGATGGGCATTGCCGTATCGCCGGTAAATTCAAACCGCGTGTGGGCGATCGTCGAGGCAAAGGACGGCGGGTTGTATCGTTCGGACGACGCCGGTGAGACATGGCAGCGAACAAGCGAAAATGCAAATATCCGGCAACGCCCCTGGTATTACAACCGCGTTTATGCCGATACGGAAAATATCGACACGATTTATATTATGAATGTTCAGTTTCAGAAATCGATCGACGGAGGGCGAAACTTCACAACTCTTGGTCAACCCCATGGCGACAATCATGACCTCTGGATCAGTCCTAAAAATGCAAAATTAATGATCAACGGCAATGACGGCGGCGGGACGGTGACCAATGACGGCGGCGCAATGTGGACTGATGAGGATCAGCCGACGGCGCAGTTTTACCGCGTTGCCGTGGATAACGATGTTCCATACAACATTTACGGTTCGCAACAGGACAATTCGTCCGTTAGGATCGCGTCGCGGTCGGACGGTTTTGCGATCACCACTAATAATTGGTTCTCGGTAGGTGGCGGCGAGTCGGGCTGGATCGCACCGCATCCGGAAAATTCGGATATTGTTTTCGCGGGCAGCTATGACGGGCTGTTGACCAAATACAACCATCGCACCGGACAGGAGCGCTCGGTCGATGTATATCCCAATAATACGATGGGAGCCGGCGCAGATGTGATCAAATATCGTTTTCAATGGACATTCCCTATCATTTTCTCGCCTCACAAAACGGACGGAAAATACGCTCTTTATACCGGAGCTCAGATCCTGTTTCGCTCTTTGGACGACGGACAATCATGGCAGGCGATCTCTCCCGATCTGACACGCAATGATAAATCGCGGCAAAAGACATCCGGTGGTCCGATCTCGCAGGATAATACAAGTATTGAGTATTACGACACCATCTTCACGGTTGACGAATCGCCCGTAAAACAAGGCGTAATCTGGACCGGCAGCGATGACGGCCTGGTTCAGGTAACTCAGGATAGCGGACAGACGTGGACAAACGTCACGCCGAAAGATATGCCCGAATGGATTCAGATCAACCAGATCAAGGCGTCTCCGTTTGACGCCGGAACGGCATATTTCGCCGCCGTAAATTATAAAAACGACGACCAAAAACCATATCTCTTTAAGACGACAGATTTTGGCAAGTCGTGGAAAAAGATCGTCAGCGGCATTCCGTCCGATCAATTTACGCGGGTAGTCATCGAGGACCCGAATAAACGCGGATTCCTCTATGCCGGAACCGAACGCGGCATATTTTATTCGACAGACGCGGGCGAAAATTGGCAGAGTTTGCAGCTAAATCTGCCCGTTGTGCCGATCCACGAC
>JAYVER010000154.1:0-5176 GCA_043748725.1 Chloracidobacterium sp. | reverse complement strand
GTAAGCCCTCGACGCGAACAAAGACTGTAACATTTCGTCCACCGTCTTTCTTTCCTGTTTGAAGCAGCATTGTTGGACTTCCATATTCGCCCTTTACCTCTCCGACGGTAGCGGCCCAAATGAAAATAAGTTTGCCGTCGCCTTGCTGACCAACTACATTTGCCTTAAACGTTCCCGGCTGCTTTGGCCCTATCATCCCCTTAGGCGTCTCGATAGATGTCTTAGGGCACGACAATTGCGGTGTCTGTGCCGCAACCCCAACGCAAAAACAGACAATCAAAAATGTAGTGTGAAAGATATGTCGAAGCATCTTCTATTTACTCCATATTCCTCAACCTTAATCTCAATGCTTGCAGCTTAATGAACCCTTCGGCGTCGTGCTGGTCGTAGGCTCCGGCGTCGTCTTCGAAGGTTACGATGCGTTCGCGGTAGAGTGAGTTTGGGGATTTGCGGCCGTTGACGATGACATTGCCTTTGTAGAGTTTGAGGCGAACGTCACCGTTGACCACCTCTTGGGTCTGATCAACCATACTTTTAAGGATCTCGAATTCGGGTGCGAACCAGAAACCGTTATAGACCGATTCGGCAAATTTTACGCCGAGAGTGTCGCGCAAACGGGTGACTTCGCGATCCATCGTGATCGATTCGAGCGCCCGGTGGGCGGTCTGTAAAATTGTGACGCCGGGGGTTTCGTACACACCTCGCGATTTCATCCCGACAAAGCGGTTTTCGACCAGATCGACGCGGCCGATGCCGTGCTCGCCACCTATATAGTTAAGTTTTGTAAGCAGATCGACCGCGCCGTATTTCTCGCCGTCTATCGCGACCGGCTCGCCTTTTTCAAAGGTAAGAGTGATCTCTTCCGGAGTGTCCGATGCTTTCTCCGGCGATTTACTCAACAGAAAAATATCGTCCGGCGGTGCGGCCCAGGGGTCTTCTAAAATGCCTCCCTCGTATGAACAATGCATCAGATTGCGATCCATCGAATATGGTTTTGCGGCTGTCGCGGTGACCGGGATGCCGTGCTTGGTGCAATATGCGATCAGGTCGGCTCGTCCCTTAAATTCCCATTCGCGCCACGGGGCGATGACCTTGATATCCGGCTGCAGAGCGTAATATGTCAGCTCAAAACGCACCTGATCGTTGCCTTTGCCGGTCGCGCCGTGAGCAACGGCGTCGGCTCCTTCCATTTGGGCGATCTCGATCTGTCGTTTGGCGATAACCGGCCTCGCAAGTGATGTGCCGAGCAGGTAAACGCCCTCGTACAAAGCATTTGCCTTGACAGCCGTCCAGACAAAATCCTTTACAAATTCCTCACGCAGATCCTCGACGTAGAGCTTTGACGCTCCGGTCGCTAGAGCTTTTTCCTCGAGGCCACTCAGTTCTTCGCCCTGCCCGACATCGGCGCAATAGCAGACGACCTTACAGCCGTAAGTCTCTTTGAGCCACAGCAGCATGGCCGATGTATCGAGCCCGCCGGAATACGCAAGCACCACTTTGTTGATCTTTTTGGTCATTTCTTTGGCAAAAACTTTTACGCTAAGTTTCAACGCTCTTTGCGAACTTAGCGGCTTTGCGTGAAAATAAATTCTCACGCAAAGGCGCAAAGAACGCAAAGGAAGAGCGGTAAAATCATTAAGTCGCAATTTACCAGAAACCAGATGTCAAAAAAAGCAGGCCAACTTTGGGGCGGGAGATTCACCGAAAAGCCGGACGAGACCTTTGCCGAATTTAATGACTCGTTTCGGTTCGACCGGCGGCTGTTTGTCGCCGACGTGAGTGCGAGCATTGCTCACGCGAATGGTCTGGAAAAGATCGGTGTCTTGTCGACCGATGAAGCGGTTGCAATCGTGAGCGGACTGACGAAGTTATTAGACGAAGCCGCGTCGGACGCGACATTTTTTGACAACTCTGATGCTGAAGACGTGCATTCGTTTATCGAGGGCAAGTTGATCGAGCGTGTAGGCGACGCCGGGCGCAAGCTGCACACCGGCCGGAGCCGCAACGATCAGGTCGCGACGGCGTTTCGGTTATGGATTCGTTACGAAGCCGACTCGATCTCGGCGCACGTCCGCGATTTACAATTAGCATTTGTTGAACTAGCCGAGCGTCACCGAGACGCTGTTTTGCCAGGCTACACACATCTACAGCGGGCGCAGCCGGTGATGTACGCACATTGGTGTTTGGCGTATTTCGAGATGTTCAAGCGTGATAGTGAACGGCTTACGGACGTGAGAAAGCGGATCAATATTATGCCGCTTGGCTCCGGTGCACTGGCGGGAACTGGCTTTCCGATAGATCGTGCGGCGGTTGCCGTCGAACTCGGTTTCGACGGCGTTTCGGCTAACAGTCTCGACGCGGTGTCGGATCGCGATTTTGCGGTTGAATTTACCGGCGCGTGCTCGCTGATAATGGTTCACCTGTCCCGACTCGCCGAAGACCTCATTATTTATTGCTCAACGGAATTTGGTTTCGTCATTTTGAGCGACGCCGTTTCAAGCGGATCGAGCCTGATGCCGCAAAAGAAAAATCCCGACGCGCTCGAATTGCTTCGCGGCAAAGCTGGGCGCGTCTTTGGCCATCAGATGTCACTGCTTGCAATGCTCAAGGGATTGCCGCTGGCATATAACAAGGATATGCAGGAGGACAAAGAAGCTGTTTTCGATACGGTTGATACCGTTCAGGTTTCGCTTCGAACCGCGGCCATCGTTCTCGCAAACGCGACGTTAAACGAAGATCGAACACTTGAGGCGGCGACAAAAGGCTACCTAAACGCCACCGAGCTCGCGGATTACCTCGTCAAAAAAGGCATACCGTTTCGCACCGCTCACGAAATTGTCGGCAACACCGTGCTTTACGCAATTGGTGAGGGAAAGGAACTTCACGAGCTGCGGCTCGACCAATTACGCGAGTTTTCGCCTAGTATCAAAGCCGATGTTGCCGAAGCTCTGAGCCTCGACGCCACACTTGCTGCAAAAAATGTCGTTGGAGGCACATCACCGATACGGGTCGCCGAAGCGCTTTCCGCTGCGAAAAAATATCTCAAAAAAAATGGATAGAGCCGAACTATTAAAAGACGTCGCCCAAAACGAGCTGCTGCAATTTCTGGGCGTGAAGATCGACGTGGCGACCGCAGAACGGGTTGTAATGACGATGGAAGTAACGCCAAAAGTGCATCAGTATGTTGGGATTATGCACGGCGGCGTTTCGCTTTATCTGTGCGAAACTGCCGCATCGGTCGGGGTTGTTATGGGTGCCGACCTGACAAAGGTCACGCCCGTAGGCGTGGAGATAAATGCCAATCATCTACGTGCCGTGAGCAAGGGAATTATCACAATTGAGGCAAAACCGGTCTATCAGGGACGAACTATGAGCGTTTGGGCTATCGAAATTACCGACGACCGCGGCAAGCTCGTCTGCACGTCACGGATAACGCTGCTCCTACAGAAACGCGCCGCATATCAACCGGATTCAAAATTAGCCACGAATGACACGAATAACACAAATTAAAGACGGTTCTTTCATTCGTGCAATTCGTGCAATTCGTGGCTAAACTCTCTTTTGTGCATAAGTTTGTCCGAAATCTTATTACCGAATGGCGGCGGCTTGAACTGCCGTTTTCCGGTGAGACAATTGTCATCGCGGTTTCGGGCGGAGCGGATTCGGTTAGCTTGCTGCTTGCGCTGCACGATCTCACCAAACGAAAAAAACTCGGCCAACGCATGGTTGCGGCACATCTTAACCACGGCTTGCGCGGTGCCGAGAGCGACGCGGATGAGGAATATGTGCGGCATTTGACGACCGTTTTAGGCGTCGAACTCGCGGTCGGCCATGCCAATGTCTTACGGGACGGAAATCTGGAGCAGAATGCCCGCAACGCGCGTTACGACTTTCTTGCTCGAACGGCTGAGAATCTCGACGCTTTCGCCGTTGTGACCGGTCACACGGTAAACGATCAGGCCGAGACGTTTCTTATGAATCTGATACGCGGCAGCGGGCCGGATGGGTTGTCGGGGATGAAGACGATTAGAGTTTTGGAATTGGAAGAGGAGAAGAGGAGAAGAGGAGAAGAGGCGACCCCCGGTCTGCACGATTCCGGCTCCTCTTCACCTCCTCTCCTCTTCCCCTCTTCTCCGACACTTTTGGTCAGGCCGCTTCTAAGCTGGGCAAAGCGTATCGACACCGAATGTTTCTGCCACGACCGTGGCGTCGAATACCGGTACGACACGATGAACGAAGACACGGCATTCAAACGCGTCCGCATACGCAAGATTCTTCTGCCGCTTTTGGAAGATTTTAATCCAAAGATCGTCGAAACGCTGGCGCAGACAGCGTCTTTGATGACGAGTTTGACGAAATCGAGTGTTGCCGTTGCCGAACACGCAATCAATGATCGTCTGGCTCTAAAAGATTTGAAATTGCTCGAAAAGAGCGAGCTTTTCAACGTGATCCGAGCCTGGCTTTGCCGGCATCGTGGAACTACAAGGGCATTGGAACTGAAACATATAGAGGCTGTGACACGTTTGATATTGAGTACGAAAAGCGGCAAGACTGCCGAACTGCCCGGCGGCGTGCGGGTAATTAAATCAGCCGGTAAACTGATTTATGAAGATAATAAGGTTGAAAATTGCCGTCCAGCCAATTAGAATCAATGATTGGCGCATGAATCGCGGGCAGAGCAGCGCTTTTGATAACAACGTACAGATGACAACTTTCATCAAAGTGCAGTTGTAAGATGTCTGAGATGGTTGATTTGGAGGCTATAAATTGAGTTCTAAGGCAAAACAAGTTCTGTTGTGGCTGATGATAATTTCGAGCGCTTTGGTCTTTGTTTGGTATTTGCAGACTAAACAGATCGCGCCGCCGAAGGAATTGTCCTTCGACGCCGCGATGACGCAGATCAAAAACAAGGACATCAAGGAGATCACTGTCAAACAGGATACCCTTGAGCTGACAAATAAAAGCGATGACAAATTAACGGCCAAGCTCGACGCCAGCGATGCAACCCGGGATCAGATATTCTCCGCCGCTAAAGAAACCGACACGGTGATAAAGCTTGAGTCGCCGTCGAGCGGTCTCGGATGGCTCGTTTTGGTCAATGCTCTGCCGTTTATTTTGCTGATGGGCTTTTTGGCCTTTACGCTTCGGCAAATGCAGGCGGGTGGAAACAAGGCTC
>JAYVER010000153.1:0-5179 GCA_043748725.1 Chloracidobacterium sp. | reverse complement strand
TTTATTTTCGTGATTGTGCCTATCGGCGTCGCGTTCACTGCAAGCTGGCTGCTGCCATACTCGATCTGGGGCACGCGGCATTTGAGCGTAGTTTTTGCCCCAGTTGTAATATTGTTGGCCGGAGTAATTATGAAAATATCGAATACCACGGTCAGGACGGCGGCGCTTACTTTGATCTTTTTATTTTCGTGTTACGCATTTGTAATTCAGGCGAATCGTAAAGAGCCGCAATACATTTGGTGTGCATGGGAAAAACTCGCGAATGAACTGATTCTCGTGCCGCACTACTCGCCCGAGCGGAAACGTCTTTTTGTTTTCGAAGATATAGTTGCATATCATTTTTGGTACGAACTTCGGGACTTCGACAACTACGATGTTAACGTAGTAAGAGGTGTCGATGGAATAGTGGAGGATCCAGCGTACTTCTTGCCGCGTGGTTTCGATAGAGTTCAGTCTATCGACATTAACCAGATCACCGGTCGTGAATTGTGGGTAGCCTTCCGAGAGCCGAAACAAGAACCTGAACCGCCCGGCGAACCATTCTTCCATAAGAGTCTTGGAAAACCCGTTGCCGCGCTTGGTAAGCTCGGTTTCGAAGTCGAAGAAATTCACAAAATTGAGGTCGGCGGCGAATTAGCTTATTTGGTGCGAATGCTAAAAAACCCAAGATTTGACCAGCAACAATAAAATAAAAGCTTTATTTCCGCTTCCATCGAACACCGTCTTTCGTGTCCTCAAGAATAATGCCTTTTGCGGCAAGCTCGTCGCGAATTTCGTCCGACCTCGCAAAATCGCGGTTATGACGAGCGTCCTGACGTTCGGCGATGAGGGCCTCGATGTCGGCGTCAAGCAGTTCGCAAGACTGTTTGCCAAAAATTCCCATAACTGAATCGAATTTTGTGATCGCGTCCAGTACCGCCGTTTGATCGTCGGCGAGAATGCCTTCGTTTGCCATGATCGTGTTTATCTCGCGCACCATGTCGTGGACTGCGGCGAGAGCGGCTGCGGTGTTCAAGTCGTCGTCCATCGAGGCCTCAAAATCGGCCAAAGCCTTAGCGACCGACGCGGCAGCCTGAGGATTCGATCCTTCCTTGACCTTTGCCTCACCAACCAGCGAGCGGAAATTCCGCAATCTTTCGATCGTCGTTTCGGCTCCCTGCAAGCCCTCGAATGTAAAATTTAACTGCTTGCGATAGGGAACTGACAGCAGTAAATATCGGATCGCGAGTGGCGAATATCCTTGCTCGCGTAGGTCGCGGAACGTGAAGAAATTGCCCTTTGATTTGGACATTGTCACATCGTCGATCTTTAAGAATTCACTGTGTATCCAATATTTGGCAAAGAGTTTCCCGGTCGAGCCTTCGCTCTGGGCGATCTCGTTTTCGTGATGCGGGAACTGCAGATCCATCCCGCCGGCATGCAGGTCGAACGTAGGCCCAAGATATTTCATCGACATCGCCGAACACTCGATATGCCAGCCCGGTCGGCCGCGTCCAAATGGTGCATCCCAGCCCGGCTGTTCGTCGTTGCCAACGAGCTTCCACAGTGCGAAATCACGGACGTCTTCCTTGTCGTATTTATCGGTGTCAATCCGCTCGCTGCCGCCCGTGATGTTACCGGAAAAGTTGATGCGCGACAGCTTGCCGTATTCGGGAAACGCCGTTATGCGGTAATAGATCGACCCTTCGGATTTGTAGGCGTGACCGTTTTCGAGCAATTTGGCGATAATGTCGATCATCTCGGCAATGTGTTGCGTCGCACGCGGCGTGATCTCTGGCCGCTCGTTGCCAAGAGCGTCAAAATCTTCCCAAAAATACTGGATAAACGGAGCCGTAAAATCTTCAATACTGATATTTCTGGCCGCTGCTTCGGCAATTATCCTGTCGTCAATATCGGTCAGATTAAAAACATGCGTCAGATCGAAACCCTTGAATTTGAGAAACCGCCGCAGAACATCGCCGAAAATAAACGTCCGAAAATTGCCGATATGAGCAAAATTCCAAACCGTCGGCCCGCAGATATACATCCGCACTTTGCCGCCTTCTATGGGATGAAACTCCTCGACTTGTCGCGATAAAGTGTTGAAAAAGCTGAGCATAATTTTAGATTGCCATTGTCCGTTTATTCTTGAGTCTAGTCAATCGAATCGATGTCAGGTTCGACAAATGCAGCCCGTGCTGCGTCCGAAAACAAATACTCGCGGCTGTAAGATCGCAGCGGGTAGTTTTTGTCGTAGGTTGCAATCAATTCGTTTGCTTTATCGACGAATGAAGAGCCGTTCTTCGACGCGTTAAAATCCGCGACCGTCCGCATCCAAAACATCGTCAAAGTCTCGTGATACGGCATCTCCTTGGCCACATTGACGCCGAATGCCTTAAGCAGCTTAAAAATGCCGCTCCGCATCTTTCGGTCGCCGTATAAATATCGTGATGACACAAATAATGCAGGGCGACCGTCAGATGCTCGGCGTGTTTCCATGCGCCGCGAGAGATCGTCGCGTCCTCGAACGATTGAACTACTGCCATCACATTGTTTTCAGTTTCATATTTTCTGCTCATAAATTATTGTTAAACTGACTCGCCGACTGGAGCGCAAGCGTCCCCACCTGTATAGTTTGCGAAACAAACTGAAAGCCCGCTAACGACGAAAACAATATTATTTTAACCGATCTGAACAGATTACGCCGCAAGCGGCGTTGCAAGCGGGGATGCTTGCTCTCCAGTCTGAGGGAAATCAATCTTTAACAAAGATCAACCCTTCGCGGCGCGCAAGAAATAGCGCCAACACGCCATTACTGACCTCGACGTCATAATGCTTCGTCCATTCGCGCCAAGCTCTGTCCGCAGGGAAGTTTGGGACCGAATAGTCGGCTAGATCGGTGTCGGATAAATTCAGTACAACAACGACGGTTTGCCCATCACGGTCGCGGGTAAAAGCGATTACGCCGTTATCGACGTCTTCGTGAAAAAAGGTAACCGTCGGACTCAAGAATGCCGCGTTTGTCTTGCGAAGCTCGATCAACGAGCGGTAATAGTTAAACAAATCCTTATTTTTATCATTTTCGAGCAGCGTCCAGTTTATCTTGTTGCTATGTGCGGACATTGGAACGTACTCGCCAAATTCCTCGCCCATCCAGATCATCGGCACACCGACCGCTGTCATCAGAATTAACGCTCCGAGTTTCGCCCGCAAATAGGCTTCTTCATCCAAAATTCCGTTGTCCCCGAGTTTGAGAAACAGGCGATTTTGGTCATGATTGGCAAGATAGTTGACCACGCTTGTTACGTTTTTATATCCCAATCTGGTCGGGTCAATAGCGTTTTTGATTTGTTCGAGATCGAATCCTTCGCCCGTAAGATACCCGACTACGGCGTACATAAAACTATCATTCCAGCAGCTTTCCATTGGACCGTTGGGTTCAGTAACCTCAGGCGAAGGCGGTATGTACTCGGCGACGTTAAAGAAAGGTTTCATCGATGACATTTCGCGTGTGTTTTTGACAAAACCTGTTAAAGCGTCGAAGCTGTTTATCTCATTTGCCGCGTCGTAGCGAATGCCGTCGATCTGATATTCCTTTATCCAAAACCGGATCGAGTCGTAAATGAATTCGCGCGCCGGCATTTTATCGAACCGCTCGTCTAGATATTCGTAGTTGAATTCCGGCCCCCAATTCCGGTCGGGATTTTTGGGATCATGGCGAAACCAGTAGTCGTGATCGATCTGCGCAAGAGCATTTTCGGTGCTTGCGTGATTGTAAACGCCGTCAACGATCACACGGATACCGAGTCCGTGACATTTGTCGATCAGTTCTTTCAATTCCTCGGTCGAACCGTAATTAGGGTCAGGCGAAAAATAATGGATCGGCGAATAGCCCCAGCTATAATCACCCGGAGAAACTTTTAACGGCATTAGTTCGAGAGCGTTGACGCCGAGTTCGGACAGATAATCGAGTTTGTCTATGACGTCGTTGTATTTGCCACGCGTGTAACCATCTTCTTCGCCGCCCGAAAAATCGCCGACATGCATCTCGTAAATGACCAACTTGTCATTCGACGGCAGATCGGTCGCGTTAAAGAGCCATTCGTATTCATCGACGATCTTTACGCCCTCCTTAAGACTGAGGATCGAATTCTGCGTTGCCGGGTCGATATTTGTCGAATATGGGTCGCTAATGCTCTTCCATTCGTCTTCGTTATAAAACCAGCTTTTTGATTGAATATTAAAGCGATATTCATATGTGCCGTCGGCGAGCGTTTGCTTCACACGAAAATAACCGTCTACGCCCTTTTCCATCGCGATCTCTTTCCAATCAGTGAAATCGGCGATCAGGTTAGCGGCGTTGTTATTCGGAGCGAAAAGTTGGAATGTGTAGTCGGATTTCGACATGGCGAGAATCAGCAAATGACGTGCGAGCGCGTAAAATCTCACACGTCATTGTTTAAGCGGCTTTGACCAGCATCTCATCCTCAAGTTCGTCCATAAATAGATATTTTCTCCATTCGGGACGATTCTCGGCATAGTGGCACAACAGTACGTGGTCGAGACCGAGACGCAGCAGCTTTTGCGAGGTCAGCAGCGGCATTCTTGCCTGCTCCGGCGTGCGATTGCCCTTACGCTGGTTGCATTTGACGCAGGCCGAGACGAGATTGTGCGGAGTGCTCTCACCACCCTGCGCACGAGGCAAAATGTGATCAAGCGTCAGATCCTTGGCATGTCGATGCTCTCCACAATACTGACAGCGATAGCGGTCGCGAATATATATCCGCGCTCGTTTCATCGTGGTTTCACGGTTGTTTCGCCGCACGTGAACATAATGTCGCAGCCGAATTACAGACGGCACGGGGAAAATAGTCGAAGGAGAGTGGAGAACATTGTCGCCGTCGTTTTCCTCGACAAACACAGCGCCGCGAAACCACAGACAGACAGACCGTGCCACGCCGACCGTGCCAAGCGGCTCGTAAGAAAAGTTCAAAAGTAAAACGCGACCTGTAAGCAATTCTCTCTCTCCTCCTTTTATTCTCTTTGTAATGTAATATCAAAACCTGTTAAACGCAAGCACTATATGTAGTTGCTTAACATTTTATTAAAACGACATACTCTATATTCTATCGTTTCGGCTGACACTAAAATGGACTGCGTTGTGTCCGGATTTGCACTAGGCGTCATCTGTTTGGATGGC
>JAYVER010000152.1:0-5182 GCA_043748725.1 Chloracidobacterium sp. | reverse complement strand
TGAAAAGGAATTTGCATACCGGCCGGGACAATTCATTACTTTGAGAATTCGGGATAGAAATTCATTCATCAAGCGTTCGTATTCGCTGACGAGCTCGCCCGAGACCGATCGAAATCTTTCAATTACGATCAAGCGATTAGGCCCGGTTTCTAATTACCTTCTCGATACGACAAAAGAAGGCAGTGAATTGGCGGTGTTGCCGCCCGAAGGGTCTTTTTTCCGAAAGCCGGTCAAAACACCGACGCATTACCTGTTCTTCGCCGCCGGAAGCGGAATCACGCCGTTTCTGTCGATGACAAAATCGCTCCTGACGACACGCCCAAACTGCCGTATTACGCTTGTTTACGCAAATCTAAATGAGTCCTCGATAATCTTCAGGGATGAATTCGACCGGATCGCCGCAGAACATTCAGATCAATTTTCGGTGATTCACGTTCTGGAAAAGCCCGAAGGCCATTGGACGGGACGACAGGGAATGTTAATGCCCGACACGCTGGGCGCACTTATTGACGAGGTTCAAGCGGACTTGCTGAACACGGATTATTATGTCTGCGGCCCGCTCGGTTACATCAATCTTGTCGAAGCCGTTCTGCATGACAGAAATGTCCCAACGGAAAAAGTTCACGCCGAAAAATATACCTTTGCACCCGACGCCGAGGATCTGATTGCGAGGGAGAAACCAAAGGAACTGCTAGAGATCGGCGACGCTGCTGCGGCAAGTAACGGCGAGACATTAAAGCTGACGATCATCGAGAGCGGTATTTCCCGTCAGATCGAATACCGTCGCGACGAGACGATCCTTGACGCCGCGCTTCGGGCCGGGCTTTTCCCGCCATTCGCCTGTCAGGAAGGCGTGTGCGCAAGCTGCAAAGCAACGGTCCTGCGCGGGGGAGTCATGATGCTGAAACACGAAGCATTAACGCCGCTCGAAGCCGATCAGCAATGTATTTTAACCTGCACCGCCGCCGCAATCGCCGAAAACACTGTAGTGAGTTTTGATAAATAACTGGCTTGAGGACATGACTATAATGAAACTGTTCCATTTGAAATTACAAAATTCCGCCAGGGCTTTTATGTGGTTTTTTTCGTCATTTCTTTTTTTGTCCGGATCGCACGCGTCCGCCCAACAACCATCACCGACGCCAACGCCCGAAGTCAAACGCTGGTCGGGCTCTTATACCGCGACATTCAACATCTCCGTTCTCGGCCAGCCAAAGCCTTCGCTCGGGCATAAGTTTACCGCTTCTTACGCGCCGAAATTCGGCGGTTCGTTCGATTCGCGATTCGAGTATTACATAGACGGCTCATACAACGGCGACCCGCCCGGACAGCTTATCAATAACGTCAACGAGCCTAAGGTCGAGGGTCAGCTAAATTACACGCGACCGCTCAACAAACGGTTTGCCGCGACCGTCGGACTGCTTTATCATCACAATTTCAAGTTCGCTGACGACTATTGGTGGGCGCTCGGCGGCATCGTTTACACCGAACAGCTGGGGCCAAAGGTGACGCTCACGGCTGCCGGTCTTGTCGAAAAGAAATTCTCGCACGGACGCGCCTTCGTCGATGGATCGGCAACGCTCGAATACCGATTTGCACCTAAATGGAACACTCAGATCTCCGCCCATCGCTACGAAAACCTCGGCCAGTTCGACACAAACCCGACGCAGAAACTCGAGCTCGAATTCGGAGTCAATCGAGCGATTGCTCATAAACAATGGATCGGCATCTCATTCTTCCGCCACATCCAATTTGGCGCCCCAAACGACCAATTTTCCTTCATCAAGCTAAAATACGGGGTGAGTTTTTAACACGACCTACCCCGCTTTACCGCTTACCCTTCACCAAACACCGGCTTTTTTAAAAACACTGGGCGTAAATCTTACAGCCTAAAACGTCGCATCCGGATCGTAGGTGTCAGGTTTATCCGGCAAAGTTTCGGTCATCGCGAGGCCGAAATAATCGACTTGGGCGGCGTTGTACTTATGAATTATCTCGGCGGCAGCCGTTTTCTTGGCTGCTTTGGGGATATGCACCATGAGGACGCAATGGCCGTCGCGGAGCGCCGCCTGATATCGTTCCATAACGATGCGGTCGTTAGTGATATTACGGAAAGCGCGTAAAAATTGGGCCGCGAGGCCATGGCCTTCGCCGGTGAAATCATACGTTTCGGCTCCCTTAACACCGCAAAAAAGCTCAATATCCGATTCGTCGAACCCATTTGCTTTTAGCTCGGCTGCGGCCGCAACACCAGAATTAGAGTCCTCGAAAATACTCATCAATTTGTGAAGCGGATCAGGCGTAAAGGCCTGTTCATTATTGATATCCACTACCATTGATTGTCCTGCGTCTATAGTCATTTCCTTTCCCCCTTTTGTCTATTTGGATTATAAACCTTACCCATTGCATTTACCCAACAAACGGCGAGAGTAAGAAATTGAACACGGATTTATACGGAAAAAGGGAGGGTTTCCACGGATCTGATTTTTTCCGTTTTCATATCTGTTTCCATCCGTTTCTATCCGTGTCGAGTTTACCTTTTGTTCAGATTCTCGTCGTATAGATCGCGATAGATTCGATAATTCGTCATAACTTTAAAGACGTAATTTTTAGTCTCGGCAAAGCCGATCTCGGCTGTGAAAATGCCGGCGTCCTTTGGTTTTGAGCGGTTTAACCAGCGAGCGGCGTTGTCTTCGCCGCCGTTATAGCTCGCGGCAATGGCTTCGTTTAAGCCGCCGAATTGAGATTTCAGATCGGCGAGATACTCGCAGCCGATGGCGATATTAATACGCGGCCGATAGAGGTCGTCGGGTTGGAGAGCGGGAAAACCAGCTTTTTTGTTATATTTTTGAGCCGTGTCGATGGTGAGTTGGAGCAGTCCGCGTGCGGCTGACGGTGATTTGATGCCCGGTCTAAAAGTGCTTTCCTGTTTCATAATCGCAAGCACAAATCGCGGATCGAGTTTTTTCGCCCGTGAATATTGCAAAACCTCGTCGCGAAATGCCGCCGGATAATCCGACGTGAGTCGCGCCGTAACCTGCGAAGTGCGTTTAACACCGGAACCGATAGCCGCAAGGCGATCGGCCGCGAGGCCGCTGTAATATGAGGCACTGCTGTTAGGTATTGAGAAATAAACGGCTATGGCGTCGCCACGTTTACCCGCTTTTTCCATCGCAAACGCCTTGAGATATTTGACCTCGTCCGTACTTGTCATTGCACCGGTGAACTTTGCCTGCGAAAGCATCGTGTCGGCGGTTGCCGCCGCGTCCGCCCAATGTCCGCGAAAGATTTCCATTCGCAAACGTGAGTGGAGAGCGTTGGTTTCGGTTGGCTGTCCCGGAAAACGCTCGCGCGTTTTTGCGACCCATGAGATCGCTTCGTCGTATTTACCAGCTTCGCGCAAAGCGTCGATCATATTCAGATACGCCGAATCTATCCGCTCGCCCGCCGGGTACATTACGGTGTATTGCTCATAGATCTTGGCGGCTTCGGCGTTTTTACCAATGCGGATATTGCACGCGCCTTTGAACGCGAGTCCCTCGCGGCCATACTTTGTATCCGGGAATTCGCGTGATACGCGGTCGAGGTAGGGAATGGCTTCCGAGTATTTGCGTTCCCACATATATGCGCGCCCGACCATAAACAGTGCTGCGGGCACGCCCGGATCGGACGGATAGTTATCAATGATCTGCTGAAGATGCTCGCGGGCTTCGGGAAATTGACGATTTGTGAAATATGCCGTGCCGCGTGTAAGATTCTCAGACGCAAAGAGAGTCTTTAACCTCCCGCCGTTGTCACGGCTCGACTTGTCCTTTTCGATCACTTTGCGCAGTTCGGCGTCCGATTGCTGAGAAAAGGTGGCTGTTGAAAGCACAAGCAAGATAAAAACTATGGTGGGCAAACTTTTCATATTTTAATGCGGGTGAAAGGTAACTCAACAATTAGATTACCTGATTTTTAGACGACCTGACAATGAAAAGCGTTGCTGAAAATATAATTCATGGTTTGGGTCTTGGCGGCTGCCGTGAGAGAAAATCCCGCTTTCTCAAAGCTCCCCTCCTTGGAAAAGGAGGGGTGGCCGAAGGCCGGGGTGGTTCGTTCTTTGGCGTTAGCTGCACTCATAATAGGCGAAGAGAGAACCACCCCGTCTGCCGCGGCGGCATCCACCCCTCCTTCGTAAGGAGGGGAGCCAAAACAGATGTCCCCGACCGGTTGCATTTTTGATCGAAAAACGAACCTTTCTTTGCTATTATTCGTAAATGAGCGGAGTATATTCTTCGAGCCAAATATGAATCCTTGTCAAAACTGTGGAAAACTTAATTCGGGCGAGACTAACTTTTGCCGCTTTTGCGGTACCAAGTTCAATTTTCAGAAGCCGGTGATGGACAATCCGTATGATTATTCGGCACCGCGGCCGTATGCCTGGAAAACTGACGAGTTTCAGACAAAAAATGAGCCGCGCCCAACGCAGCCGGTCGATCGTGCTCAGCCGCTGACCGACCAATTTAATGCCGCCAATCAAAATTACCGGCCAGCCCCGCTCACTTATCAACAAAACCAGCATATAGCGCAGCCCTTTCGCTGCCCGCACTGCATGAGCCAATATCTGCCTCGTGTCGAACGGCGAATCTCGACCGCCGGTTGGATCACGTTTGCGGCCCTGCTCGTATTTTTCTTTCCGTTGTTTTGGATCGGGCTGCTGATAAAGGAAGAAGTACGTATTTGTCAGTCGTGTAATTTGAAAGTTGGGTGATTGTCAACGGTAGTAGTAGCCGCGCGGGTGCTCGATCTTCACTTCCGGATTAGTACTCATAACTTTGACCTTGTGAAAGCCTTTTTTCATGTGGGTCGAAAGATAGGTCAGGGCAAATTGGCGGTTGAGAGTGATAACCAGTTCCCGGAAAAACGGCAGAAAACTGATCGGAGCGATCGAGCCCTGGAAAAAAGCGCGGCCACCGGTTTCCTCGGAAAGCTTCGAAAGAGCTCCTTGAGCTCCCAACACAAGCGGTGAACCGAAATTGTCAGTTAGCGTAGTCGGCGAGTAAAAGGAATAAACGGCGACGCTTTTTCGCTGAGCCTTAAGTATAGCTCCGTCGAGGTCCAAGCTCTGCGTAACCGACGCAAGATTTGCTCCCTGAGACGTATCAAATCCATCGGAAAACAACAAAATTGCCCGCCTTCC
>JAYVER010000151.1:0-5218 GCA_043748725.1 Chloracidobacterium sp. | reverse complement strand
TTGCGGATTGCGGATTGCGGATTTTGAGTTCCGGCGGCTTTTAGCTTATCAAAAGCTGTCGGCGGCTTCATTTCCCTTTCGACTTTAAACGGGAATCCGCTCGTTGACGCAGGCGGGTCTGACTGCTGCCCGCCGCCCGCAGTCTGTGGACTGCTTTTTTTCTTAAAGAACTCAGCGATCGCCTCGGAGCTATTATATGTCTTGCCGGCAAAGGTATTTCGCGGTTTCACGGGTGTGCGTTCGCCGCGTAACGCGCTGACCGTTGCTTTGGCGGCCATCGAGGTTGAGCTTCGCGCATACGACAGCCACGAAGCACCTTGCGAAAGGTCGTCAATCAATTCGAGCGGCATTTCGTTTAAGAATTGCGAGGGCTCGGCGGCGATCTCTTCGCCATAAACACGCCGTCGCATCGAGTGCGTTACATACAGCATCTTCTCCGCCCGAGTTATCGCGACATACGCCAGACGGCGCTCTTCTTCCAACTCTTTCGGATCGCTGATCGACCGCGAGTGCGGGAAAATGCCGTCCTCCAGCCCGACCAGAAAAACGATCGGAAACTCCAACCCTTTTGCCATGTGTACGGTCATCAATGTAACGCCAGCCTTGCCGTCATATTTATCAGTGTCCGAAATAAGTGCCGCGTGATCGATAAAATCACGCAGGCCGTTCTCTTCCTGCTTGTCGTAATCGACTGCGGCATTGACGAGTTCCTCAAGGTTTTCGAGCCTCGCCTCGGCTTCGTCCGAGTTTTCGGTACGCAGAGCGTTGGCATAGCCAGTATCCTCGATCGCGGCTATCACCACTTCGGAAACTGGACGGTCGGACTCCGCCGATTCACCGACTTTTTTAATAAGGTTTTCAATTGTTTTTCTGAATGCCCGTAGAGCCTCTTTCGCCCTCGGCGTCAGATTCACCTGCTGTCCGTAGGCCGGGTCCGTTATCGTCGCGATTGTCATCCAAAGCGACGAGCCGCCTGACTTCGCCTGTTTTTGCAGTTCATCGAGACTCGTTTTGCCCAAGCCACGCGTCGGCGTATTGACCACACGCAACAACGCGATGTCGTCAAAAGGATTTAATGTCAATTTGAGATAAGCGATAACGTCCTTGACCTCGGCCCGCTCGTAGAATGAAAAGCCGCCGACGATGTTATATGTAATCCGCAGACGACGCAAGGCTTCCTCAAAGAGCCGCGATTGGGCGTTAGTACGATAGAGAACCGCAATGCGGTCGCTCAGGCTGCGGCGTTGGTGTTCTTCGATCTTGGACGCAACAAATCGGGCTTCACTATCTGCATCGTAAGCCTGAAAATAAAAGATGCGCTCGCCGCCCGGATTGGCCGTCCACAGCTTCTTTTTCTTTTGGTGGATATTGTTTTCGATGATCGCGTGGGCAACATCGAGGATCGTCTGCGTCGAACGATAATTTTGTTCGAGCAAGATCACTTTAGCGTTCGGAAAATGCTCTTCAAAACCCAAAATATTCCGTATATCGGCCTGTCTAAATCCATAAATGCTCTGCGCATCGTCACCGACGACACAAATATTTTGCTGATTTTCGGTCAAAAAGCTAATGAGGGCAAACTGTAAGGCGTTCGTGTCCTGATATTCGTCAACGAGGATATATTTGTAGCGGTCATTGTATTTTTCGCGGATTTCCTGTGACTTGCGCAGCAGCTTGACCGTTTTGATCAGCAGATCGTCAAAATCAAGAGCATTCGCGATATTCAGACGCTCGTCGTACATCTTAAAAACCTTCGCGATAGCGGCCTTTTTCCCATCGCCGTATTCGACCTTTGCCGCAAAAATCTCATAATCCTCACCGCGATTCTTGGCCGCGCTGATGGCGTTGCGCACTGCGCGTGGAGTGATCTGCTTTTCGTCGAGGCCGAGGTCTTTGATACACGCTTTGACGACCTTTTGCGAATCATCTGTGTCGTAGATCGTAAACGATTTCTTATATCCTTCGTCAAGTTTCTCAATATCCTGACGCAGTATCCGCACGCAGAGACTGTGAAAGGTCGAGATCAGCGGCGCCGATTGCAGCTTTTCGCCTTTGAGCAGCTCCACAACGCGCTCCCGCATCTCGCCGGCCGCCTTATTTGTAAAGGTCACGGCAAGGATATTGTGCGGTGCAACCTCTTTTTCTGTAATAAGATACGCGATCCGTACGGTAATAACGCGCGTTTTACCCGAACCAGCCCCGGCGAGAATAAGCAGCGGTCCTTCGGTGGACTTGACGGCCTCAACCTGTTGGGGATTTAGAGATGAAAATATGTCCATTTAGTTTAATTCCAACAACGGATTAGCGCAGATTCACACAGATTTTTTATTTGTTCTATCAGCGTTCATCTGCGTTAATCCGTTGTTGAAATCCTATATTTCACATTATTAAAGCCTGAATTTCTTTGAACTGATCGTGCTTGGTGTCACGCATGAGTTCGAATAACGCCATTTCTATTGACGACGGCACGGCGTCGCTCATTTGCATTTTGGCAAGAGCAGTTAATTTGTCGTGTTCAAATCGCGAAAAGACACAGTCGGTCAAAATATGCACATCGAATCCGCGATCAAGCAAGTCGTGGGCTGTCTGATTAATGCAAACGTGCGTTTCGAGACCGCAAAGCACGGCCTGTTTTATTCCCAATTCTTCTAGTTTCGCGACGAAGTGCTCGGCACCGCAAGAGCTAAACGCGGTCTTTTCAAAAACTTCGAAATCGTCCGGCAAAACGAGATGGATCTCTTCGGCCGTATGGCCAAGGCCTTTTGGATACTGCTCTGTAACTATGACGGGAACGCCAAGTATCTGAAACCCGCGCACAGCAGTCGACGCCCGCGACGCCAGCAAAGCAAAATCGGGAATCGCATTTCGAAAGGCTTCCTGAATATCGACGACGATCAGAGCGGCCGTTTTCGAATTTAGTAATTTCGGATGTGCCATAAAAACTGCGGACTAAGTAAAAATCAACATTAATGCGGTTCTGATTCGGAAGCCGGACCCTTCCCTGCCGACCGCTCCTGTTTTTCCCGCATTTCTTTTTTGTAGGTTTTAAAAAAAACGAAGACCGCCGTCACGCTTAAGATGATGATCAAAATCATCATCGCTGCGATGAAATAAACTTCGGCTCGTCCGGCTCCGGGCATGTATTCAGTTTAGGGTTCGGAGTTCGGAGTTACAAGTGACGAATTGATTGAGTCGTTCGGAGTACCAACTTTAGTTGGCTTCTCTGGTCGGATGAGGCCAACTAAAGTTGGAACTCCGAACCTAACTCGGAGCTTGATTTGGCGGGAAAGAGTTTTCGTGACTGTCCTGTAAGCGATTTCTGTAAATTTCTGGTAATTTACGAACTTTTTTATCGCGATCAGTGACAAGATGGAGCGTTTCGCCCTCGGCGAGCAGCGTATCGTCAGATGCCCGGTACACTTCGTAAAAAAATCGGAGACTTCGGCTGCGGATCTCGCCGACTTTCGTTCGAATCGTCAAAACGTCTTCGTATCGTGCGGGTGATTTGTAACGGCAATAAGATTCGGCGACGACCATCAGAGCATCTGCCTCATCTTCCATCTGTTTGTATGAAAAGCCTTTAGCCCGGCACAGCTCGCTTCGTCCGGCCTCGAACCAGATTAGGTAATTCGCATGATGCACAATGCCCATCTGATCCGTCTCAGCGTAGCGAACGCGAATTTCGGTTTCGTGCCAATCGTCCATAGTCAGTAGGCGGTAGGCAGTAAGCCGTAGGCAGTAAACAGAATTATTCTGCCTACCGCAAACCGCCAACTGCCGTCTGATCTTTGGCTGGGAGACAGGGATTCGAACCCCGATAGGCAGATCCAGAGACTGCAGTCCTACCATTAGACGATCTCCCAGCGTATTAATAATTTACGGGGCTAAACGCGATATTGTCAAATCAGCGGCTTGCGATGCCCCCGATAAAACCGGACAATTAAGAATTGCTCTCTAGGCGACGCGTCGCCGATTTTTGCCTTTTGACTTTTTACTTTGCGTCTTATGCCGGTGGACAAGGAAATACTCAATAACAGACAGGCTTTCTTCGAGTATTACATTCTCGACAAGTTCGAGGCCGGAGCCGCGCTGCTCGGCACCGAGGTCAAAAGCATAATGGCCGGCCGCATCCAGCTTAAGGAATCGTATGTCACGATCAATGACGGCGAGGTCTGGCTGATGGGATCGCACATTTCGCATTATATACACGGCAATATAAATAATCATGAGCCTTTGCGGCCGCGAAAGCTCTTGCTCCACCGCCGCGAGATCGAAAAGCTTGAAAAAGAAACCACGCAAAAAGGCATGACGCTGGTCGTCACGAGCATTTATTGGAAAAACGGGCGGATCAAATTCGAGATAGGCGTCGCCAAAGGAAAGAAATTATATGACAAACGCGAGACCGAGATGCGAAAGACGATCGAAAAAGAAACGCGGCAAGAGTTGAAACATCACCTGAGATAAGTTATAGATATTAAAGAGTTTTTTTACGAATTAAACAAATAAACATTGAGGTATTGATGAAATTCCAGGGAATTACCGGAAATTTTACCGAGGCCAACGCTGAAGCTTTGGCCGTTGCGGTATTTAAAGGCGAGAAGGCTGCGAGCGGCGTGCTCAAGGATTTGGACAAATTGACCGGCGGACTTATTGCCGAGGTCATGAAGGCAGAGGAATTCAAAGGAGACACGGGTCAAACGGCTCTCCTGCGGTTCGCTCCGAAAGGCAATGTAAGGGCGGGCCGCCTGCTTCTTGTCGGCGTTGGCGATAAGGCCGAATACAAGACGCACTCAGTTTGTGTTCTCGCTGGAACTGCAACACGCTATCTTCGCAAACGAAATGTAAAGAGTTTCGCTCTGCTCGCGCGAAGCGAAGCAGATGCCGCCGATGCAGCTCAAAATGCGGTTCAAGGTTTTATCACCAGCCAATTTGAGCTCGATAAATATAAGACCAAAGATAAAAATAATAAGGCCGTGACCGGCTTTGTCGTTTGCGTTGACGGAGCCAAACCCGCCGATCTCAAAACCGGAATCGCACGCGGCCAGGCTATCGGCGAGGCGATGAATTTTACCCGCGATCTCGCCAATGAGCCGCCAAATATCCTCACGCCGACCGAGATGGCAAAGCGTGCTCAGACGATGGCGAAAGAAGTTGGGCTGAAATGCCAAATTTTAGATGAAGCAAAGATGACAGAAATGGGCATGGGTTCGCTTATGAG
>JAYVER010000150.1:0-5231 GCA_043748725.1 Chloracidobacterium sp. | reverse complement strand
TCTTTGCAGACACGCCCGAGATATTCTTCGCGTTCGCGGCCGTGATATTCAACCGCAGCATGAAAAATCTCTTCTATTTTTTGCCAGTGTTCTCGTCGCATGTCCGATCAACTAATGTCGCGTTGGATCCTACTTTCTCATTTGTCTTGCAAGCCAAGCCCTGGCCAGATTCCAGTGTCTGGAAACAGCGGCAGGCGTTATCTTCAAAACGTCGGACGTTTCCTCTATTGTGAGTCCGCCAAAAGGAAGTTTTACTCGAACAATTCACCGCCTGCTATGACGAAGATAATTGGGTTGTCGCGCTCAAGAATGCCATTCAGAACCTGACTGCAAGCCAAGCCGCATGGAAGCCAGCCGGAGCAGACAATTCGATCTGGGAAGAGGTAAATCACCTCATTTTTTGGAATGAACGTTGGCTACAGCGTTATCGCGGTGAGCTGAACGAGCCGCAGGACGTTGAAAATAAAGGCACTTTCAAATCGGACGAAACTGATTGGCAGGCGACCTGTGACAGGTTCTACGCAGTGATGGATGAGTGGCGGAAAAAGCTAAATAAGATCGACGATGCAAAACTTGAATCACCCGTCAACGCTCAATACCCGGGTCCGTGGCGTTCACCGCTTGCAAAGCAGAATATCCACAACGCCTATCACACCGGGCAGATCGTGCTGCTCAGAAAACTGCAAGGCAGCTGGGATCGTTCCAAGGGCGTCAGTTAGTTGCCGCAGTTCGAGTGTTCCCAGCTTACAAGTTTCATATTCGAATACTGATCCATTGTAACGATCGCCTGTATGACGTGAGTTTCGCCGTCTTCGGCTACCTTCATACAGACGCGATAGGTCATATCGAACTTACCCTTGACCTCGCCCTTCAGAATGCCGGCGAGAGTATGTTTGATCTTAGTGTCATCAGAATGCTGTTTAACGGCAAAGTCGGCAGCGAGGCCGATGCCGGCATGCGAATTTTTGACCTGTTCAAAGCCGTCGGCCATTTCACCGCATTTCGAATCGGCCCAACTCATAAGCGCGAAATTATTATACTGATCCATCGATACAACCGTCTGGACATAAGACGACTGCTTGCCGTCAGCGGTTACCTTCAAGCAGTCACGAAAATTCGCACTACCGATCTTCTTGCCTGTTCCTTCCCAAGTCTCAGCCTTGACGACATCGTCGAGCCTGAATGTCCTTTTCGACTTTTTCGACTGTTCTCCAACGGCAAATTGCGCAGCGAGATTGGCCCCGGCGTGTGTTTTCTCAATCGTCTTATAACCACCGGTCAATTGAGCAAAACTTGCCGAAGCAAAGGTTAAAACAATCGTAAAAGTGGAAAGCAATATAGCTTTATGGATTTTTGTTCTCATTGTGTTCCTCGGAATATTTAATCTACTGACTTCGTAAGTCTGATGTTAGAGCCTTCGCTCTGTCAAACGGTTGCCTTAATCATCCGAACATACTTCTTTGCTGAATCGTGGTTGTCAAACCACCGATTTAATACAATGCCCGTAAGGCACGGCGAAGTTTGCCGACCATATCTTTTTCCGGCGGTGTATTGTCAGCTAAGATCAGATTTGTATTGAACACGATCACGGAAGCCTCGCGTTTTGCCGGGTCAAAATCTATGTAGCTGATAAATCCGTTCTGATCGCCGCCGTGTCCGAGATGTGTAGGGCCGAGAGTCGTGTCCAGAAAGAATATCAAGCCTATATCGGTTGTAAATCCCTTGTTTCCGTTTGCGTCCGCTTCGGTCTTTATTTGTGGCCGCCACATTTCTTCGAGCGACGATCGTTTCAGGACACCCTCGTACACATCCTGCTTTTTTGGGTCGCCGACCAGAAAATTTAGATACCTGATCATATCGGGAAGTGGTGAATTGAGACCGCTGTTCGAGACCGTGATGCCTGTATTTGCATCAAAGCGTCCCTCCGTCCGCTTGCCGTTCTCGATGTAATAGGAATGCGAGCGGTATTTGAGAAGATGATATGGCGTCGCGTCGAAATAGCTTCGGTACATCTCGAGCGGCTTGAAAAT
The DNA here is from genome assembly GCA_043748725.1 of Chloracidobacterium sp. GTDB lineage: Bacteria > Acidobacteriota > Blastocatellia > Pyrinomonadales > Pyrinomonadaceae > OLB17. The sequence goes on along the minus strand of JAYVER010000150.1, from coordinate 3,201 downwards.
ATTCTTGTCAATGTAAACCTCGTAATCGTCACCCGAAAGCTTTTCGATGATTTTGCCTAAAAAGACAATACCCGGATTTGAATAGCTGAACTTGCTTCCCGGCTTAAAGCGTATCTCGGTGTACGGAAACATTGCGACAAGCTGCGAGTAGTCGGTCGGCTCGAACGGCTCCCAATCTTTACCCGTACTCCAAGGCCACGTGCCGCCCCGAAATCCGGCTGAGTGTGTCATCAGATGACGGATCGTGATCTCGTCCATGCTGCCGAATGGATTATGCACCGCACGCAATTCGGGCAAATATTTCGTTACCGGATCGTCCAGTTTTAACAGGCCGTGGTCGCGAAGCTGCATGATGGCAATGCCTGTAAACGGTTTTGTGTTCGACGCCCAATGATAGATCGTGTTTTCGTCAACGGGCTGATTTTTTACAAGATTAGCCGAGCCGTAATAGTCTGCCGCAATTACTTTATTGTCCTTTAGAAACACAAAACTGCTGCCGACCACGCCAGCTTGTTTCAGTTCTTGTTTGTAAAAAACCTTAAAATTTTTGAGTGCCTCGGCGGTTTTCATATCTTGTGCGCTAATTGTAATTGCGACGCCAGCTGTCATATACAGCAATATCAGAATGATTGATCTATTGGTCATAAGGTAAAAATACTACATTGTTTACTGTTCGCAATTACTGGAACACTCGCGCTGCCACAATCAGTCTTTTCTTCATATCGAACGCATAATGAACCGAGCGCTGCGGATTGACTGACCGGTCAAAGATAAAGTAGTCGTCCACGCACTCCGGATCGTTCAAAGAGCGGCCGGGCCAATCTACTCCTTGAATCTCAAAGGTCTTGTTTGTTCTCATATCTTCGAAGAAGATTCGTTCGAGCCCTTCGGCATCCATAGTAAAAGCGCGAAATGTCTTTGCCTTGTTTTCAACGACGTTCTCTTTCTTGCTGTTGCTGGGAACGTTTGCCTCGACAATCTTAATGTCTGGTCGAACATCGCTGAGCATGTCTTTGCCCCGCGCATGGCGGTGAGGGTTGGGAATCGATGGAGTCGGTGTTGCAACGGCATCGCGCGCGGTTATCACCAGAGTAAATTGACTCTTTTTTGCTCGCACAGCCCAGATTTCGACTTTGATTTTTTCACCGTCTGCCAACACGGCGTCGAAAACGTTGCTGTCTGCAAATTCGTTCCGCATTATGCCGTCTTGATCATAAATACCAAGACCAGTGTGGTTTGCCGGCGTTAAGCGAACATGGACGTTCTTTTTCTTTCCTGCATTGTTCTGCAGCAAATAGAACTTACTACTCCCCTCCGTCACAATCCCGGCAGCAACCTTTGTCGTTTCTCCGTTTTCCAGCTTGATAACTTCGGAAAGCGGCGTAGTTTGCGCTTTTGTTAAACCGACCGTCACAACAAGCAGGAGAGCTGCGATAGTAAGGGTTAGATTCAAGCGACATTTCATTTTATTTTCCTCCTTAGAAAATTTAATGCCGGTCTGTCTGGTCTTTTGCATCCATTATTTCGGTGATCTCGTCCAGAAGCGCATGAACATTCTGATATACACGATCATTGTTCAACTCCTTCGAAGCCATCGAGCCGGATATCCTGATCAGTGAACGTCTTTTTTTTAATTTCAGTTCCAAACTCAACACTATCGATGTGTGCGAACCGGTGACTTCCGCATATTCAACCGAACGGGAAGCAAGCAAGTGCCTTTCCGATACGAGCCGCTTTAATTTGCTGACCTCCTGATCGGTAAGCCTGTACTCCTTGTGAAGCGGCTTTCTCCGCCTGCTGGTTTCTTCGTAATCAAGCGCGTTGCCATTAATTTTGATCGTTTTCGAACTCGAACCGCTGTCCCGGCTATGTTCTGTTCGCGTCTCTGAAATAGAAACGTAAAAACCAATGGGCTTCTGAGCTATGGCAGACGCATTCGCCACGCAAAACCACGAAGCCAAGATCATAAATATCTTCGTAGATCGGTAAAAGTTCTTCATCTTCTTACTTCTGAACGGTAAATAATCTTCAAATTGCCGTTAATCGACCATATGTTAACGAGACTGGAAATGGATCTGGGAGAGCAGTCGGACATTCTCTGCCGGAGCCAGCCGTGGCACTTTTAAGGCAAACTGAATCCCGTCAGCGGATTACCGAAGAAAGCATCGGTCTTATAGGCCATGTGATCCCATTGGCCATCTTGATCGCCAATCACTTGTACGGGCACAACGAAGCGCCCGGTGCCGAGATTGTTCTCCGAACCAATCCCTGTATCGACGAGATTGTATTTCGATCCCATAGTAAATTTTGCCGTGCGCGCCAGCTTGCCGTTCTGCAACACCTTCACTTCGTAATCGCCTGCGTTCTTGTACATCTGAAAGTCCATCGGGTGGTATTGCGGCTCCTTGTCCCAGACCGTGGCGTTCACCGTGAAATAACGGCGACAGTAAGTATTGGTCGATTCGTAGGAGGCAGCATTCGTAATCTGACAACCAGTAGCTCCGTATTTGTCGCCACCCGTGCTGTCGGCGACCATCTTGCCCTGGAAGTACAGATATGCGACGTACTTGCCATAATTTATAAGGTTGGGATCGCCTTTGAACCACGTCACAAAGGTGAAACGCCCTTCGGTCGGCGAAGGAGGATAGCCCGGTTTGGCATCCATCACGTCATAACTGTAGATATAGCCGATAGGCAGGTTCCAGTCGTAGTTAACGTAGTAGGAAAAGTTATTTTTAAATTTCGGTAGATCGATTACGCCGACATGAAATTTCTCAACTTTGAACTTTCCGTTAAATAGTGTCTTGTTTGTGCCTTCGAGTTCGTTTTTAAGATTTATCCTAAATCCGGCCATGCCGGTTTCAATCGTCGCTTGTTCGTCCTTGACCTCGTTTGAGTTCATGCCGCATTGCGTTTCCCACCAATAGCCAGCTTTGGTCTCATTTGTGGCGCAGTCAAATTTGATCCATGGCTTGCCCGACGGCAGGGTGAATTCAACAGACAATTGACTGCCCGCAGAAATTGGGCCTACGACACGATATATTATCCGCGGAGTCCAGCTCCAGGTTTCCTGATCTTGCTGACCGTTACGATAGTATTGCTGGTGTGTGCGGAGAGTGATCTGAATCGACGGTTTGTTGATGGTTTGGGCACCGACTGTAGCTGAACTGGTGAAAACGAAAGTCAACACCAAAAGCAGTG
>JAYVER010000149.1:0-13391 GCA_043748725.1 Chloracidobacterium sp. | reverse complement strand
ACCAAAGTCTCAAACAAATAACCCCCAACTTTTCAAAAAAATCGCGATTCCTTCCAAACCGTGAAAAGATTCCGGTTATTCAAAGGACTCTTTTAATTGATTAAAATCCAGGTCTCAAATTTGAAATATGAAATTTAAACATAATCTTTTCACTTTAGCATTGGTTTTATGCTCGGTTTCGGCGACGTATTTCGTCACGATCTCGACCGCCCAGCAGGGCACGCCGATGGTTCAGGCGACCGCCGATAACGAATATCAGGTCGGCGCCACCCTTTATATGCAAAAAGCGGGCGAATATCGCGCGCTGGCGTATCAGGCTTTCAACCTTGCACACTGGCAACTCGACGCAGATCTGGACAAAAAGAACGTCAAGAAATTGCCCAAGGCCGAACAGAAAAAACCGCGTGCATTGATGGTCGATATCGATGAAACGATTTTGGACAATTCACCGGCGCAAGCGTACAACATAAAAAATCGTCAGGCGTTTGCCCTTAAAGACTGGTACGCGTGGGGCGAGATGCGAAAAGCCAAAGCGATACCCGGCGCCGTCGATTTTTTGAAATACGCTCATTCGAAAGGCGTGAAAGTATTTTATGTATCAAACCGTGACGAGGCCCAGAAACAGGCGACAATGGATAATCTGAAAAATGTCGGTTTCCCGGATGTGACGGACGAAACGCTGATGCTGCGGAATACCGATTCGAGCAAAGAAGGCCGCCGCCAAATCATTCTGCAAAAATATCGCATCGTCTTCTTTATGGGCGATAAACTTGACGATCATTCCAACGTATTCGAACGCAAATCGGTCGCCGACCGTTTCGCCGAAGTTGATAAAGCCAAAGACCTGTTTGGAAAACGCTACATATTACTCCCGAATGCCATGTACGGCACCTGGGAAAACGCGATTTACGAATACGGACGTTTGACCGACGCACAAAAAGCTGAAAAACGTGTAAATGCACTCGAATTACCGTAAAATAATATAAGCATGAAGCGAACACCTGAAGAGAAATTGTTGAATCCACGGCTAGGGGGTAAGATTGCCGCGGCAAGGGACTTTGGGATCGATCTCACATTGACGGCTTCGCAACTCCGTCTTACTCCACAACAGCGGATTGACAATCTACAATCCGGTATGAAGTTTTTAGCTGAGTTAGATCGAGCGCGAACCAATGGTCCGATCAAAAAAAGTAAATCCTGATGGTCGACCTCGAAAAAGCCATAAAGAGTCTCGCCAGCAACAATGTGGAATATGTAATTGTCGGTGGCGTTGCCATCACACTTCATTCATCGGGCTATATTACTCGAGATTTGGATTTTTGTTATTCTCGAAAAAAGGCAAACATTTCAAGACTGTACGCGGCGCTGGCCCCATTTAATCCGGTCCCGCGGAATTGGCCTGTGGGCTTAAAATTTATCTTTGATGTGAGTTCTCTCCGAAGTGGAACAAATTTCATTTTTGAAACCTCAATAGGCGACATTGATTTACTCGTTGAGGTTAAAGGAGTGGGCGATTACAAGGACGCACTTGCAAATTCGATCAGTTATGACCTCTTCGGAGCACAGGTGCGAGCCTTTACTTTAGATGCACTAATCATGTCAAAGACCGCAGCGGACAGGCCCAAGGATCATTTGGTTCTGCCGGAATTATTGGCCCTTAGAGAGGCACTCGACCCCAATGAAGAATAATCGATGAAAATTAAACCCATGCCTCAAAGCTGGACTGATGTATACAGCCGTATTTTGGCTTTCTTCGAAAAACACCTAAAATAAATTTTGACCGCAGAGACGCGGAGAAACCAAAATAGATGAAGTTAGAAAGGAAGTTGGGTCATGGGTATCAATTGATTTCAATCTATTTTGATTCTTCATTCTCAGCGTCTCTGCGTCTCTGCGGTTAATATCTTTTATGCGCATACTTGTCACTGGCGGGGCCGGGTTTATCGGCTCACATCTTTGCGAAAGGTTATTGAATGACGACAGTGAGGTTATCTGTCTCGATAATTTCTTCACCGGTCGTAAGATAAATATTGCTCATCTTATTGATAACAAGCGGTTTGAGCTTGTCCGCCACGACGTGACCGAGCCGATACTGCTTGAGGTTGACCAGATCTATAATCTCGCATGTCCGGCGTCGCCGATCCATTACCAGTACAATCCGATCAAGACCGTAAAAACTAATGTGATGGGCACGATCAATATGCTGGGAATGGCAAAACGCGTGCGAGCCCGCATTTTGCAGGCTTCTACATCTGAGGTTTACGGTGACCCGATCGAACATCCCCAAACCGAAGCGTATTGGGGCAACGTCAACCCGATCGGCCTCCGCAGCTGTTACGATGAGGGCAAACGGGTTGCCGAGACATTGATGATGGATTACCATCGTCAAAGCGGTGTTGACACGCGTATAGTCCGTATTTTCAATACTTACGGCGAGCGAATGCTCGAAAATGACGGCCGCGTCGTCTCGAATTTTATTGTCCAGGCATTGCGTGGCGAGGAACTCACGATCTACGGCGATGGGTCGCAGACGCGTTCGTTCTGTTACGTCAGCGATCTTGTAGACGGCATTATTAAACTGATGAATGCCGAATCTGACGACATTCAGATGCCGGTCAATCTCGGTAATCCGGGTGAATTCACGATGAATGAATTGGCCGAGCAGGTCGGCGCGACCCTCGGCAAACCGGTTAAGATCAAATATCTGCCGCTGCCGCAGGACGATCCGAAACAGCGAAAGCCGAATATTGAAAGGGCGAAATCCTTGTTAGGATGGGAACCGACGATACCGCTGGCTGAGGGATTGAAAAGAACCGCGTTATACTTTACCGAAGTAGTTTGCGAGGAAAATCATCTATGAATGAGGAAGATAGAGTGAACCGAATGGAGGACGTAATTGTTCTTCTTAAAGATCTGATAGTTAGGCATGAGGAACGATTGGATACGTTTGACGTGGATTTTGAACGCTCGAGAAACGATTTCGACTTTAAGATGAATGCGTTGATCGATGCTCAGCTAAAGAATGAAGAAGGCATCGCCGAGCTTCGCAAATCGATTGGTGAACTGCGGGACGAATCACGATCGCAGGCAAAACGGATCGAAAAACTGGAACGCGTTTAGATACATAATCTGTTCATGAAAATACTAATCACAGGCGGAGCCGGTTTTGTCGGGAGCCATTTGGCTGACAGATTATTGAACCAGGGTCACGAGATCACCGTAATTGACGATCTCTCGACTGGCCGCTATTCGAATATTGCGCATCTCGAAGACCACGATAATTTTCGGCTGATCATCGACACCGTCCTAAACGATAAGCTCATGGAAGAACTTATTCGCGAGACCGACCGCGTATATCATATGGCGAGTGCGGTCGGAGTCCGACTGATCATGGAGCAGCCCGTAAAGACGATCGAAACGATCTTTCATGGCACCGATGTTGTTCTCGGCCGCTGCGCAAAGTATCGAAAGCGCGTGTTGATCCCCAGCACTTCTGAGGTTTACGGCAAAGGCATCTCAGTTCCCTTCCGTGAAGAAGATGACCTGCTTACCGGGGCCACAGACAAGCACCGCTGGGCATACGCCTGTGCAAAAACGCTAGACGAGTTTCTCGCGTTGGCGCATTTCAAAGAGACACGGCTTCCGGTAGTTGTCGCGCGGCTATTTAACACGGTCGGTCCGCGTCAAACCGGACAGTACGGCATGGTTGTGCCGCGTTTTGTCGAAGCGGCGTTAAAGAACGAACCCATTGAGGTTCATGGCGACGGCACGCAGTCGCGATGTTTCGGACATGTCTCGGACGTGGTCGACGGCTTGACCAAGTTTCTCGAAACTCCCGCATGTTTCGGCCAGGTTATCAATCTCGGCAGCGATCAGGAAATCTCGATCAATGAGCTTGCAAAAAAGGCCATAGATCTGACGGCCAGCCGAAGCGAGATCAAATATATTCCGTACACCGAAGCCTATGGCGAAGGCTTTGAGGACATGCAGCGGCGCGTTCCGAGCCTCGACAAGGCTGCCACGCTAATCGGTTACCAGCCAACCCGAACGCTCGATGACATCATCAATGATGTAGCCGGAGAAATGCGCCGCGAAGCCTCGACGTCAACATTGCATGCACAGAATTAGACTTTGTGAACTTTGTGTCCACCCTTTGTGGTCTTTGTGATAAATAGATCTTTAATCACAAAGTTCACTAAGCTGGGACACACAGCACACAGAGAAGATCGATCAAGAATGTTTACTAGATACATTTACCGCCTACTTCCAACCGCTTTCTGCCTACTGGTTTTCGCCTTCTGCCTTCTGCCTTCTGCCTTCGCCCAAACCGGCGGCGTAAAGGGCAAGGTTCGTAATCTGTCCGATCGCGGAATAGCCGGAGCGACCATTTCAGCCAGGCAAAAGGGCGTTGATATCAAGACGGCAAAATCCGACGCGAAAGGCGTTTTTCTCCTCGATGGTCTCGAACCGGGCGTTTACAATCTCGCCTTCGAAGCGAGCGGATACGGCGCGGCTGTTCAATATAATGTCGAGATTAAGAAAGACAAGATCCGCGATCTCGGCAACCGGCTGATCCTGATGGTTGACCGGGGCACTCTTTTGATCATCCAGGGCAGCGTGTTCTACAAAGATGGAACAAGCGTCACCGGCGCCGAGGTCAAAGCAGAAAAAGTCAACGCGGACGGCTCAACAAAAAAACTCGCGACGTTAATGACAAATATATCGGGCGAATTCTCGATCCGCCCACCCGTGGGTTCCGGTAAATATAGATTTACCGCCAAATACAAAGGCTCAACCGTCAGCAAAGACATCGAAGTCGACTCAGCCGGCATCTACCGCCTCGCCATTTCTCTCGACATCAACCGCGACGAAAAGTAACTATCGAGTCAGAACCGGGACCGGGAGCGACGGGTTCTTTTTACACGCGTTGAGACCAAGACACTCCGGCTTCTGACATCAGCCACAAATCTCATTGACATTCTCAAAGAAAATCCTCATAATTCCAACCATTAATCGCTTTTAATTTTGCCGAATCTCGACCGGGCTGTGTGGCCGACAGTATTCATTTTAAATCCATATTTAGAATGATCTCGAATACTTTGCTGGTTTGGCGTTATTTGATAGTTTCACTCTTTTTACGGAGGATTTTGTAATGAAGCTTTTTTGGCAAGTGAATATGCGGCTGGTCGTTTTGATCGCAGTTGTTTTTGTATGTCAGCATTTGGCAGTCGCTCAGCAAAAGGGCGACAAGGACAAACAGCCGACTGAGATCACATCGGATGATTTTCCGCGCACTCGCGACATCACTGACGACATCAAAAACGGGGAAACGGCGTTTGTTTTTAAGGCAAAACCCAACTTTCGGCTGAAACGCACTGCACCTCGTGTCAAGCACATTCCAGCGGTGGTCGCCAAGACTCCTGCAAACAAAACCACGTTTAAGCTGCCGGCGGACACCAAATCCCCAGAGGGTTGGGAACAGATCGGCGTAACATTCTGGCGTATGGTACCTGAGACAAAGAGCGTCCCAGGGGATAAGGTAACCGCCCGGATGCTGGTACAGGAATCCGGGACAGAATATACTCCGCAGCGTGTCGCTGCCGGAACCGCATTTAAGACCGGCGACAAAGTGCGGCTATCATTTGAAACGCCACGCACCGGCTATTTATACGTCATCGACCGCGAAATATACTTGGGCGGCAAGGTCGGCGAGCCATATCTGATCTTCCCGACACGTTCCGCCCGCGGCGGCGACAATCGCGTTCAGCCGGGTTGGGTTATAGACATTCCTGGGCAATCGGATCGGGTCCCGTTCTTCACTCTTAAATCACCCAACCCCAATTGGCGCGGCGAATTATTGACGGTGATCGTCTCGCCGGCGCCTTTGTCGGATATCGGAATGCCGGACAAACCGTCTCCGATCTCGCCCGCTCTGGTCGCCGCTCTTGAGGACAAATATCTAAGAGACGCAAGCGAGTACGAGCAGCAGGGCACCGAAGGCAAAAACTACACCAAAGCCGAAAAAGAAGCCGGCAGCGACGGCAAACGGCAGTTGACCCAAACCGACCCGTATCCGCAGACGATGTATCGGGTCAAAATGAAGCCAAAGGAACCGATGATGATAAATCTAGACCTCCGCGTGAGTGAAGCGCGACCGTAAAATACAAGTCATCGAATACAAACTGAATTAAGGTTGAATCAAATCGCGGTGGATCAGATGATGTCGGCTAGGAACTTAGTTTATTGACCCGAGAATGTCACAACTTGAATAAATTCGATCCTCGAACTGGAATTTTCCGATCTCAATAATTTGAAAGTCCAATTAACCAATTAACAATGTAAACAAGAAGAGTATTTCTAACCATTAAAGGAGGACAATATGAAAAGAACCACAAAAATATGGTCTCAAATTCTTATGAGTATATTTATTTGCGCCCTGCTAATGCCAGGATTCGCTTCGGCTCAAAAGGACGATAAGGACAAAAAGAAGCAGGAGAAAGAGGCAAAGGATAATGCAAAAGATGAAAATCGCATTGAAAAATCAGTAGGACAATATACTGAAGCGCTTGCGAAAGCCAAAGAGAAATACGGCAAGGAAGAAGATTTTCGCGCCGACGTTGATTATGAGTATCGCGGCGTTTTGCGCGAGCATGCGAAAGAAGCGTTTGCGCATAATACCTATAATCCAGAGTCGTGGGTTCAAACAATGTCGGGCGAAAAATTGCCACGGAGTGATGATACGCTTTACGACAACCTGATGGCTCAGGATTATGTAAACCGTGTTGGACAATCACTCGTCCCGGCTAATTCCGATAAACGTTACGGCTTTAAGATAACGGTCAATCCAATGCCGGCCGCCCGCTCGCTCGCTTTCGACCGGGACGATCTATATTTCAACAGGACTGCTCTCGCTCGTCGACAATGAGGCACAACTCGCCTATATCCTTGGCCATGAGATCGCTCACATCGAAAAGGATCACTGGAAGGACGACGTTCAGGTAGCAAAATATATTGAGGACGCCCAAAAAAGCGCCGAGAAAAAGGGAGCGATCATCGGCGCTGTCGCCGGCGGTTTGACTGGCGGTCTATTCGGCAAGAGCGCCGGTAACGTCGCAGCCGGAGCTTTCTTCGGCGGTCTTTTCGTTGGGCCATTAGTTGCAAAATTGGCCGGGCAGAAATCATTTGACTGGTCACCAGCACAAGAGGACGAAGCCGATAAACTCGCTTTGGACTACATGCTCGACCGTAACTACGATGTTCGCGAGGCGCAAACTTTTTATGAAACCCTAAAAACCGCCGCTATCGAGGACCCGCGTATCGAGCTCGACCATTATGGTGATCGCAAACGAACAGAACAAAGGGGAAAGATGTTGGGTGGAATCATTCTGGCCGTTGTAACAAAGGATCCTTCGCATCTCGCAAAGACAAGCGTCGGGGCCTCAAACCTTCATGGGAAAAGCCTGTCGATTAACCGCAATTTGACAGTCACTGTAAACCGCCTCGCAAAAAATCAAGAAAAAATGGCTGAGGACATGCAAACTAAGATCCAAAATGGCGAGATCATGGCTGGTGACGGCGAATTCGAGAATCTAATGTCCACCATTAAGCGGGATAATGGGATCGTTGCGTTTTACTACGATATGTACAAACTGTCCGCCCGAAATTTGAGCCAGGCTCTCGTCATTCGTTCGGACGATGCTCTCGGATATTTCTATTATGGCAGGGTACTGAAACTAACCGCTCGCAAGGCTGGGGAAAAGGAAGAGGCTCTGTTTATGTTCACAAAGGCGATCGATCTCGACAAGCGAAATGCAAATCCGCAATCGCGACTATATCTCGCTCTAACAAAGATGAGCGGACGCTCCACAAATAATATCGAGAACATTGTTAGTGACCTAAAACAGTATGTCGCGATGTATCAGCAGATGAGCGGTGGAGGTCTGCCCCCAAACATGAATATGATCTATGATTATATGCAGGAGGCGGGCGAGCTGAATTATACCGCCGCTGTCGTCATGAATGTAAGGAACATTAGCAATTCGGCGTCGATCCCGTCGGTGCCGCCTGCTCAGACTAAGACACCGGCATCGAATACGCAGCCTAATCGCAAGCCGTAAAATGGTACGGCATTTTTGACCGATCACGTATGGGACGAATTTATGATTTAGGTAATGGAATTGTAGCCAATCGGCTATTAATATGTCTAACGCTTATTCTGATTCCGTTCCTTTTCTCGACCGCGTCTCTTGGACAAAAGGCTTTCGTCTCGCGAGAGCCTTTTGTTCTCGAGTTTCCCGGGATTTCCGGAGAGCGGTTCGCCAAACCAACCGTGCGGCTTGCTGCCAACGATATACCAAACATAAAATTCCACATTGTTGCTCCTTTTGCCACAAAGATAAATTACGGCGATATTATCGTATCGCTTAATGGTGACGGGATAAATAGGGATTGCGGTAAATCGAGCGACGCCGAAGGTAAGGTTGTGTCTTGCATGCGTCGTATCAAAGGCCACCTTGGCGGTTACGAGCCGCTTCCTGGCAAAAATATTCTTGAGATTCGCACCATTGATAAAGATGGGCACCAATACTACGCTTCCTACATTATTTTTCTCGGAGAAAAGACTCGCGACTCGGAATCAACGGGATGGGCGAATGGGAACGCCGAGACATTCAACGGCAGAAAATTTGCAGTTGTAATTGGGATATCGGAATATAAATATGCCGACGCAGGGCTAGCGTCTCTAAAATATTCCGGTAACGATGCTCGGGCAATTGCCGAGTTCCTTACCACTCCAGAGGGTGGCCGATTCTTTCCCGGTGACATAAAACTGCTAATCGACAAGGACGCATCGCTAGGGGCGATTCGATCAGCCTTAAAGGAAACGGCCGGTCGGGCCGGTCGCGACGATCTTGTCGTAATTTTTATTGCCGGACACGGTGCACCAGATCCCTACTCATCGGGACTTTTGTATTTTCTTCTTTACGATACAAAGGTCGTAGACATGGAGGGCACCGCGTTCCCGATGGAGGAACTGCGTCGTTATCTCGATAGCCAGCTTCTGGCCGAACGCGTTCTGGTGCTAATCGACACTTGTCACAGCGCGGGTGTGAATCAACAATCAAAATCGCTGGTCGCCGGGCGTCAATTGTTACAGGACGGTGACGAAAACAATCTTTCAAACTTCTACGCCGCTAAACAGCTTTATAAGGCAAAAGGCCGGGCCGTCATAACATCGTCCGACGTCAATGAATCCTCAATGGAATCATCAAATGGGGCAATCATGGCGTTTTTACCTGGGCACTGCTTGAGGGTCTGAAGGGAAAGGCCGATCTGAACGGCGATCAGATGATAACAACGGGGGAAATATTCCAGTTCACCAGGGCAAGTGTGCAAGCCGCAACCAACTTTGAGCAAAATCCAATAGCGCGTCCAGGCTCTGCTACTAATGTCACCTTGGCCGTTGTAAAGAAAAGACCAAACTAAATGTTCAAAGTCGATGTTTTGAAATGATATATGATTTGACTTGGCTATGATGCTTAGAATCACGCGAGAATTTAATAGAAAAACCCTTCAAGTGTTGTTTTTGACTGTTTTCCTTCTGCTCACGCGTGAAACTGTAATCTCACAGCCAACCCGCCAGCTTTCTCAAGAGAAACCTAATCTTTCAGACAAGCGGACTGCATTGGTCATCGGCAATGGTGATTATCAGAACGCAAGGAAACTGGCGAATCCGGTGAATGACGCAAATGACATGACGGCGACGTTGCGTGAACTTGGCTTTGACGTGATCTCGGGGACCGATCTGAATCTGAAACAGATGAACGATAAGGTTCGCGAGTTTGGCGACAGGCTGAGAACGAACGGCGGTGTCGGGCTCTTTTACTATGCCGGCCACGGCATCCAGGTCGGCGGGCGAAACTACCTGATTCCGGTCGACGCCAATATCCCTCGCGAGGACGAGGTCGATTTTAACGCGCTAAATCTTGATCTTGTCTTGCGAAAGCTGGCGACGGCGAATAACGGCCTGAACATCATCGTGCTTGACGCCTGCCGCAATAATCCGTTTGCCCGTTCGTGGAGCCGCGGCGAAGACGCGGGCGGTCTCGCTCAGATCTCGGCGCCGACCGGAACCTTTATCGCCTACTCGACTTCGCCGGACAGAACGGCGAGCGATGGCGAGGGCCGAAACGGGCTTTATACCTCGCAAATGCTCAAGGTTCTCAAACAGCCAAATTTGAAGATCGAAGAGACGTTCAAAGAAGTAAGGAAAGCGGTCGATGCCGCAAGCGGCGGGAAGCAAGTTCCCTGGGATTCATCCTCCCTGCGTGGCGAATTTTATTTTCGGGGCAAGGCGGCGGAAAAAAATGGCAGTCAAAACATCCCCCGGGTTGATGCTCCGCCAATGGATAAATTGCCGACCGCTGACGAAGTTTTGACGGCCTATGCCAGAGCGGTTGGCAGCGAACAGGCTAAGAAAATTACCACGCTCGTGCTGGTAGGCGTGATGGAAAATGTGATCAATGGGCAGAAAATAAACACGGAGATCGAATTTTATGCGAAACAACCCGACAAATCTCTTCGATTAATAAGGTTTCCAAGTGGCGATATTACGGGCGAGGTCTTCAACGGCAACCGTGGCTGGTCGGCAGCCAGCGGCAAGCCTATAGAAGAGCTTTCGGCATCGGAAGTTGAGGCAAATAAACGCGGCAGCGCGCTCGGAATTGGTGACATCGCCACTCTCAAGACCCTTTATCAAACGATAAAGGTAACCGGAAAGCAGAAACTTGACGACAAAGAGGTGATCGTCCTTGAGCTAAAAACTCGCAACGGACAGCCCGAAAAAATGTACTTCGACGCCGCCACAAAACTCATCACCCGCTGGCAAGCCAACGACCCCAGCATCGGCCAACCGGGCGTCACCGTCACGACCGAAACCGATTTCGAAGACTATGCCGACGTTAACGGCTACAAAGTCTCAATGACCATCCGCCAACGCGCCCCCGGCATCACGATCACGGTAAAATTTAACGTCCTCCAGACCAAATACAACGTGCCGCTGGATGATAAGTTGTTTAGCGGGAATTGACGTAGGCTGCCGTAGTAGCCCGCGGCGTGTCAGTAGCCCGCACGTAAGTAAGGGCCAGCAACATTATGAACATACTACTTTTTCAAATCCGACGCTCTGTCCTTATTGGCTGTATTACCGTGATGCTGTTTGCACTTACTGGTCACCTAGTCGCCCAGGATTCCCGTCAACTTGTTCAGGAAAAGCCCAAGGTGTCCGACAAACGAACCGCCTTAGTTATAGGAAATGGGGCATATACCAACGCGCCGCCGTTGAAAAATCCGCCAAATGATGCCCGAGACATGGCGGCGACACTGAAAGCTCTTGGTTTTGCGGTGACCAGTGAAGTAAATATTAACCAACGTGAGATGAAGCGGCTGATTCGTGAATTTGGCCAAACACTCAAAGCCGGTGGATCGGGACTCTTTTATTACGCCGGTCACGGGGTTCAGTCAAAGGGGCGCAACTATCTGATCCCGGTCGATGCCGATATTCAAAGCGAGGCTGAGATCGAAGACATGGGCGTGGATATGCAATTGGTGCTCAATTTCATGGACGACGCCCAGAACGGCCTGAATATCGTGATCCTGGACGCCTGTCGTAATAACCCGTTTGCAAGTTCATCACGTTCTGCCACGGGAGGTTTGGCCCAAGTAGATGCGCCGACACGGGAACCTTGATCGCATATTCGACCGCGCCAGGGATGGTGGCGAGAGATGGCACGGGGCAAAATGGCCTTTACACATCGGAGTTATTAAAACAGATGCGTGTTCTGGGTCAGAGCGCGACAGATATGTTTATGCACGTCCGTGCCGAGGTAATGAATAGAACTGATAAAAAGCAGGTGCCTTGGGAAGCATCTTCACTCGTAGGTGCATTTTATTTTGCAACGCGGTCGACGAACAGCTTAGCAACGCTAACCGGCGACCCCACGAAAGAAATGAAAATTGATGTGTCAGCGGTTGAGATGAGTTACTGGGACTCGATCAAATCAAGCACTGACCTTGAAGATTTCAACGCCTATATAAAAAAATATCCGGCGGGCCAGTACGCCGATCTGGCAAAAACAGCCTGCGTCGTCTAGCAGCCGAAACATCGGCTGAGAAAAAGGGGGTGGGCCAAACTGCTATCCCTTCGAATAGCGGAGCACCGAAACTCGGTGATGTCCGCAAAAACTCCATCGGAATGGAATTGGTTTATGTTCCACCGGGCCAATTTATGATGGGTTCGGACAGAGGCAAATCGGATGAAACACCAGTACATCGCGTGTCGATCTCGCAGGGATTCTGGATGGGAAAGTATGAAGTTACGCAGTCCCAATATGAGAGCGTGGCCGGGGAAAATCCGAGCAGTTTCAAAGATTGCGCTGGCTGCCCGGTCGAAAATGTTTCATGGAATGACGCTACAGAGTTCATATCGCAGTTAAACGCGAAAAACGATGGTTTTGTGTATAGCCTGCCAACCGAGGCCCAGTGGGAATACGCCGCAAGGGCGGGGACAATGGGAGCATACGCCGGCAATTTAAACGACATGGCTTGGTATGGCGAAAACTCAGGCTCAAAGACCCATCAGGTCGGGACGAAACAGCCGAATTCCTTTGGACTGTTCGACATGTATGGAAATGTCCAGGAGTGGTGCGAGGATTGGTACGGTAATTACTCTGGTGGTGATGTAACGGATCCAAAAGGAGCGGCGAGCGGCACAGTCCGGGTCATGCGTGGCGGTGCGTGGAACTATGGGGTAGCTTTCAACACTCGGTCGGCCTACCGACAATGGGTTCTTCCAACTTTCCGCAACTATAACAACGGATTTCGTGTGACCGCCCGGCTCAAATAGCCATTGATTCTTTTAACCACTCCCGGCGCTGGGCAATAGCCCCGAGGTTAAATATTAATGTCCAAAATATCTAAAAAAGCGTCTATCGTGATGCCAACATTGGAGGAAGACAGAGCAATAACCGCTGCTGCCAAGGCCGACGCGGCTGCCCAACCGCTCACATCGCAACAGATGAAGGCCATGGTTCCAATGCGAACTTTGCGAGGCCGTCCTAAGTCGGTGACTACGAAACAACTCGTCTCAATACGCTATAGCCCCGAGGTCTTGGCATATTTCAAAGCGAAGGGTGATGGCTGGCAATCATTGATCGACCTTGTGCTTCGCGAATACGTCGCCAGCAATTCGCACAGATAACTGCTGGGCTGTATTTCGGGAATCCAGTCGCTACTGCTCCTGACCTGCTCCCCTAAAATTACACCAGTAGGAAGGCAAGAATCAAATAAGATGAGAAAAGGAGATTCTTGCGATGAAAAAGGTACATACGGACGAG
>JAYVER010000148.1:0-5232 GCA_043748725.1 Chloracidobacterium sp. | reverse complement strand
TTCAAGTTTGGGTCTCGCCGTCGGGGCGTTTCCAAACGATAAATCTATTTCTTCTCTTCTGCCGGTGTTTCTTCATCGTCGATCTTCTTTTTTGCTTCACGCTTGTATGAGGCGTTTTCCGGAATAACCTTACCGCTCTTGGCAATGCGGACCTTTTTGCCGTCCTGAAACTCGTATTTAACCTTGGTCGGCTTGCCCGTGTCGGGGTCGATGAGGGCAACATTAGAGATGTTGACCCACGCTTCCTGCTCGATGATCCCGCCTTCGCGATTCATCTGAGGCATCGGTTTGCGGTGACGTTTGACGATCATCGCCCCCTCGACCTTGACCTTGCCGATGCGGGCATCGACGGCAATTACCTTGCCTCGATACGGCTGACGCTTGCCTGCGCTGTCATAGCGGTTAAACTCTTTACCCGCAATAAATACGACCTGGTCGCCGCGCTTGATCCTGCTGTTAACTGTTCCTGTTTTTTCGGTTTTCATTTTCTTTCTTTTGCAGAAGTCTGCGCGTAAGCAAGGGCGTATCGTGTACGTTGAATGTTACGCCCTTGCTCACGCGCGGGCTTCTGCATAAATTTCTTAGATCACTTCCGGCGCAAGGCTCACGATCTTCATAAAATTCTTTTCGCGAAGCTCGCGGGCTACCGGCCCGAAAACACGCGTCCCGACCGGCGTTCCGTCGTCCTTGATAAGTACGGCGGCGTTTTCGTCGAACCTGATATAAGTGCCGTCCTTACGCCGGACTTCCTTTCGGGTCCTGACGATAACTGCGTTATACACCTTGCCCTTCTTCGCAGTGCCGTCCGGAGAGGCTTCCTTGACCGTCACCTTGATCGTATCGCCGAGCCGCGCGATCTTGGCGGTCGAACCGCCGACCGGCATTATCATGACGACGCGTTTCGCACCCGAATTATCTGCGACCGTCAACGAGGTCTGCATCTGAATCATAACTTTCTCACTCCGTTCGAGTTACCCGAGTTTATCGAGTTCTGCGAGTTTTCAGAGTTTTTAACTCAGTCAACTCCGTGAACTCGGCGAACTCACAACTCTACAATTCCGCTTTCTGAATGATCTCAACAACGCGCCATCGTTTTCTTGCCGACAGCGGCCGTGTTTCAACGATCTTAACTTTGTCGCCGATCTTTGCTCCCATATCGTCATGGGCCATAAATTTCTTACGCTTTTTGACGTATTTGCGGTAAACCGGATGTTTTACGAGCCGGTCAACGCGCACCGTTACGGTTTTCATCATTTTGTCGGACGAAACAATGCCGATCTTTTCAGCCCGCTTGTGAACCTTTTTCTCGTCTGTCGGGGCCGGTGCAGCGGTTTTCTTTGCTGCTTTGGCCGACGCTTTGGTAACTTTCTTCAGCTTTTCTTCAGCTACCGGGGCGGCCTCTGCAACAGCTTCTTCTGCCGCAGCATTAACTGTCGGCTCTTCGACTGCGGCACCTTCCTCAGCTGCTGCCTGGACAGCAGTTTCGTCAATCGCAGTTTCGGCCGGCTCAGTTACCGTTCCTTCGACTTCGTCTTTTTTCTTTCTTGGCATTTTCCTTTTCTACTGGCCTCAGGCCTTTGCAGCGCCTTTCGAGGCATCTTTATTGTTAAGCAAGGTATAAACTCTTGCCAACGTTTTCTTCTCACGGCGAATATCATTGATCGTTTCGCCGACGCCGAGCGTTTTGCGAAACTTCAGCCGAAACAGCGATTCTTTCAACGCATCGGCCTGTTCCGTCAATTCGGTGTTACTCATGTCTCGAAGTTGATCGAGTTGTTCTTTGCGTTTCATTTCTTAAACTAAGCCTCCCTCGAGGTCGGCGCGGCTGACAAACCTTGTCTTAACCGGCAGCTTTTGCGCCGCGAGCAGCATAGCCTCGCGTGCCAACGCCTCATCAACACCTTCGATCTCATACAGAACGCGTCCGGGTTTAACGACCGCGACCCAATGATCCGGAGCTCCTTTACCGCTGCCCATACGTGTTTCAGCCGGTTTTTTCGTGATCGGCTTGTCTGGAAAGATGCGGATCCAGATCTTGCCGCCGCGTTTTACGTGACGCGTCATCGCGATACGGGCCGCCTCGATCTGACGATCGGTGATCCAAGCCGCCTCTAATGTTTTTAAGCCAAAATCACCAAAACTGAGTTTTTCGCCGCGCGTCGCTTTTCCGCGCATGCGGCCTTTCATCACTCGTCGGTGCTTGACCTTTTTCGGCATTAACATAACTACTCTTCCTCTCTTAACTGCCTACCGCTACTGCCTACTGCCTACCGGCGGTCATCCCTACGCGGCCCACGATCATTTCTACGGGCGCCGCGTTCGACCTTGACCTCGTTCATCGGGTCTGACGTCGTTCCGCGTGCCATCGATGCGTTCGGATCGAGGATCTCACCGCGATAGATCCAAACTTTGACGCCGATAATTCCGAATGTCGTCAATGCTTCGGCAAATCCAAAATCGATATCCGCACGCAGCGTGTGCAGCGGCAGACGGCCCTGCAGATTCCATTCGGTTCGGGCGATTTCGGCTCCGTTCAATCGGCCGGCGATCATCACCTTAATTCCCTGTGCTCCGAAACGCTGTGATTCCTCGATCGTCTTTTTCATCGCCCGGCGAAAAGCGATACGCTTTTCGAGCTGCTGAGCGATCTTTTCGGCCTGGAGCTGAGCGTTCAGCTCGGGATGCTTTATCTCTTGTATCGAGATCAGCACTTCACGGCCCGTATCACGGGAAAGATCTTCGCGAAGCTTGTCAATCTCCGAACCCTTGCGTCCGATGATGATGCCCGGCCGCGAGGTGTAGATAATGATCTTCATGCGGGCAGCCGCGCGTTCAATATCGATGTGCGAGACGCCGCCCCCGCTGAATTTTCGCTTTAGCTCGCGTTTCAGCTTAAGGTCTTCTGCCAAAAACGTGGCAAAATCCTGCTTCGCAAACCAGTGCGAATGCCAGTCTTTGTTGTATCCGACCCTAAAGCCGTATGGATGAACTTTCTGTCCCATATTTTAATCAGTTGGCAGTTGCAGTTAGCAGTAGGCAATTAAGCCTTTCTTCCCTGCCTACTGCCACTGCCTAGTGCCTACTGTCTTTCCAGATCCTCGTTTGTCTTTTCCATAACTTCATCAGCCGGCTTTGACTCATTCAACGCCGCCGGAGTTTGAACCGAAAGGTTCTTGGCATCCGCTACTTCAGCATCTTCGGCAGCATTTATTTCCGCCGCCGTCTCGTCGGGCGTCGGAGCTTCCCCGACCGGCATTTCAGCTATTTCGTCAAGAGCCGCCATCATACCCTGTGCGGTGGGATCGACCGGAGTCGGGAACGTCGTATCCTCGACGGTTTCAACAACCGGCTCGGCCTTGGTCTCGACCTTTTCGGCCTTTGCCTTTTTGGTGTCTTTAGCCGCCGCCTTGGCCGCCAACTTTTTACCCACCGGCCTTTTGGCCATGGCCGCCGCAGCCGCTAATTCCTTTTCGGTCTTTGCCTTTTCGTCACTCGTCACCTGAATGGTGATGTGGCAATAATGCCGCTGCTCACGATATGCCCGTCCCTGCGGAGCCGGACGCATACGACTGCGATTTTTATGCGGCCCCATATCGACAAAGCATGTCTGTATCCAAAGATCGTCAGGGTCAATGGCGATGTTTTCCTGCTCGGCTTTATAAGTCGCGTTGGCGATCGCCGAATTCAAACATTGAGCGATCGGATCGGCCGCCCGCTTGTCCGTAAATTTGAGGATCGACAAGGCTCGCGAAACATTGACGCCGCGGATCAGATCAATCACAAGCCGCGCCTTGCGAGGGCTGCCCTTTAGATATTTTGTTTTTGCTATCGCTTCCATAATCAGTTGTCAGTCGGCAGATAGCCGTTGGCAGTCGTCTTTTACTGCCTACTGCCACTGCCAAGTGCCTACCTTCTCTTCGCCATTTTCTCCGCTTTCGTTCCCGGATGCCCTTTAAACATGCGTGTCGGTGAAAACTCGCCCAACTTGTGGCCGACCATATTTTCGGTAACAAATACCGGAATGTGGCGTTTGCCATTGTGTACGCCAAAGGTCAGTCCGACCATGTCCGGCGAGATCGTCGAGCGCCGCGACCATGTCTTGATCGCCGGCGGCTTTGGTCCGCCTTCCAAAATGCGGCGCAGCGTCTTTTGAACGCTAAGATCGATAAACGGTCCTTTTTTTAATGAACGTGGCATATTTAAATTCGGAATGCGGAGTGCGGAGTGCGGAATAAATCAAATTCCTTTCATCTCGTTGTCCGCTTTCAATGTTATCTACCTCACGGCTGCATTTGACGCTTTGGCGATTCAATTCCGCACTCCGCATTCCGCACTCCGCACTTAACCTACTTACTCCTTCTATCCCGCACGATCATATTGGTCGTACGCTTATTGCGCCTGGTCTTGTAACCACGCGTCGGCTGTCCCCACGGTGTGACCGGATTACGTCCGCCGGATGTTTTACCTTCACCGCCACCATGCGGGTGATCGACCGGGTTCATCGCAACGCCGCGGACTTTCGGGCGTCTGCCCAGCCAGCGGCTGCGGCCGGCTTTGCCAAGACTGACATTCTCATGCTCGGTGTTTCCAACCTGCCCGACGGTTGCCATGCAAACGACAGGCACGCGGCGAACCTCGCCCGACGGCATTCTGAGCTGGGCGTAATCGCCCTCTTTAGCGACGATCTGTGCAAAACCGCCCGCCGAACGAACCATCTGTCCGCCCTTTCCGGGTCGAAGCTCAATATTATGAACCTCAGTACCAAGCGGAATATTCTTGATCGGCAGAGCGTTTCCCGGCAAAATATCGGCTTCCTCGCCGCTCACGATCATCGTATCGACTTTCAGGCCAACGGGAGCGATGATGTACCGCTTTTCACCGTCGAGATAGCTGATCAGAGCAATGTGAGCCGAGCGGTTCGGATCGTATTCAAGCTGTGCGACACGCCCCGGGATGCCGAGTTTGTCGCGCTTAAAATCGATTACGCGGTAAAAACGCTTGTGGCCCCCGCCGCGACGACGAACCGTGATCCGGCCATCATTGTTGCGGCCCGAAATCTTCTTTTTTGGCTCCAGCAGTGATTTTTCGGGTACTGCGTTCGGAGTCAATTCATCGCGGGTCAAGTACGTTTGGTAACGCCTCGCCGGTGATGTCGGTTTTAGTCTCTTGATTCCCATAATCTTATTTTCGATTTGCGATTGCCGATTTGCGATCTTTTTCCGCAATCTCAAA
>JAYVER010000147.1:0-5304 GCA_043748725.1 Chloracidobacterium sp. | reverse complement strand
CGACCACCCCAATTTCACCATTATCCAGAAAAGTGACTCTAAGGATAACAGTGCCTTGAACGTTCTTGTCCCGCCCCTTAACCGTGTATTCCGGACGAGGTTTCGATAAAATCCTAAGAGGTCGGTCTCCACAGGGAGTGCGAGATCCATCATCAAAAGAATAACTATATTCCCTTATGACTGCGATTGGCTTGCCTTCAGAAAGCGTCGGCCTAAATTTTGAACTCAAAGCCGCTGTTATGGAAGCCTGATAAAACGCACTGGGACCGCTTACCGGTCGGGCGTTTGTCACATTGCCTTTCTTGTCTATAGACAATTCAATCTTGACTGTTCCGGACATACCTCGCGCAATCGGCGGGAACTCCGGCTTGGTTTGAGTAACTGGTTCTCCTCCAGTCAGAAGACGCGAAGGGACGGCGCCGATAGTAGCACTCTGTTGAGCGACATCGACCTGCGATACAGCGACCGGCGTCGACAACGGCGTTGGCTTTGGCACTGCCGATTGCGTTGCCAAAGGTGGAATCGACTGGGAAACTGTGCTAACCGAAAAATAAAAACCTCCCGTAAAAGTGCCTTCGCGCCAGGGATATTGTTTGTTGCCCGATGCTTGAGCAACATCTCTGGTCAATGCCTTTATCAACGGGTCAAGTTCGAGATTCGGCTTCTTTATCTGCCTGAGAAGAGACGCGGTAAATAATCCGTTGCGTCCCGTGCCGTCGGACGCGACATTGCCGGGTTGGGTGGCATAAATAACCAGCGTTCCCTGTGGCGGAGTAACCCTTGCAAGCCCACTTGCATCGCCGATGTCGCGGTAGTTACGCCACGAACGCGCAAAAGGATTATTGCGGCAGGCATCTAAAATAACGATGTTCAGGCTGTTATTCGCCGTCTCCATCTTGTCCAGGATAAAATTCATCGGCACCGCCGCGTATTTAACTTCATTTTCTTCTGGAATGTCGGCGTCCACCGGCACGAGGTAGTTATAGCCATTGACTTGGATGCCGTGACCGGCGTAATAAAAAAGCCCGACTCCGCCATTTGCCAGTTTCGAGCCGAATTCGCGTATCAGCGTCTCCATCTGCCGCTTGTTCTGATCTGTGCCGGAAATAACTTCAAAACCAAGCGTTTTTAACGCCGCCGCCATATCGATGGCATCGTTCGCCGGATTCGGCAGAGTTTTGGCCTTTGTATATGCTCCGTTACCAATAACCAAAGCGATACGTTTGTCGGAAGTCGGTGGTTTTTCAAGGACGAGCTGACGGTTGTCTTGTGCAAAGGTGAAGGACGCCAAAACACAAAAAAAAGCCAAACCGAATAGTGTCCAGAAACTGAGAAGCGAGAAGCAATAAATTTTTTTCTTAAATCTCATTTCACCGATAAACTAAGGTTGATCAACATCGGCTCTTTGGCACGTGCCTTGACTCGATAGGCGGTTTGCGGAAAAGGTCGTTCTGGGTTAATTGGCTAATTATGCTTTGGATGTTAATCATTTTCCGCGCAGGTGTCAACTTTTTCGACGACGACACAGCAATTGAAACACCTGAAACAGATGAAACGCCTGAAACGTATGATACTTTTAATACATTTGGAACGCTGAGACACTTTGGATCGGCGAAATAGTCGCGTTTCTTGCGACTTATGGTTATAATATTTCAAATCTTGAAGTAAAATATTATACCGGGGGACAATACAATGAAAATTTGCCCACGCTGCCAAAAAACTTACACGGATGACAATCTTAACTTCTGCCTTGAGGACGGTTCGGTTCTGAATCAGGCTGCTACGGCAATGCCGCCGACAGTTATGATGAATGAGCCGCGTATCACTCAGCCGCAGCCGTCGATGCCCAGCCAGCAAGGTGCACAGCCAGCCTGGAATACTGCCCCGCAGCAATATTCCGTGCAGCCAAAAAAATCCTCGAAAACGTGGATTTGGGTGCTCCTGATACTCGGAGTATTGGCTTTGTTATGCGGCGGCGGTTTCATAGGGCTTCTCGCGTTTGTCGGCTCGCAAGCTGACAAAACTTCCAATGCAGTTGTTTCGAACAAAACCAAAACGAACACGTCGCCGCCGAGCGGAAACAAAACGACCACGACGACGTCAACGACCACCTCTTCGTCCGAGCGAACGGATGTTGAAACTGTTGACATATCCAAATGGGTCAAGGAATTTTCCGCTTTCGGCACGACCGAGTTTACGAACGGCGAACTGATAATGGGCTCAAAACAGAAAGGGTATTATTATGTGCTCGCGGCTCCTGATGACTATAAAACGGACGATGCAAATACACGCGTGACCTTGCGCAATGTCGATGATGCGTCGTCGAGCCTCGGTTACGGTCTGATATTTCACAGTAATCCGACGCCGCTGCAACAGGATTATGCTTTTTTGATCGACACGAAACGAAAAAAATATCACGTCGTTCATCATGAGCCGCAGAAAGAATCGTCGGTCGTAAGTTGGACAAGCTCCGACGCGATCAACGGCGGAAGTGCGGAGAATGTTCTCGAGGTCCGCGATTTGACAGACAAGATCGAGCTTTATATAAACGGCACCATGGTCACGTCGATCAAAAACATTTACGGTTACGCCGGCGGCGTTCCGGGACTGTATTCCGGCGACGGCGTGAAGATAGCGTTTAAGAACCTTGAGATAAGCAAGTAGTTCAGAGTGCGCGATTTATCGCGTTCCTCTGTTTTACAGTACAAAGTAGGCGGTTTAACGAAAAAATTTAGAGCCCCGATTTATCGTGTATAGTTTTAGAATAGAATGTAAGAAAAGAACGCGATAAATCGCGCACTCTGAACTTAGCTATGAAACAGTGCCCGCGTTGTAATCAAACATATAGCGACGACCAACTCAATTTTTGCCTCAACGACGGCGAGATGTTGACAGAGTTGAATTCAGAGCCGCCACCGACTCGCTATGCCGACGATCCACCTCCGACAATGTTGATGAACGATGCCCGGGTCACGAATCCAACAAATTGGCCCGCTTCGCCATCTTCGACCCAGTGGCAGCCGCAGCCGATGGTACAAAATCGTCCATATGCTCCGATGCAGTTCGCCAGATCTACGGATCAGACAATACCGACGATCTCAATGATCCTCGGGATATTGAGCATTCCCTTATTTTGTTGTTTTGGGGGAATATGGCTTGGTCTTCCGGCTGCGATTCTAGGTTTTATGGGAATGCGAAATGCCGATAGTGACAGTGTACGTTATGGCGGCCGCGGAATGGCGATTGCCGGAATGGTATTGGGTGTGATCGGCTTCTTGTCGTCGCTAGTCTACGCGTTTTTCGCGATATTAACTAAGTAGCCTTAATTTCCATATACATAGTGGATTCGACAATTCTCAACTAGGCGCCAATGTCAGAACCGGGAGCGGTAGCGACTGGATTCTTAGTGTTTAAAACGCCGTTGATAATACCGAAGTTGGTGTATTATCAACGACAGTTCTTAGCACCCGACAAAGTAGGAGACAGAGGAAAATGACGATGAAACAAAAAAAAATAGTTACAACGTTTCTTTTCATTTTGTTAAGTGCAGCATGCACGATGGGCGACCCGGTGACAGGAAAGTGGAAAATGATGAACGTCAGGGATCAAGTCATAGGCGGGAACGAAGAATATATTGCATTTCGCGATGACGGAACGTACTCGTTTAACTTTCTTATGAGTGGAAAATGGAAGCGTTTAGATGATCATCAGTTGGAACTGAAACAAAATCCCATTGGGTCTATGAGTGGAAGTACTCAGATAGTGACGGTTAAAATAGAGGGTGATGTTCTGACAATTACGGAACCTGACGGTACAAGTTCAAAATTTAGGCGTTAAGGTTTGAGAAACCGGATAGGAGAAAGAAAATGCCACCAATGCCACCAACGACAGTTGTGAACTGCAAAAAATGTGGGGTACAATTGCTAGACCCGAATATGAAGTTTTGTTCAAGCTGCGGTTCTGAGCAAAACGCTAATTCTCAATGGAACGTCAGCGCGCCAACATCTGATGTGAGCGTAGTAAGAGACAGAATAAAGGCACCAAGCATCGCGTTGATAGTCAGTGGGGGAATTGCCTTAGTGTATTGCTTCATTTTTTTGATATACGTCGTAGGCATCATGCCTGTAACCGATCAAGTAACGTCTGGTCTGCAAAGGGTGATGCCAATTGTTTCCATTGTACAGTTTGCGGCGTTTGGATGTAGCGTTTATGGCGCAATTCAAATGATGAGCCTAAATAAATACGGCTTTGCCATGACGAGCGCAATTATCATTACCGCTGCTCCTATAATAGTCTTCGGCTGTCTCGGTGTTTTAATTACTCCAATAGGAATATGGGCTCTGGTTCTTTTATTAAAACCGGAGATCAAAGCCGCCTTTGCTGGCAATAGTGGGGCCACTGCTTAACAAATTGTTGGAATGTCCCAATCGGTGAGTCGTCAAAAAGAAAGAACCAGATGCGCGTCAACTTGAACGTCGTCGCGGGGCCTCAGACCGGACGGTCATTTACATTTGATCAGCACGATACGTTCATGATCGGGCGCAGCGAAGACTCGCAATTCTGTCTGCCGCACGACCGTTTTTTTTCGCGCAATCACTGCATTCTCGAGATCGCACCGCCGCAGGCGTTTATTCGAGACCTGAGCTCGACCAACGGGACCTACGTCAACGGAATGCGAGTCGATACGGCTTATCTAAAGAGCGGCGACCGTATTCAGGGCGGTGAGACGGTGCTTGAGGTTGAAGTTTCGACTGGCATCGGCGAATTTGACGATACGCTCAAACAGCCTCGTACCACGCACCCATCGCTCGTAGGAGTCAAATGTCTGAATTGCAGCATTTCGTCGACTGTCGAGGCGTCACACCCCGATGCGCGTCTTTCGTTTATTTGCGACGATTGCCGCGAAAAACTGAAAGCAAATCCTCAACCGATCCCTAATTATCAGATGATCCGGGTTATCGGCCAGGGCGGAATGGGCAGCGTGATGCTGGCACGCTCCGAAGCGGACGGGAAAGTTGTTGCGATCAAGACCCTGCTGCCGGAGGTCGCCGTCAGCGAACAATCGTTAAAGCGCTTTATGCGCGAGATCGAAGTTGCATCGGCTCTCAAGCATCCGAACATCGTCGGTTATATCGAAAACGGCACCCACAACGGCCTCGTCTATCTTGTGACGGAATTCATCTCGGGAATGGACGCATCGCGGCTTGCGAAACATCGCGGTGGAAAGCTCGATTTTCGCGAAATGGTAGCAATAATCTCACAGACGTTGTCTGCCCTCGATTTTGCGCATAAACAGGGCTTTGT
>JAYVER010000146.1:0-13684 GCA_043748725.1 Chloracidobacterium sp. | reverse complement strand
TTTTCAATGAGTTTCTCCTTAAAAGAATTGAAATTCAATTCTTTATTTAAGTCGCAACGGTTGTCAATGTTTTTTCGTCTTAAACGAAAAAAATAAGGATTAAAAGTTTCCCCAGTCCTCAATCATACATCTTAAAACCCAATAATTTTCAATCGTCGAAGCGTCTCGGATGACAAGCCGCGGCGCTCGTTTGCGGTCACGAGAAAGCGATGGCTGTCATTCGATTCATTGAGAATACGTTCAAGGTTTGATTCAAGTTCTGTCGAAGTGGGTTCAGCGTCAAATTTGGGTTCGGCTAATGCGAGGCGTTTTAGGGATTCGTAGAGATGTGCGCGGCCAGAGCCGAAGTCGCCTGCGCCGTTGTCGATCACGAGTTGAAATTCTGCGTTTTCGTCGGCAAACCGGGCGAGGATCGAGGCGGCGAGAGTTGCTCCCACCTCAAATTTTTCGGAAGCAACAACCGCTTTTCCGCTTTGTTCGGCTGCGAGCTTTTCACGGAGTGTTAGAGTTTTTGTTTTGTCTTGAGTGATCTGGGTGTCCAGAATTACGGTGACACGCTTTTGGTCTTCGCTGGCATATTCTCGTACCGTCAATTGCAGCGTCCGGGCGGTCGCTTTCCAGTCTACCCGGCGAAGATCGTCCTGCGGCTGATAGCTTCGCAGGGCGAGCAGATCGATCCCCGTGCCGCGTTTGCCGGTGGTATGATTGCCGGCGTCCATTGCCGGGTTTTCAAATTCGGGATCAACCGGTTCAAGTTTTGGAAACACGATCAACTCTGCCGCTCGTGCCGGCAGCCGACGCCGATGGCGGAAAAAGCCGAACGGAAATTTGGTCGAAAGCTCAAAGTCTTTTATCAAAAACCGTCCGCGATGCGGAAAAATATGGTCGGATTTGGCCTCGACGGTTTCTTTTCGGCCAATGTGGACGAAATGGTTGAGCGTCCGGTGTAAGACCGGTGAGCGACCGAGTTTGGCCGCCGCCCATCGCGGCAATATTGCATCAAGATCGTCGGCCGCGATCGACCTTTCCCGCTGCTTGCCGCGGACCTCGGCGACAATTGAAAACGCTGGGAAAATACGTTTGCGGTTGGTCAGACTGACGAGTATCGGCGTCGGCTCACCGGCAAAGATCGTTTCGGGAAAACGCATCTTAACATCCAGCTTTTTCAAACAAATATTGCCCGCAAAAAAGCCGACGGTCATCGCCGCGAGCAGAAACGAAAGCACGATAAAGAGCAGATTATTTCCCGTATTCCACGCCGAAAAGCCGACGATCAAGATCAAAACCAGCATAATCGCCCCGCCCGTCGTGAACTCGAACGGCAGATTCATCTGCGACGCTTCGCGGCCCGCGTTTCTTGCCAAGGGTGGAACAACAAATATAAGGATCAGGAGAACAAAAACCAACGAGGCACCGGCCGAGATCGCGGCAAGCCTGACGTCTCCGGTCTGGTGCGCGTAAAGCGTGATCCCGGAAAGCCCCAAACCGCCGATAACCACCAAAACGCCAAATGCGGCATTACGCAGATCGCGGAGGCTGAACAGTTGACGAAGATCCCGTAGATTCATTGAAGCCTAAGAGTATTAAACCGCGAAATACGCTAAATAGAATTCCGGTTTCGCGTCTTTTCGCGTATTTCGCGGTTGATCAAATAGGGACGCTGACCTTTTGAAGAATGTCCTGCAATATAAGCTCGGCCTCCCGCGTGCGTTGGCGGAGTGCATTGACACGTGAATTCACGATCAGGCGGTGTGCAAAACACGGCACGACGAGGCGTTTGATGTCGTCGGCGATGCAGTAATCGCGGCCTTCGATCAACGCGAGTGCCTGAGCGGAACGGAACAATGCAAGCGTGCCGCGCGGGCTGATGCCTAGTTCGAGCGACTCCGATTTGCGGGTTAAGTCCACTATTTGCAATAGATAATCTAACAGAGCATCGTCAAAACGCACCTCGGAGACGAGATTTTGCAATTCCAACACATCCGTCTGCGACATTACGGGTTCCACGAACCTAAGCGGATCGCTATTTTCGCGGTCACGCAAAATATGCCGCTCATCTTCCAGCGTCGGGTAGCCGATGTGGAGCCGCAGCATAAAGCGGTCGAGCTGCGATTCGGGCAGCGGATAAGTGCCGTGATGCTCCGACGGATTTTGCGTTGCGATAACGATAAACGGCAGCGGCAGCCGACGCGTGACGCCTTCGACCGTAACCTGCTCCTCGGCCATCGCTTCGAGCAGAGCGGACTGCGTCTTTGGTGTCGCACGGTTTATCTCGTCCGCCAGAACGATATTTGAGAAGATCGGCCCGGCTTTCCATTCGAATTCACCGTTTTTTTGATTGAAGATCGATAATCCGATCATGTCCGACGGCAGCAGGTCGGAGGTGAACTGGATGCGTTGAAACGAGAGTTCGAGCGCGCGAGCCAGCGCATTGGCAAGCGTAGTTTTACCGATGCCGGGCACGTCCTCGATCAGCAAATGCCCCTTGGCAAGCAGTGCGATCAGAGCAAATTTGACCGTCTCGGATTTGCCTCTGATCACTCGCTCGATAGCCGCCTGAAGCTCGCCGATCTTGGCCGCCGCGTCAATATTTAAGGCGATATTTTCGCCGGCATTCGTTGTTTCGCTGATTATCCAATCTCTCATTTAAGCTTGAGCGTCAATGTCCGCTCGAACATACATTCTACCCGATTAGAAACCTTCGACGCATTAAAAAGTGCAATTAAGCGCGTTTGGAGCTCCAACTTTAGTTGGCTTCTGTCGGCGGGAAGGCCAACTGAGATGGAACTCCAAACACGGCCAATTGAAATTCCGGCCAAAACCATCTAAACTTTTGAAACTTAAGACACGCATTTTCGTGAAAAAATCGAACGAGTGTAAACCATTTTTATGAACAATTTAAGACATCGGCTCAAAGACCAACGCGGATTTAACCTTATCGAATTAATGATCGTCATCGCGATCATCGGCTTGCTGATCGGCGTCGGCACGATCGCTTGGACATCCGTCATCAAGGCCGGTAACGAAACTGCGGCTGCTCAATCGGTCGATAATATCCGAAAGTTTGAGGCGCAATATGCTTCGAGAAATCACGGAAATTTTGCGACCTTCGACGAATTGATCGCGAAGGTGAGCCTAGATGAAAAATTCAAAGGCGAGAGCCCGCTCGTAAACGGTTATATATTTAAGCTGACGGTGGAGCCGGCTTCGGCTAGCCGTCCGTCGTCTTATTCCATAACGGCCGATCCGCAGGTTGGCGAAGGCGTAACGGCGACCGGCACGCGGCATTATTACACCGATTCGTCACTCAGCTCGATCAAGGCCACGGACGAAAATCGTCCCTCCAAAGTGGACGATCCGGCTCTTTAAAGTCAGTAGCCCGCACGTAAGTAAGGGCCTTCGGAGGCCGACTTAGCTCAGTGGTAGAGCACTCGCTTCACACGCGATAGGCCACAAGTTCGAATCTTGTAGTCGGCACCAGTAAACATCGGCACTCTAACCAATTCTCAGGGCATCGTTAAAATGGCGATGCCCTTTGTTTGCCCTGATCGCTACAACCATAACCATTTATTTAATAAGCGTCGCGACGATTAGGTACTTCGAGGACGGTAACAAGCAAAATGTCATCAAGTATTGTATAAATAATTCAATAATTACCTGAGCGAATACGAAAGATGCCTTTGAATCCGACTAGTTCCTTATATCCAAATGGACGCGGGTTGGATGCGAGAGCAGCTATTTTATCGAGGATTCGTTTTTTGTCTGCATTTGGGAGTTTTTGTATTTGTCGGTCGGCTGATCGAACGATCTCAACCTGATACGTTTTCATACCAGGCCATATTTTTTGCGGAGTTCGTCAACAGTGTAACTAATGCCGCTCCGCCGGTATTCTTCTAGACTTTTCAACGCCGCTTCGCCATCGCGAATGTCTTGCATCTGTTGGCGGGTCAATTTTGAGAGATTGCCCTTGACACGAGTCACCGAAGCATCCAGTGCTTTAATCAAATCTGCGGCACGGTCGTCGTCAATCATGACGTAACGACGCTTTACATTTTTTGGTATATCAATGACGATTTGTCCCATAACAAACTCACTTTATCACAATCGAATACCCATGTGAAGATATTGTTCAGGTCGCGGCGCACATCTTACGATCCCCTCAGTTGCCAACCGGAGCAAGGTTAGCCTGCCGCAATGCTGCATTTAGAGCAGCCAGATCTTTTGCCTTGATCTCTGCCCACATTTTTTGCGAGCGTGGGAGTGCCTTTTGAAGATTCAGAAATGCTTGCACAGCCTGACTGCTCGGCGTAACATCGGCGTCTTGCAGGAGATCGAGCAGTGTCGTGAACGAACCGCCGAGCCTTCCTAATGGGAATTCAGCCACCGGAATCGGCACTGGCGGGGTCTGTTTTACGCCATCCATGAGATTGTTTAATTTTTCGGTGATGGCGTCGATCTGCTTGATCGCGTCGGCGTTATTTCCAATCTTAGGTCGAGCAGCGGTCAGCGAGTTGGTTAGTTTCGCAACCTCGTCGGATAGTATCCGCGACTGTTTTATCCCCTCGTACGCCTGCATCGAGAGCGTGAATTGCTGCAGCAATCCCGGGGGCGGCGTTTTTACGCGAGGATCCATCCGAACTATCAAAGTCTGTGTAAGCGTGCGGCCGTTTGCAGTCAGTTTTATTAAATAAACACCGGGTAAAACGGCCGGGCCGAGCGGCACATACGGCGTGTCCTTATAGACCGCCGAGATGGGCAGATCGTAGCCGTCGGACGGCGGATTTGGGTAGGTCAGGTCCCAGACGAAGCGCTGCATTCCGGGCTCGTTTTTCAGAATCTGTGGCGGTCGTATCCAATAGGTCGGAAATCTGAGCGTATTTACATCCGTCTCCAACGGTTTGTCATCGCTCGAAAATCGACGGACGAGTTTTCCGGCGGAGTCCAATATTTCAAGCACCACAAGTTTTGTTGATTTAGCTTTAAGAACGTAGTTGATCACCGCTCCGTCGGGCGGGTTTTGGCCGGCGGGTTCCTCGGGCGGGAACGGCGTGTCGGTATGGACGCTTCTTTTGACGCGAGTCGCTTCCTGGGGGGCGAAGAGATATTCATCGGCAGTAGCTGCATTATTACCAAGCTGTCGCAGCGGCGTGATGTCGTCGAGTATCCAAAAGCTGCGACCGTGCGTGCCAACGACGATGTCGTCTTTGTGCACGACAAGATCTCTCACGGAAGTCGCCGGCATATTTAACCGCAGCGGCTGCCAATTATCGCCATCGTCCGTCGAAAAATAAACGGCCTGCTCGGTGCCGCAAAATAATAAACCTTTGCGAACCGGGTCTTCGCGAACCGAATTGACGATAGTTCCGTCCGGCAGTCCGTTAACTATCTCTTTCCAGGTCTTGCCGCCGTTGTGAGTTCGCAGAATATGCGGTTTTAACTCGTCGAGGCGCAATGTATTGATCGCCGCATATGCCGTGTTAGCGTCGAATCGACCGGCGTCGATCAGCGAGACTTTTGCCCACGATTTTAACTCCGGCGGCGTGACGTTAGCCCAGGTTTTTCCGCCCGTGCGCGAGACGTGGATCAGACCGTCGTCCGTACCGGCCCATATCGTATTCACATCTTTATATGACGGCGCGACCGTGTATATAACGCCGCGGCGCGGCATTGTCGACATTTCATTTGTCTTGTAGATGCCGATATTTGCAGGCACGTCCCATTTTTCACGCGAAAGGTCGGGACTTATGACGTCCCAGCTTTGGCCGCCGTTCAAAGTCTTAAATAATACATTTCCGGCAAAGAAAAGCATGTGCGGATCGACCGGCGAAAATATGACCGGAGCCGTCCGCAAAAATCGGTATTTTCCGGTGCGAACGGCCTCGGGCATGATGTTTTGAACGTGGCCGTTGCGTTTATCAAAGCGGCTCAGCTTGCCGCCGTATATAATATTGGCGTCGAGCGGGTCGGGGGCGACATAGCCATATTCTTCGACGCCGATCGTCATCCAATCTTTTGCCAGGATCGCACCTGTCGAGCCGCGCGACGCGACACCAGCCGAACCGCTCTCCTGCTGGCCGCCATATACCCAGTACGGATATTGGTTGTCGGTGATGACGTGATAAAACTGTGCCGTCGGCTGGTTGTACCAGCTCGACCACGTCTCGCCGCCGTTGACGGTGATCGTCGCGCCCTGATCGCTGGCAATAAGTATGATGTCCGGGTTCGTCGGATTTATCCAGAAACGGTGATAATCGTCGCCGCCCGGAGCACCCTTAAATCCGGTAAACGTCTTGCCGCCGTCGGTCGATTTATAAGTTGACGTGTTGGCGACAAACAGTGTATTCGGATCGGTCGGATGAACCTTGACCTCGGCGAAATCGCTGCCGCGACCCCATATCCGCGTGTCGCTGTTTGTCTGAACCCAACTTTCGCCGGCGTCGTTAGAAACATAAATTCCAGCAGATTTAGGGTTGGCATCGACGGTCGCGTAAAGCCGTTTTGGATCGCTTGGCGAAATCGCGAGGCCGATACGCCCCAGCCCCAGATCGATCGTCGGTAAACCACCGCCCAACTTTTTCCACGTATTTCCGCTGTCAGTTGATTTAAACAGGCCGCTTTCCTTGCCCTGCCAAGAGCCGTTTTCCCACGGCCCCTGGCGTCCGGCCCATAGATCGGCGTATATCACCTTGGAATTTTTCGGATCGAATTCGAGTTGTACCGCACCGGTGTTTTCATCTTTGTAAAGGACGCGTTGAAACGATTTGCCGCCGTCAGTCGAGCGATAGACGCCGCGTTCCTCGTTCGGGCCGTACGGATGGCCGAGCACGGCGACGAACAGACGGTTTTCATCTTTTGGATCAACGATGATCGAGGCAATCTGCTGGCCTTCGCGTAGGGCCAAATGCGTCCATGTTTTCCCGGCGTTGGTCGATTTATACATGCCGTCACCGGTCGATAGGTCGGGCCGTTGAATCCCCTCGCCGCTGCCGACGTATATCACGTCCGGATTTGACGGAGCTAAGGCTATATCGCCGATCGAGCCGGTTGGCTGACCGTCAAAGATCGGCTTCCATGTCCGTCCGGCGTCGTTTGTTTTCCACACGCCGCCGTTATTGACGCCGATGTAAAATACATTAGGCTGCGACGGAATTCCGACCGCACCGACCGTCCGACCGGCTCGAAACGGCCCGATAGAGCGCCAACGCATGCTTTGATAAAGCGAAGGATCGATCTGTTGGGCAAAAAGTATCGTCGGCAACACAAAAAACACGGCGAGGGCCGCGAGGATGATCCCGCGCAGCGTCGAAGCGGTCGAATTTAACATAGAATTTCTCCTGATAGTAATAATTCAGAAGATTAACAGAAAATGCGAAATTGTCGTTATTGCGGCATGTGCATTTATGTATTTTTTTCAGGACGACACACAAATTGAACGCTTGAACAATTGAACATTGAATGGCAACAAAAAAGGCAGCTCCGATGTGAAACTGCCTTGCTGAAATTAAGTTTGGGTCTATTACGCCATTTCGCCCGTGTCGTTTTTCCAAATGGCCATTGCCTCCGACGGTTTCTTGGGTTTGTTCGAATCCGGCGGCGGCTTGGGCTGCGGCGTTACGACCGGCGGCGGCGGCTTAGGCGGCTTTTTTTGATCATCTTTCTGCGCGGACACGGCAAATGTAAGGCCGATAACCATCGCAACGGTGAATATTAATTTTTGTAAAACTTTCATGCTTTATTTCCTCTTTCGTATATTTCATCTTCTACGGGGAAAGAGGGGAAAGTGGTTCCGCTTATAATTAAGGCAATCTAAGTGCCACGGACGCTCTTATGACGCTTTTGGCGTGTATTTAGTTGGAAATGAAATTTTTGCCAATATTCAAACTTACAAAACTTTACGTTTTCAGGTATTTTCATACGAAATCGTGAATTTGGCAATATGAAAATCAATCAAATCAGGCAAGAAGTGAGATAATTTTTTTCATGACCAATAACCCAAACACACAAGATCGGATGCGGGCGATCCTGGTCCTCGTTGCCACAATTGGTACGTTTCTTTTCAACGGGCTTGCGGCCGCAGGTTATGTCAATGGCGTCACGCCCGCGATGATCTCTGACAAATACCCGACCGTTCTGACGCCGGCCCCTTATGCATTCACGATTTGGAGCCTGATCTATTTGGGAATGATGGCGTTTAGCATTTACCAGCTATTGCCTGCAAATATTGCGCGTTTTCGCAATGTTCGCTCGCTATATATTTTCAGCTGCGTGCTGAATTGTGCGTGGATATATTTCTGGCATCGCGATCAGATCGGCATTTGTCTGGCGATCATTCTGGCATTGCTCTTTACATTATTGCTTCTAAACATTAAATTCAAAGCCCCCGATTCAGTACGAGCGTCGCTGGCTACGAAGGCACCGTTTGGCATATATTTTGGCTGGGTGACCTGTGCGGCAATCGTTAATTTTGCTATTTTCCTGGCGTATTCCGGTGTTAATATGTCAACTCGCTCGTCGGCGATATTTGGTGTTGCCTGCATTGTTTTCGCGGCTGCTCTCGCCGTCGTTGTGCGTTGGAAATTAACGAATTATGTATATTCGCTCGCTGTCGCTTGGGCGTTGACGGCAATTGCGGTAAAACAAAGCGGAAATACGCCGATTGTCGTTGCGGCGGCATTTGGAGCCGTTACCTGTCTTGTCACTGCGGGCAGCGTCGTAACTAATTTAAAGGATTCAACCAGTGAATAATGGGAAAATTTGCGTATCCGTTTGTGCGGAGACGGTCGAAAAACTGATACAACAAATACGCCGTGCCGAGGAATTTGCTGACGTTATCGAAGTACGCTTTGACTGCCTCGAAAAAGATGACGTTAGAAATTTCATAGTAAATCTGCCGGCAATAGAAAAGACTTATCTTTTTACGTATAGACCCAGTGACCAAGGTGGAAAACGGGAGATCAACCTCGACCAGCGTTTGAAATTTTGGGAACTCATTTTCTCTACGGTCAAGTCCGATTTTATGATCGATGTCGAGTGTGAGCCTAACCTCATACTCGCGGTCGATCCGCAAAAAACGCAGCGGATCGTTTCGTTTCATGATTTTGACGGAACGCCGGATAATCTCGGTTTAATCTGGTCCGGGATGTCAGAACTGTCCAACGGCATGGTGAAAATCGCTGTAAAAGCCATGGATATCACCGATTCGATCGCGATCTGGAAATTGATCGATCAAGCAAAATCCGAAAAAAAACAGATTATACCTATCGCAATGGGCGAAGCCGGGAAGTGGACGCGAATTCTTGGTCTCGCATACGGCGCGTTTATGACGTATGCATCGCTCGATGCGGGCAAAGAGACCGCAGACGGTCAGATCAAGGCGAAAGACCTGATCGAAACATATCGCGTTAAGGAACTGGATGAGAACACGCAAGTTTATGGAGTGATAGGCGATCCCATTTCGCAGTCGCTTTCGCCGTTTATGCATAACCCAGCGTTCGCTGCGGCGGGCATTAACGCGGTTTTCTTGCCGTTATCGGTCAAGAATCTGGATGAATTCATGCGCCGGATGGTTATGCCGAAAACACGCGAGGTCGAGTTGAATTTCGCCGGGTTTTCGGTCACAATGCCGCATAAACAAACGATAATGCGGTATCTCGATGCAATCGACCCGACGGCCGAAAAGATCGGCGCGGTAAACACGGTCAAGGTCGAAGATGGAAAACTTTTTGGTTATAATACCGACGCACACGGGTTTATCTCGCCGCTAAAGGCGAAATTTGGCGACGTGAGAGGCTCTCGAGTTGCAGTATTTGGAGCAGGCGGAGCCGCCAGGGCTTGCGTTCACGCGCTCAAGGAGGAAAAGGCTGATGTGACTGTATTTGCTCGTGACGCGAAAAAAGGGGAAGCGTTTGCGGGTGAATTCGGCGTTGGTTTTAAGGAAATTTCAAATTTCAAATTTCAAATTTCACATTCCAATTGGGCCGATTTCGACATTGTGGTTGACGCGACACCGACGGGTATGAAGGGTGCTTTGGAACAAGAGTCGCTTTTTTCGGCCGAGCAGCTTGCTAGGGTAAAATTTGTTTACGATCTTGTCACCAAAGCGGTCGATACGTCAATAATCCGCGAGGCGAAAAAAGCCGGTATTCCGGCGATCGGCGGGCTGGAAATGCTGATCGCTCAAGGTGCGAAACAGTTTGAGATATGGACCGGACGCGAGGCTCCGGTTGATATGATGAGAAACTCGCTATTATTAAGAATGGAGGCGTAAATGTATGGAAACCGAAGCCCTAAATTGCCCGAATTGCGGTGCCGGCGTCGCAAGTGACAGCTCGCAATGCCAATTTTGCAAAACGCGGCTTAAGACTATGGGCTGCCCCACGTGTTTCGGTCTGATATTTGTCGGGAGCAAATTTTGCGATCATTGCGGGGCAATAGCCTTACCGACAACGCTTCGGGAAAGCGACGATCTGGGTGACTGTCCACGCTGTGAATTGCCGCTTGGGCGTATGTCGGTCGGCAGCACGGATCTGCGCGAATGCACAAAATGTGACGGGCTCTGGGCGGACGTTACGACATTTGAAAGCGTGTGTGCCGACCGCGAAAGGCAATCCGCTGTCCTTGGTTTCATGGATCAAAGAACAGTGAAAGGCGCTCTGCTCACGAAGATCAGTTATGTCAAATGTCCCGACTGCGGGGAACTGATGAACCG
This sequence comes from Chloracidobacterium sp., assembly GCA_043748725.1. Taxonomy (GTDB): domain Bacteria; phylum Acidobacteriota; class Blastocatellia; order Pyrinomonadales; family Pyrinomonadaceae; genus OLB17. The sequence continues at coordinate 2,976 of JAYVER010000146.1, read as the reverse complement.
CAACAATTTTGCCCGCGCGTCGGGCGTGATCGTCGATATTTGCAAAAAACACGGCGTGTGGTTCGACGCCGACGAATTGCCAAAAATTGTCGAATTCATCCAAAAAGGCGGTATGGAGATCGCACGGCAAAAAGAGAAACTTGAAATCGAAAGCGAGCGGGGTCGGCTTCGCGACGAACAAAGAATGGATGCAGCGATGGATCAAAGTTACGGAGTTGGGAACATCTGGCAAAGGGATGAAAGCCTGGGAGTAAGGAGTTTTATCCGATCGCTTTTTGATTAAATGAACGAACGCTATAGCCGTCAAATTTTATTTCGTGAGATCGGCAAAAGCGGTCAGGAAAAACTTGTTAATTCGCGGGTTTTGCTTGTCGGCTGCGGTGCGCTTGGGTGCGCTCATGCCGAAATGCTGGCACGTGCCGGCGTCGGTTACTTACGGATCGTTGACCGCGATTTTGTCGAGTTTACCAATCTCCAGCGGCAGACTTTATTTAAGGAATCTGACGCCGCGGAGCGTCTCCCTAAATCAATCGCCGCGAAAACACGGATCGCCGAGATCAATTCCGAAACGGAGGTTGAGGCGATCATCGCCGATGTAAATAATTCGAATATTGAATCGCTGATCGATGGCTGCGATCTCGTGCTCGACGGCACCGATAATTTTCAGGTTCGTTACCTACTCAATGATGCCTGCGTCAAACAGGGCAGTACCTGGATATACGGCGCCGCCGTGTCGAGCTATGGCACGACGATGACGATCATTCCGGGTGAAACGCCTTGTCTGCGTTGTATTTTCGACGAAATGCCGGACGCCGGAAGCTCGCCGACGTGTGACACGGCGGGCGTCATCATGCCGATAATTGCGACAATTTCGGCCACGCAGGTGGCCGAGGCGTTGAAGATACTCGTTGGCGACAGAGCATCGCTTCACCGCTCGCTGATGCAGTTCGATATCTGGGCAAACGACCGGCAGCGGATAAAATTGGGCGAGCCAAATCCTGATTGTAAAACATGCGGTCAGCGAATCTTTGAATTTCTCGACGCCGAATCTCAGGATTTCTCAGCCGTTCTCTGCGGTCGCAACGCCGTCCAGATCGCACCGCCAAAACCGACAAACCTTGATCTCGAAAGTCTCGCCGTGACGCTTAGCTCGATTGCCGAGGTCAAGCAAAATGAATATCTGCTGCGGTTCGCGTCGGGCGAGAATGAGGTGACCGTCTTTCGAGACGGCCGCGCCATCGTAAAGGGCACTGACGACGTGACGGCTGCCCGGGCGATCTATTCGAGATACATAGGAAATTAAGCAGATATTGCGATGGTTATTACACGTCCTTAATTTTTACTTTGCGTTCTTTGCGGCTTGGCGTGAGATGATTTCACGCGGGTGACGCCGAGATCGCAAAGTAAGAAAAGTTGATCGGCATTAGTTTATGAACGAGAAAACTAAGGTTGTAATTATTGGCGGCGGTTTCGGCGGCCTGTGGGCAGCGAAAGCTCTCGCGAACAAACCTGTCGAGGTCACGCTGATCGACCGCAAGAATCACCACGTTTTCCAGCCTCTGTTGTATCAGGTTGCAACGGCCGTGCTTTCACCGGGCGAGATCGCTCAGCCGATCCGCCGTATCCTGCATAAGTTTAAGAATATCGAGGTTATTCTCGCTGAGGCGGTTGGATTTGATAAGGAAAATAATAAACTCACACTGGCCGACGGCTCTGCGATCCCGTACGACTATCTGATAATTGCGGCCGGCGCCCGTCATGCGTATTTCGGGCATGACGATTGGGAAACGCAGGCACCGGGGTTGAAAACGCTTGAGGATGCATTGGAGATACGCCGCCGAGTGCTGTTGGCATTTGAATATGCCGAACGCGACGCTTATCTGAACGGCTGCCATCGGCAAATGAATTTTGTCGTTGTGGGCGGCGGCCCGACCGGTGTTGAACTTGCCGGTGCGATCGCCGATATTGCCAGAAAAGCCCTGGCCAAGGATTTCATGGCCATCGATACGCGTGACGCGCATGTGATCCTGTTCGAAGGCTCCGACCGCGTACTCGGCACCTTTGCCAGCGATCTGTCGGACAGCGCCAGGCAGCAGCTTGAGTCTCTCGGCGTTGACGTGCGGCTCAACAGCTTTGTCACGGATATTGAAGCGGGACGTGTAATGGTTGCGGGCGACTGGATCGATTGCGATGTCGTGCTGTGGGCGACGGGTGTGGCCGCTTCACTGCTTGGGAAAGCTCTCGGAGTCGATATCGATAAGGCCGGGCGTGTATTTGTCGAGCCGGATCTGACTGTGCCGGGCTTTAGAAATATTTTTGTGATCGGCGATATGGCTTCGCTCAAGCAGGAAAGCGGCGAGCCTGTTCCCGGTGTCAGCCCGGCCGCGATGCAGATGGGCGGTGCGACGGCGGCGAATATTCTCCGCGATCTGCGTGAGAAGCCGCGTGAGAATTTTCGCTATGTCAATAAAGGCACAATGGCAACGATTGGCCGCAGCAAGGCGATTGCGGAGGCCGGGGGATTCAAATTCAAAGGCTTTATCGCGTGGCTGATGTGGCTTTTTTTGCACGTTTTCTTTCTTATAGGTTTTCGCAATCGTTTTGCGGTTTTGTTCGAATGGTTTTGGGCGTATCTCACCCGCGAACGCAGTGCACGCCTAATCACCGGCGACGCCGACGAGCTGCAAAATGCAATGCGTTTTCTCGAAGCCCGTCCATCAAACGCCGACACGGACATCAAAAAATCGAAAACGAAGGTAACAACGCACACAGCCGATTAGGAAAATCGTCAATTTGTTTATTGACTCCTCATCAGGCGAATTCATGACGGAATTTGCTATCATAATCCACGTCTTAATTTGGCCGGTTTTTATCAATTATTAGAGTTCTTTGAAAAACCCCTACAAATGTGTCGGTTGTTGTCGATTGTAGGGTAAGAGGATTATATAATGGAGGAATGAAAAGCGAACAATTGAC
>JAYVER010000145.1:0-5349 GCA_043748725.1 Chloracidobacterium sp. | reverse complement strand
AATTTGCCAAAAAGCTCGTCGCGGCTGTTGGTGAACAGGTGGATCAGATCAATGTCCTGCTGTGGCCCGGCAAGTATCGTTACATTTTGAGGCAGCGGGGCCAAAAGCTCGAGGAAATCGTCTGGAGGATTTAAGCCAAGCACGGCGAATCCGTCCTTGATCCCAAGTTTTTTTGCCAGCGGCGTACCTGAATATCCCGTTGTCATAAAAGAAATTTACCACAGAGCATACAGAGAACACGGAGATTTTTTCTATGCTCTCATTATGTCTGTAGTTTTTCTCCGTGTTCTCTGTGTGCTCTGTGGTTAACTTCCGCCTTTGTGCCAGCACGACATTTTGCCCCGCGTAATTGATTAAATAGTGCAAGTATTTCATAATCATTAGTTTTGATCGGCGGAAAGAAAAGATAAAACCAATATGAACGATTACGTAATTTATTTAGCACCCGCTCTGGGGATTTTCGGATTGCTGGTGATGGCAATTAAGTCGGCTTGGGTTAGTAAGCAAGACCCCGGGGATGCGACCATGCAGGAACTTGCGGGCCATATCGCCGATGGCGCAATGGCGTTTTTGAAAGCCGAATGGCGGGTGCTTAGCATATTCGTTGTGATCACTGCTTCAATATTAGCCTATTCAGGAACGGTCCATACAGTAAATGGCAGAGAGATCCACTCCAGTTGGGTGATAAGCATCGCATTTATCATAGGAGCTGTGTTTTCCGCTACGGCCGGATATATCGGGATGAAAGTAGCGACCAAAGCGAACGTTCGTACCACCCAGGCGGCCCGCACTAGTTTGAAGCAAGCACTGAAGGTGTCCTTTACCGGCGGAACAGTAATGGGGCTTGGCGTTGCAGGTTTAGCGGTTTTGGGCTTAGGAGGTTTGTTCATAGCCTTCCTCGCCTTGTTTAAAGGATTGGGTGCAGACCAGGTAAAAACGGCGATCGAAGTATTGACCGGTTTTTCGCTGGGAGCTGAGTCAATCGCTCTATTTTCGCGTGTCGGCGGTGGTATCTATACAAAAGCGGCTGACGTCGGTGCCGATCTGGTCGGTAAAGTCGAAGCGGGAATCCCCGAAGACGACGTCCGCAACCCGGCTACGATCGCCGATAACGTGGGTGACAACGTTGGTGATGTTGCTGGTATGGGTGCCGATCTTTTCGGTTCATACGTAGCGACTATTTTGGCAACGATGGTATTGGGCCAGGAGATCAACGTAAAAGATGCTTTTGGCGGTATGTCTCCCATTTTATTACCGATGGTGATATGCGGTTTGGGGATTGTTTTCTCTATCGTCGGCACCATGCTGGTAAAAATTAAAGATGAAAAATCGAGCGTTCAAAATGCCCTGAACATTGGCAACTGGTCCTCGATGTTGTTGACCGTGATCGCTTCTTTCTTTGTTGTATGGTGGATGCTGCCTAATGGCCCGATAACGCTGCGTACGATTACCTTCAATAAATGGGGCGTTTTCTTTGCGATAGTTGTCGGAACAATTGTCGGGGCGATCATGAGCATTTCGACAGAATACTATACCGCCATGGCTAAAAAGCCGGTACTTTCGATCATTCGGCAATCAGCTACCGGACACGCTACCAACATCATCGGTGGCTTAGCCGTCGGGATGAAATCGACCGTTATTCCGATCTTAACTCTGGCCGCCGGTATCATGGCTTCATACTATTTTGCGGGATTGTATGGCGTGGCGATAGCGGCGGCAGGCATGATGGCGACAACCGCGATGCAGCTGGCAATCGATGCATTCGGACCAATCGCAGACAACGCAGGCGGTATTGCGGAGATGAGCCAATTGCCGCCTGAGGTACGTGAACGGACGGATAATTTAGATGCGGTTGGTAATACTACTGCCGCAACCGGAAAGGGTTTTGCTATCGCTTCGGCGGCTCTGACATCACTCGCGTTGTTTGCCGCCTTCGTCGGTATAGCAATGCCTGATAACCAACACATCGATATTTACAAAGCTCCTGTACTTGCAGGTTTATTTGTAGGCGGTATGATCCCGTTCATTTTCTCGGCATTGTGTATCCAGGCGGTAGGTAGAGCGGCGATGGATATGGTGGAAGAAGTCAGACGCCAGTTCCGCGAAATTCCAGGCATCATGGATTACACGGCAAAACCGGAATACGAAAAATGTGTGGCTATTTCTACCAAAGCCTCCCTCAGAGAAATGATGATGCCGGGCGCTATTGCCTTGATCACGCCCGTGATCGTTGGCTTTACATTCGGCCCCGAAGTTTTGGGCGGTTTATTGGCAGGCGTTACCGTATCGGGAGTATTGATGGGAATCTTCCAGTCAAATGCCGGCGGTGCGTGGGACAATGCCAAAAAATCTTTTGAAAAAGGCGTTGAGATCAACGGAGAGATGGTTTACAAAGGCTCGGAACCGCACAAAGCGTCTGTTACGGGTGATACGGTGGGCGACCCGTTCAAGGATACATCAGGGCCCTCAATGAATATCCTTATCAAATTAATGTCTATCGTGTCGTTGGTGATCGCTCCTTACATTTACGGGATCGGCCAGTGAAAGTAAGCGTGACGACATCAATGCGGGCGACATTGCGATGACCGGCACGTGCAACTTTAAAAGAGCGGTTTTCGGTATTCCGCCGGAGCATTTAATCTATGTCCATCAAACAAGGGTCCGCCATGCACAAGTAATATCTCTTCCGCAAGTGTGATTACTTTCATTGGCTGGCCCTCAACAAACAATTTGTCGAAACTCTCGATATAACGGAGGCATAGCTCCGGATTTGCCTGTTTCAAGATTCTGGGAATCGATTTGCCCTCCGCCGACCAAAGCTTCTTAGAGCGCAGAAAATAGTTTGCCAAGGATTCATACAGCTCCGCTCCGGTTGCTGTCAATTCGTCCTTTGAGCGAGGTTCGCGAATATCATTAATAAGATTCGTTATCGCATAACGCAGATTTCTGTCGTCTTTCTCGGTTAGTTCCTTCGGCCCAAGTTTGAGAGATGAACCCGCAAGCCTTTTCAATGACCCTGATATGTCGGATGGTTCCGGAACTTCGATCCCTTCAACTACCATTTGTGCCAATGATGGAATTCCTGACGGTTGATCGACCTCATCAAAGAAATAATTGAGCGTATCGGGGTCATGCACGAATGCCTCAATCGGAAAGTCCTGAAAGTAAAAAGACTCGCGGTAAGCATTCGGCAACTCAGCAAAAACCACTACCAGATCCAGATCGGAGTACGGCGTACTTTCGCCCCTAACGATTGAACCAGCAAGAAACATGACCAAGGCATCAGGATACCTGGTGGCAAAAATGTTTCGAGCGATTTTACTTATCCGATCTATCAAAACTATTTATTTTTGCATAAGGCTGACAAAGCGTTCAAAAAGATATTCCGAATCATGCGGCCCCGGAGCGGATTCCGGATGATACTGCACCGAAAACACGGGTAGCGTCTTGTGCCGCAAGCCTGCGATGGTTTTGTCATTGAGGTTTATGTGGGTGACTTCGACATCGGCAGGCAGGCTATCGGCATTTACCGCAAAACCGTGGTTGTGGGACGTTATCTCGATCTTGCCGGTCGTGAGATCTTTGATGGGCTGATTGCCGCCGCGATGGCCGAATTTTAGTTTGTAGGTTGACCCGCCAAAGGCTTCGCCCAGCAATTGATGTCCCAGACAGATGCCGAAAATCGGTGTCTGCGATGCCGCGAGCTTTTTGATCTCGTCAATGACGGCGAGCATCGAGGCCGGGTCACCTGGGCCGTTCGACAGGAAAATACCGTCAGGTTTGAGTGCCAGAGTCTGGTCGGCGGTTGTCTCGGCCGGAACGACAGTGACGCGACAGCCAAATTTTGCGAATTCCCGCAGACTGTTGGTTTTGACGCCAAAATCATACGCGACAATATGAAATTTTTCGCTGCCCGCCGCCGGATAATCGTAATTTGCATCGACTGTAACGGTGCTTGCGAGTTCGCGATTATGCATTTCGGGCGAGGATAAAACTTTATTTAACAGCGATTTCGGATCGAGATCGATGGTTGAGATGGCGGATCGCATCGCGCCTTTGTCGCGAATGTGCCGAACGAGAGCACGCGTGTCGATATGCTCGATACCGACAATGTTGTTGCGAATAAGATAGGAATCCAGCGTTTCGGTCGCACGCCAATTCGATGCGATCCGGCTTGCCTCACGCACGACAAAGCCTTCGGCCCAAGGCTTTCGCGACTCCGTATCCTCTTCGTTAACGCCGTAATTTCCGATCAGTGGATAGGTCATGCAGACGATCTGCCCGGCGTAGCTCGGATCGGTCAGAATCTCCTGATAGCCGGACATCGAAGTATTAAAGACCATCTCGCCAAACGTCTCGCCGCCAGCGCCAAACGACGCACCATAAAAAGTGCGCCCGTCTTCAAGTACCAAAATCGCTTTATTAGAAAGATTCATTATGGAAATATTTTATCGCAGAGACGCGGAATAAATTGAGAATTGAAAATTGAGAATTGAGAATGGGAAATGCCGGGTTTTCAATTCTCCATTTTCAATTTTCAATTCTCATTTCTCTATTTTCTACCTATCGTCCGCCCGGAGGTCTTCTTTATTTGCCGTGCGTGTCGGGACATTATTATTGTATTCGCCGTGTTCGAGAAAACCGACATCCTGAGGCTTCCAGTAGCGGAAGAACGCCTTGCCGTAGATGTATTTTTCCGGCACAAGACCCCAGTACCGCGAATCCGACGAATTGTCGCGATTGTCACCCATCACGAAATAATGATGATCCTCGACCTTTTTGGGCGGCCAGGTGGGCAGCGTTTGATTGTGTTCCGTATCAAGATAATCTTCTTTCAGCTCGACGCCGCTGATAAAAACTTTGCCGTTTCGCAGCTCGACCGTTTCACCGGGCAGGCCGATGATGCGTTTTACATAGCTTTTGTCCGGGTCGTTAGGAAACCAAAAAACGACGATGTCGCCGCGTTCGATGTGTCCCCAACTAAAGCTTTGAATTTTGTAATAAACCAGTTTATCGACTAATAAACGCTCGCCGTCATGGAGCTGCGGCAGCATCGACGTACCCTCGACGACTACCGGCTGGACGAAAAAGACGCCGAAAAGAATAAAGACTACGATGATCAAAAAAATGTCGCGGAATAACTTTAAACCTTCCGACCACAAGCCCTGACGCGATTCGCGCGCGACGCGTGTGACCTCAATGTCACGGTCGTCCAAAACGGAAACGAATCCGAAATCCGATTGGTTTTTCTTACGAAAATTTAACATAATCGAGATGTTTAGACGACCGGAACCTTTCCGGCGTTGGCTAAACTGAACCGTATTAATAATCCTCTTTGACAGAGCAGTT
>JAYVER010000144.1:0-5366 GCA_043748725.1 Chloracidobacterium sp. | reverse complement strand
TGCGGAATGCACCTTCCCATTTTGCGATAACAACCGTCGCGAGACAGTTGCCTATGACGTTGATCGCGGTGCGGGCCATGTCCATCAGCTCGTCAACGCCAAGGATGAGGATCACACCCTCGACCGGCAATGCGAATGACGAGAGCGTGCCCAGCAGGATCACGAGCGACGCACGCGGGACACCGGCGACGCCTTTTGACGTTAGCATCAAGGTAGCGAGCATAACGATCTGCTGCGTCCACGATAATTCGACACCAGCCGCCTGCGCGACAAAGATCGACGCAAGAGCGAGATACAACGTCGTTCCGTCAAGATTAAAACTGTAACCCGTCGGCAAGACGAAGCCAACGATCCGCCGCGGCACGCCGATCCGTGCCATATTCTCCATCGCCTTTGGAAGTGCCGATTCGCTCGATGTCGTGGCAAAGGCAATCGATGCCGGGGTTTTGACGGCATTGAAAAAATCCTTAAGTGGAACCTTAAATATCAACGCGATAGGCAGCAGCACGAGCGTTGCAAATGCGATCAGTGCGCCGTAGAGAGTGAGAACGAGCTTCCCCAGATTTATCAGTACCTTTAGCCCCTCCGGGTTATGCCCGACGGTGTACGCCATCGCTGCGCCGACACCGACCGGAGCAAATTTCATCACATACTCCGTAAAGCGAAACATGATGTCAGATAGCGATTGGCACCATTCGACGACTGCTTTCGCCTTTTTGCCGATACTGGTCACGGCCAGTGCAAACAGCACCGAGAAAACAACGATCTGCAGCACGTCGCCCTCGGCCATTGCCTTGATGATCGATGTCGGCGAAAGATGGGCGATGATGTCGCCGAATGTCTGCGGTTTTACAGGCGGATCGGCCGCCGTCAAGCCTTTTGCGGCGGCGTCAGCGGCGTCAGCGGCTTTTTGGGCGGCGATCGCTGACTGCTGATTGGCTTCGGCCAGCGCATTCGGATTAGTCGCCGCCTGAGCACGCAATTCGTCCGCTTTTTTTGCCGCATCGTTCGCTTCTTTTGAAAAAGCCTGGGCCTTTTGCGCCAGCACGGCTTTGTCCTCGCCCTTTGCGATACCGGACAGCGAAACACCGTCACCAGGCCGCGTAATATTTACCGCCGCCAGGCCGATCACCAATGCAAGAGTCGTAACCACCTCGAAATAGAGCAGCGATTTCGCACCGATCCGCCCGACCTGCTTGATATCGCCCGTACCAGCAATTCCAACGACCAATGTCGCAAATATCAACGGAGCGATTATCGATTTGATCAGGTTGAGAAACAGCGTCGAAAGCGAGCGTAAAAACGCAAGCACCGTCTGGGTCTCGAACCCGAAAACATGATGGTCGGCCGAATTTATATCGAGTTCGCGAATGAGCCAGCCGAGAAAAATACCGACCACAAGGCCGATCATGATCTTCCAGGTCAACGAGATCTTTGGCAGTTTCATAATTATTTCATTAAATTGTCAATAAGATGGTGTGAGTTTAGCAGAAATCGGAGTAAATCCGCTAAACAACTCCAACCGACCAGACTCAAAAGATTTTGTAAAAAATATGATAATCTGATAATCTGATTTTCAGATTTGGAGTTTTTATATGCCAAACACATTAACAGTTACAGAGATGTCGCGACGCTTTGCGGAATATATTAACCGCGTTGCGTATCGCGGCGAGAGTTTTATTCTAACGCGTGGTAACAAACCTATCGCCGAAATTCGACCACTTTCTTCTGGCGTTAAAGGCTCAGAGTTATTGAAAATATTTGAATCAGTACCTCACTTAACGTCCGAAGAAGCCGAGGCTTTTGGTAGGGATATCGAGGAAGCACGTAAGAATCTCGGGACAATTGCGGATTTGCATGATCCATGGCAAGCCTAATCGACACAAACATCCTCATTGAGACGGAGCGAAAGCGACTTGATCTCGCCTCGCACATCGCCGAACGAGAAAATGAAGAGTTTTTTATTTCTGTTATCAGCGTAAGCGAGCTACTTCACGGCGTGCATCGGGCTAGAGATCTTGTCGTAAAAGGCAAACGCGCCGCCTCATCAGAACGGATCATAAGCCAATTCACAGTTCTTGAGATTGATCAGTTTGTTGCACGCACACACGCGGCACTGTGGGCAACCATGGAAGCTTCCGGACAGATGATAGGAATTCACGATTTGTGGCTTGCCGCAACTTGTGTCGCACACGGCTTAAAAATGGTCACGGCGAATGTTCGCGAGTTTAATCGTGTTCCCAATCTTATTGTGGAAAACTGGACGGCAGCTTAAACGACAACGATGTTCGAGTCAATTCACTTTGAATCACACGGTCGGAAGACGACGAACGCTTCAAAGCCTGAGGTTTTGGAAAAACTGCGTGAGATCGTCAGTGCGGAACACGTCGTCGTTGACGCCGAAAAAGTCGAGCCCTATGGTGCAGATGCCGTAAAAGAAAAATTTCCACCTGAAGCCGTTGTTTTTCCTGAATCGACGGCCCAGATGGTCGCGATCTTAAAGCTCGCGAATGAGTATCTGTTTCCTGTTACAGCCCGCGGCGGCGGCGTCGGGTACACGGGCGGTGCGGTTCCGGTGGACGGCGGCATTGTTATCGGCACCGACCGGATGAATAAGATCATCGAGATCAACGTCGACGACCTATACGCAATTTGCCAGCCGGGAATCAGGACATTTGAGCTGCAACAGGCGGTCGAAAAGCAGGGGCTGATGTTCGCACCCGATCCGGCGAGCTATAAAGACAGTTTCATCGGCGGCAATATCGCCGAAAATGCGGGCGGCATGAGAACGCCGAAATACGGTGTTACCAAGCATCACGTTCTCGGCCTCGAGGTGGTGACGGCGATTGGCGAGGTAATTCGCACCGGCGGCAAGACGGTCAAGAACGTTGTCGGATTTGATCTGACCGGCCTGATGTGCGGCTCCGAAGGGATGCTCGGCATCATCACCGAAGCGACGCTCAAGCTGCTTCCCGTTCCCGAGGCGACCTCGACCGTGCGTGCCAATTTTCGCTCAATGGAAGAGGCTTGCAGGGTGCTGACCAAATTCACGCCCGTCGGCCTGCTGCCGATGGCGATGGAGGTAATCGACAAATACTGTGTCGCCGCGATCGAGGAAAATTTCGCATTTGGCCTGTCCAAAGAAGCCGGTGCGATCCTGCTTGTTGCGGTTGACGGCTCCAAAGACGAAGTCGAAAAAAACGCGCGAACCATCGAACGCATTATCGGCGAAAACGGCGGTTTCGACATTCTCCGAGCCAAGTCAAAAGAAGAGGAAGACAAGCTCTGGGACGTCCGCCGTGCGATCTCGCCCAGCTTGATGAAATACGGCACGCTCAAGATCAACGAAGACGTCGTTGTACCACGTTCAAAGGTGCCGGAGCTAGTCGCAAAGATCGAGCAGATCGGCAAACGTCACGACACATTCGTCGCCAATTTCGGCCACGCCGGCGACGGCAATATTCACGTAAATTTCGTCGTCAACCGCGACGACCCGGCGGCAATCGCTCGCGCTCGGACATGCGTCTCCGAGACCTTTGCCCTCTCGGTCGCGCTCGGCGGCACCATTTCCGGCGAACACGGCATCGGCTACGTCAAGGCTCAATATCTCGACTACGCCATCGACCGGCCGACAATTGAAATTATGAAAGGCATCAAAAAAGTCTTTGACCCGAACGGCATTTTGAATCCGGGAAAGATGTTTGTTTCTAAGGAAACATCGTAGTAATCTTTCTTGAATAATTATCCTAAGACCTTTTTCTTCAATTACCATGAAAGCCAACGAAACAAGTCTTAACCGATTTCTTGCCCAAACCGACACACAGTTCATGATTCCCGTCTATCAGCGGAATTATGATTGGAGTTTAGCTCAATGTAGTCAACTTTTTGACGACATACTAAGAGTGGGTTGTAGTGAAATTGAGACATCGCATTTTGTCGGAAGCATTGTTTATATCCACGACAATGTTTATTCGGTGGCTGGTGTACGTGAATTATCAATTATTGATGGGCAACAGCGGTTAACAACCGTAACTCTCGTCTATATTGCCCTCTTTGCACTGGCCAAAGAGATTAATGATCGAGCTCTTGTTAATCGAATTCAAGAAACATATTTGATTAACAAATTTTCTCAGGACGAAGAAAAACTTAAACTACGACCAACGGAACACAACGACAAGGCACTTAAATTCTTACTCCGCAACGACCCCAATGATGAATACAATGAATATTCGAAAATAATCGATAACTATAATTATTTTAAGGGACGAATAACCGAACAGAATAAAGAACACATTCTTCAGGGACTTAACAAACTGATATTCGTTGAAATCTCTTTAGAACGAGATAAGGACGATCCTCAAAAAATCTTCGAAAGCCTTAACTCCACAGGGCTTGAACTCAGCCAATCCGACTTAATTCGAAACTATATTTTGATGGGCCTGAAACATAAAGATCAGACCCACATGTATGAAAACTATTGGCGACATATTGAAGTCAACGCAACACAAGAAGAAACAAACGCGAACAAAGTTTCTGATTTTATCCGCGATTTCTTGACGCTTGAAAACAGAGACATTCCAAATAAAGGGAAGTTTATCTCGAGTTCAAAAAGAAATATCCAATATCTGAAATTGAAAATCTTGAAAAGATTCTTACGAAGATTAAGAAATACTCGATCTATTATAATAAGTTCATTAACCCGAATAATGAACCAGATATAGAAATCAGGAATCAATTCTCTCTAATCAGCCGACTAGAAATAAACGTTGCATATCCTTTCCTTCTGGAAATTTACAACGACTATAGTTCAGGCGTAATTAATAAATCTACCCTGATTGAAATGTTGGAACTCCTCCAATCATTTACCTGGCGACGCTTTGTAATAGGATTGCCTACGAATTCTCTTAACAAAATCTTTATGCGCCTTTATGAAGATGTCGATCCTAGCGATTACGTATCTTCGTTCCAGCGAGTATTGTTAAAAAAGAAATCGTCTCAAAGATTCCCGCGTGATAAAGAGGTCATTGCGACACTTCGTGATAGGGATGTGTACGGAATTCAAACCAAAAACAGAACATATCTTTTGGAGAAACTAGAGAACTTCGAAAATAAGGAACCGGTAAAAATAGATGGAAATTCGGACATCACGGTAGAACACATTTTCCCTCAAAACCCTGACCCAAAATGGAAATTTATTCTTGGTGATGAACAGTATTCGACCATGAAGGAAAAATACTTGAATACGCTCGCGAATCTTACACTCTCTGGTTGACCTGCTCCCCTAAAATTACACCAGTAGGAAGGCAAGAATCAAATAAGATGAGAAAAGGAGATTCTTGCGATGAAAAAGGTACATACGGACGAGC
>JAYVER010000143.1:0-5371 GCA_043748725.1 Chloracidobacterium sp. | reverse complement strand
GATCCTGAAAGTGAAGTCTTCATAAGCAGCGTCAGCTTTTGGGAAATCGCCATCAAAGTGAGAAGTAAACGACTCGCCCCGATTGGTAAGCCAACTTCTAGTGCCGTCGAGGCCGCAGAAGCAATGGGCTTTCGGCCCATTTCACTTACGCCTGTCGAAGCGACCACGCACGGCGACTTAACAGAAGACACTCACTTCGATCCTTTTGACCGAATGCTGATCTGGCAAGCGATTCAAAGAGATTTGGTGCTTATCAGCGGTGACAAACATTTTCAGCGATTTGTGCCTGACGGATTGAAATTGCTTTGAAAGTAGCCGTTTAGAACTCCATAAAAGGTGCCTACGATCATTCTCGAAACTTTCATCAATTCCTCCGCCGAAGCCTGTTTCGACCTGATGCGGGATGTCCGTATTCATACCGAGACGACGGCACAAACAAAAGAGAAAACGGTCGCGGGTGTCACCGACGGCAAAATCGGCCTCGGCCAAACGGTCACATTTGAAGGGACGCATTTTGGGATGCGGCAAAGATTGACAGTCAAGATTGTCGAATTCGCCCGCCCGCGGCGTTTTGTTGATGCAATGATAAAAGGTTCTTTCAGATCATTTGTCCACATTCACGAATTCGAGCCAAGCGACGGCGGTACGTTGATGCGAGACACGCTTATTTGGGAATCGCCGTTTGGTATTCTGGGCAAGATCGTCGATAAATTTCTGTTAGCGAGGCATTTAACTAAGCTTGTATCGAGACGAAACATTAAGCTCAAAGCCATTGCGGAAGAGGTTTGAATGAGATTATGGAGCCTTCATCCAAAGTATCTCGATACTAAGGGTTTAGTTGCCTGCTGGCGCGAGGGGCTCCTGGCACGCAAAGTTCTGCTGGGTGAGACGCGCGGCTATCGAACCATCCGCAGCTTGAGCGTTTCATAAATACTCTTGAACCCATCGCCGCTTTTGATACCTATCTGACGGCGATCTATGAAGAGGCTGTGAGGCGCCATTACAAATTTGACCGAGCCAAGATCGGTGTGCGTGACAACGAGCTATCGCTGACCGTGACTTTAGGCCAGCTCTTACACGAACTCGAACATTTGCTGGGAAAGTTCGAATCGCGCGATCCGTCGCGTTTTCAGGCTCTTTCGGATGTTGAAATCCCGCTCGCTCATCCGCTCTTTAGCGTCATTGATGGAGAAATAGAATCATGGGAAAGGCCGGCGCCGGTAACGCACATACGTTCTAACTCGTAACTGTTACCCAACTATTACAAACATTTTCCCGCCAACCTGTTACGCTAAAATAGTAGTAATTTAATGTTCTTATAATTTTTAATGCAAAATGTCCTCGAATTCGAAAAGCCCAACACAGGTCTTAATTGGAAAAACGTCACGATCATCGCCTCGTTTCACCTGCTCGCCATTCCCGCTTTATTCACGTTTAGCTGGCAGAATGTGGCGGCGCTGATCGTCGGCAACTGGATCGTCGGCAGCCTCGGCGTCGGGCTTGGGTGGCACCGACTGCTGACACATCGCGGGTTTAAGGCACCGAAATGGCTGGAATATACACTTAGCATTTTTGCGACGATGTCGATACAGGATTCGCCGGACAAATGGGTGGCGACGCACCGTATTCATCATGCTTTTACCGAGACGGACAAGGATCCGCACTCTACAAAACTCGGGTTTTGGTGGGCGCAAATGGGCTGGATCGTCTGGGGAACGGCGCAGGATCATGATGCAGCGACGCTAAAAAAATATGTCCCCGATCTGATCAAAGATCGCGGCCACGCGTTGATCTCACGATTCTATTATGTGCCGATAATTATTTCGGTGGCCATTTTCTTTGCGATCGGCGGCTGGACGATGGTTGTTTGGGGCGTTTTTGCACGCGTCGTCGTCGGGTGGCACACGACGTGGTTCGTCAATTCACTTTCGCATATATTTGGCTCCCGGCCCTTCGATACGGCCGACGATTCGACGAATAATTGGTTTGTCGCACTGCTCACTTTTGGCGAGGGCTGGCATAACAATCACCACATGTCGCCGACATCTGCCCGCCACGGCCTGAAATGGTATCAGTTCGACATGAACTGGATCGCCATTCGGATCCTGGAAAAGCTCGGCTGGGCGACGAATATTCGCGTTTTCGACGCCGAAAAACAACCTCTCGAATTGAAACAAGCCGCATAACGTATTAGTATTCGGGAAACGGAGGCTGTACATGACCACAAACCCGCAAAACTATACCGAATTCTGGGATTTCTACGTTTCCGAACACAAACTGCCCGCAACGCGTCTGCTGCATTTTATCGGCACGTCTCTTGGGCTTAGTTTGCTTGCCTGGTTTATTTGGTCTGGACGCTGGTATTTTTCCCCCGTATTTTTCATCGTCGGCTACGCGTTCGCATGGTTCGCACATTTTGTGATCGAGAAAAATAAGCCCGCGAGTTTCCGATTCCCGTTCTGGTCGTTTATCAGCGATTTCAAGATGATGTGGTACATGGCAACCGGCCAGATGGCTGACGAGGTCGCTCGGGTTTTGGGAAATGAATTCACCACAGAGCCACAGAGAACACAGAGTTAAGAAATAGTTTTAGCTATATTCTAAAACGGCTTTAATTTTCTCTGTGCTCTCTGTGCTCTATGTGCTCTCTGTGTTCTCTGTGGTAAAAAAAGTTATGGCTGGCGGCGAATTTGTAAATCCTGACGCACTGAATTCGACAATCGAATTCCTGACGGCGATGGTAACGCCCGCGTTGCTGATCTCGGCGACCGGTTCGCTTGTGCTTTCGACCTCAACACGGCTTGGGCGTGTGATTGATCGGGTTCGCGATCTCGAAAATCGACTCAGCGAGTTGATCTATGTCGAGGACAAGACTGAAGTGCCGCTCTACGACAAACGGGTCGAGGTGATCGTTGATCTGCTTGACAAGGTAACGAGCCGCTCGCGTATCTTGCAGCGGGCGATGGGCGCTTTCTATTACGGACTCATGTTTTTTGTTTTGACGAGCGTTACGATCGCGATTGCGGCGATATTCAATACCTATCGATGGCTGCCGATACCGATCGGTATCATCGGCATAATGTTTATATTTTACGGCAGCGTTTTGATGCTCCTCGAGACGCGCATGGCGACCGCGACCGTCAATGCCGAGATGGATTTTACCTGGGAACTCGCCCGCAAAGTCGCGCCCAAAGACGTCGCGAGTAAATATTCACGAAAAGGAAAGAACAAAGGCATGACCCCAGCCAGGATAAGAGGCAAGAATGCGCCCAAAATATCTAACACTCTTGGCGGAGAATAAACTTCGCAGTCGCGTCGAGGCTCTCGAAGCCATGCTCACGTCATGCACGGTCTGCCCAAAAAATTGCGCCAATAATCGTTTAATGGACGAGATCGCCGCGTGCTACTCCGGCCGTTTGCCCATCGTGTCGAGTTACACGGCACATTTTGGCGAAGAGCCGTGTTTGTCCGGCACCAACGGAGCCGGAAATATATTCTTCGGCAACTGTAATCTCCGCTGCGTCTATTGCCAAAATTATCAGATCTCGCAAACCTGGAACGAGCAGAAGAAAAACGAGGTCACGCACGAACGGTTGGCCGAGATGATGCTCGAACTGCAGGAGAACGGCTGTCACAACATCGGCTTTGTCTCGCCCTCGCATTTCGCTCCGCAGATGGCCCGTGCGATATTGATCGCTGCCGAAAATGGTCTGCACATTCCGATCGTTTACAACACAAACGCTTACGATTCGGTCGAGGTGTTGCGGCTGCTCGATGGCATCGTTGACGTCTATTTACCCGATCTGAAATACGCTGATTCGGACGCCGGTTTTCAGTATTCGAAAGTACGTGGTTACAAAGAACACGCACGTGCCGCGATCAAGGAAATGCATCGTCAAATGGGCGACTCACTTCAATTTGGCGACGATGGTTTGCTTGAAAAAGGCCTGATAATCCGTCTGCTGGTTCTGCCAAACGACATCGCCGGCATAGCGGAAAATCTCCGCTGGATTCGTGATGAGCTTTCACCAAAAACGGCGATCTCGCTGATGGCGCAATATTACGCAACCAACAAAGCCGCAACCGACGAGCGTTATATTTTGCTCTCACGCCGCATCTCCGAGGGCGAGTGGTTCGAGGCTGTATCTCTGCTTGACGACATCGGCATCGAAGAAGGCTTTATGCAGGAATATGAATCGGCTTCTCACTATTACAGGCCGGATTTTGCCGATGCGGAGAAACCGTTTCGGGATATAAGAGATTTTGTTTGATGTTTTTCTTTGCGATCTTTGCGGCTTCGCGTGAGAAAAGTTGTTTCACGCAAAGTAGGATAAGGTGAAAAAATGAATATCGGTGACACAGCACCTGACTTCACATTGACAGAGGGCAACGGCGATTCGTGGACACTCTCCGATCACCGCGGCAAAACGGTCGTCTTACTTTTTTATCCGGGCGACGACACGCCGGTATGCACCAAGGAGATGTGTTCCGTCCGCGATCACTGGTCCGAGTACGAGGCGACCGAGGCTGAGGTCGTTGGCATATCAACCGACTCGGTCGAGTCGCACGGTAAGTTTAGCGAAAAATACGATCTGCCGCTGCGGCTTTTGTCCGATGAAAAGGGCGAGGTTAGAGAGAAATACGGAACACAGTCATTACTGCCGGGCCGAACGGCGCGTGCCGAGTTCGTGATCGATCCAAAGGGCAAGATCGCATATCAAAAAGTGCGGCCGATCGGACTTTTCCGGCCGAAGGACGAAGACGTTTTGGAGGCTATAAGAAAAGCCAGCAATGGCTGAGATGTCCAACGCAATGATAGATAAAACGAACAAATTCGAACGGATTGCGATGACCCTGATCGCTTTAGTGGCGTGGTTCGGCCTGTTTCTACAGTTTTATCTCATCATGTTCGATCCCATGGATTCGACCGTCCCAGCGGGGCAAAGATTCGTTAATTACTTCAGCTATTTCACTGTTCTTACCAATTTGATCGTTGCCATAAGCCTGACCGCAAGCTTCGTGTCGCCAGCATCTGCGGTTGGACAATTCTCTTCACGCACTAGCGTAAGGGCGGCGGTAGCTGTTTATATTGCTGTGGTCAGTCTACTTCTCCGGAGCGTTTGGGACCCGGAGGGACTTTCTCTGGTCGCCGACCGAGTGCTTCATGATGCGGTTCCTATTTTGTATGGTACTCATCCGGGCTGTCGTTGCAGACCTGGCCGCCGGGGTGACGGTGGCCGTCATCGCGGCCCGGTTCCACAACGCCCTCGCGGACGTCGTCCTGGCCGTCTGCGAGCGGTTGCGCGACGAGCACAACCTGCCGACCGTTGCGCTTTCTGGAGGGGTGTTCCAGAACTCACTGCTGCTGACC
>JAYVER010000142.1:0-13780 GCA_043748725.1 Chloracidobacterium sp. | reverse complement strand
TTCATTCGATCCTTATTGGCGATTCTCAAGATTTATCTGCTATCAGAGACGATTCGGTTCATCTCGTACTAACTTCGCCGCCGTATTGGAATCTCAAGGAATACAATGCTCATGCTCAACAGTTAGGACATATAGACGACTACGAAGACTTTCTGAATAAACTCGACGAGGTTTGGCGTGGTTGCTATGAAAAATTAATAGTGGGCGGACGGATGATTGTTGTGGTCGGTGACGTAATGTTATCGCGGCGTAGAAATGGTCTTCACAAGGTAGTTCCACTCCATGCTGACATTCAAGTTCGCTGTGAAAAAATTGGATTCGATAATCTTGCTCCTATCTTTTGGCATAAGATTTCAAATGCCAAGTTCGAGGTAGGTGGAAATTCGAAATTCCTTGGTAAGCCTTACGAACCAAACGGTGTCATCAAGCACGATGTCGAATATATCCTAATGCTTCGAAAGTCCGGTGGTTATCGTAAACCCGAGGTCGAACAGCGCCGCCTTTCGATAATATCGGAAAAGGAATTTAATGAATGGTATCAACAGATTTGGACATTAACTGGAGCATCGACAAAAAATGGTCACCCAGCGCCGTATCCTGAAAAGCTAATGAATCGTCTTATCCGTATGTTCAGTTTCGTGGGGGATACAATTCTTGATCCCTTTCTAGGTTCGGGAACAACTATGCTCGCTGCTGCCAAGATTGGACGAAACTCAATAGGCGTCGAGATAGATAACGAGTATGCAGAAATGGCAAAAAAAAGGATTGAGAATGAGTTTGGAATGTTCCTTAACGATAAAGTACATCTGACAATCGGACGAATACCCAATGAGCAAATTGCTGCCGCCTAATTTTGATTCCCGCGTCATTGAGGCCGTGAAGTATTTCTGGCGCGGGCGTTCCGATACAACAATAACTACCCAACAAGGTGGTCGTGGATCCGTAATAGGCGGTAAAAACCTTGACGGTTTCGCCGAAATCATTTTGGAAGTTGCTCTATTTTGTGAAATTCCACCAGAAAACATTATCGTAACGGGAAAATCGCGTCTCACGATACCCAGCTATTTCAGGCCGACAAAGATGTGGGACTCAGTTGTTGTTTATAAGGGAAGACTTATTGCTGCATTTGAACTCAAATCGCAAGTCGGTCCGTCTTTTGGGAATAACTTTAACAACCGGACCGAAGAGTCGATTGGTTCTGCTACGGACTTTTGGACGGCGCATCGTGAACATGCTTTCGATGCGGGTAGAAATGTGCAGGACGCTCCGTTGGTCATGAATATAGATGACACAAAACCGCCATTTCTTGGCTATCTTATGCTCTTAGAGGAGTGTGTCGGATCAACGTCGAGTGTTCGCGTAGACGAATCTCACTTTAAAGTGTTTTCGGAGTTTATCGGTTCGTCCTATGCCAAACGCTACGAAGTACTATTAGAAAGATTGGTGAGTGAAAAACTCTATTCCTCGGCGAGTCTTGTACTATCAAACAGGATTGATGGCGAAATTACAGGGCAATATACTTCGCCAAAAGACACTCTAAGTCCGAGATCATTATTTGCGGAATTTGCCGGTCGGTTGCTCGCGGCAAAAGAGACTTACTGAATGCCGCCCTTAATCCTTCCCGACTCGCCGCTCATCAGGCTACCTGAAACCTTGCCACCGGTGCAGGCCAGCTTTTTGGACGCCATTCGCCTTAGTGCCCAGTATATCGATCTCGCATACACACGAGTCGAGAACGCTCTAACTCAGCTCACGCCTCAACACGATCGAACTCTGGCCATCGGGTCGGCAGCCATTATGGACACTTGGGCCGTTGTTGACACCGTCCACCGGTTACGGGCGCTCGTGGCCGGCTTGCCCGGTTACCGGAATCGTGCCCTGAGTAAAAGCCTATTCCGCAACCGAACCGAAGGCGTCGAGCAGTTGCGAAACTCTTTCCAACATTTGGTTCGAGACCTCCCTGCCTTGACTCAAGCCGATGCTCCCGTCCTCGGCTCACTCACGTGGTTGCGACCAGTCGATATTGAGAAGCGCTCATTTTCCGTGTGGACTTTTACTCCGGGACGACTGCGGAGCATCGACCCGGCAAGCATAGTCCAACTCCCCAATGAGGTTCCAACCGATCTCACGCAAATCGAGCTCTGGCTCGGCGACAAGAGTGTCAACATATCGAAGCTTCGAGCCGCCGTAGCAGACCTTGTCTTTGCTCTCAAGAATTCGTTGCGTTTATCGTCGCAAGATACACCACCACCATGCGATGCTCTCGTTTTCGTCGCGGTCGAACTTCTTTCACCCGAAAAGGGCCCTTCCGAGCGGTAGGAAATGCGACATCCAAGATTATCGGTTAGAAAACTAGGGTCAGGCGTGCGATTTCTGCGATTCTCATCATAGTGAATCCTGGACGCGCGAACTCCTGCGTTCGCCAATTTCTGAACCGGAGTGTTTCAATAAAAAATCACCATTCGCAATTGTCGCACTGAGTGGGCAACGCCGACGCCATATTGTAGCCCACGGTGCAAACCGTGGGAACGATGCACCCAACATATCGGAGCCGTCGAAGACGGCGGCATAACAACCCGGCCGGACATATTCATGTCACCGTCGTTGACGGTTCGAATCATGCGATCCACATCTTGCGATGTGGGCTATAAATATGGCACCGTCTTCGACGGTTCTCAAAATGCAGAAGCCCGCACGTGAGTAAGGGCGTAACATTCAACTCAAATTGCGCGTTACGCCCTTGCTTACACGCGGGCCTCTGCATTAATCAAAGAGCCCGGTCACTACCGTTCCCGGTTCTGACCCGAGTCGGGTCTTTACGGGTAGTCGGCGACGCCGACGCCAAACACGTACGTGGGGTCAGGGGTTTATGTAGTTTGAGTGATGCTCCGAGGCGTTCCCACGTCCCGTCAGGGACACACGTTAATAGCCCACCGATTTATCGGTTGGCTATTAACGGTCGTCCGGTTCCCGGACTTGGTGAGAAACGTTGTCCACTCAATCGTTGTTGCACAAATAAAACTATAGACAATCTACGCAATGATTTGATACAATGTTTTATGTTGGCCGTTTTGTGTCTGGAAGCAGTGGCAAAGGGCAAGACGGAGGGATCTTTGAAAAGAGAGAAAAATTGGGTCATCGGCCATTGATTCATTTGTTCATTGAAGGACGTAAAATTTGGTTTTGTCATACACGTGTATTTTATTTTTTTAAAAATCGCGGGACAGGGCCAAAAAAAGGCGGTAAATAGTGCAAATAATGTACTTATTTGTCCCACTGAGGCTTGGGACAAGGGTGGGACAGCGTGGGACACGGTTTTTGTAGTATTCCGGCAAACCTAGTCGTTGCAATAGTTACAGCGGCATCGAGCGAATCGTGTCCCATGGGACGAACGGCGTTACTCTTACAAGCGGCCTGGTCCGTAGATCGCTTGGCCGGACATTTTGCCGGTCATATTTGAGCCGTTAAATACGACTTCGCCAGTGACGATCACGTCTGATATTCCTGTCGAGTATTGGTGCGGCTGGTCGAATGTGGCTTTGTCCGTTACTTTTGATTCGTCGAAAATCACGAGATCGGCGGCAAAGCCTTCGCGGATCAGGCCTCGGTCGCGGAGGTTGAAGACCAGCGCGGGAAGCGATGTCATTTTGCGGATCGCGTCTTCGAGCGTAATGAGCTTTAGCTCGCGGACGTAATGGCCGAGCACGCGGGCGTTGTTGCCATAACCGCGCGGATGCGGCATTCCGACGTTGAATTCGCGAACGCTCGAGTCCGACGCGATCATCGTAAACGGCTCGCGCATAATGTTTTTGACATCGTCTTCGCTCATCGTGCGATAGACCATGCCCGCGCCGCCTTTGTCGTACATTTCGAGGATCTGGTCAATCTGATCAGGCACCTTGTCTTTGCCGCGAACCATCTTGGTGATCTCGGCTATGTTTTTGCCATTAAATTGCGGGTTTGCCCCGTAGCTCGCAACGTAGGCAAAGCTATAATCCTTGAATCCTTTGTCTTTAAGATTCTTTTTCATTTCCTCGACGATTCTTTTGCGGGTTTCGGGATCGGCGATACGTTTACGGCCCTCATTACGTCCGCCGGCGACTGCCCAATTTGGCAGGCGAACATCGAGCGATGTTTACGAAGCGGGGTAAGAATATTGATCGACAGTCACGGTCATGCCTTTATCACGCGCGGCTCTGACCATGCCAAGCGTTTCATCGCTGTGACCCCCAGAGGGTTTTGTCGGAGATCTTAAAATGCGAAATTTCGACCGGAATATTGGCTTGTTCGCCGATCGTCAGGCTCTCGGCGATGGATTTCTTAACGTCGATGCCTTCGTTGCGCATGTGGGTGGCGTAAATGCCGCCGTAGCGGGCCGCGACCTTTGCAAGCTCGACGATCTCTTCGGTTTTGGCGAACATTCCCGGCAAATACTCAAGCCCGGTCGAAAATCCGACGGCCCCATCCTTCATCGCCTGCTCAACGAGAGCATTCATTTTGGCTTGCTCGTCAGTCGTCGGCACTCGGTCGTCGAGTCCCATCGCTTTTGCTCGAACCGTGTTGTGACCGACTAGCGTACCGATATTCAGAGCCAGCGGTGTGGTCTTTATCCGGCCTAGAAATGCTTTGATGTCGAGTTCCGATCCGCCGCAGTTGCCGGTGATGAGCGAGGTTACGCCCATCCGAATAAAATTCTCGGCCTTCGGGTTATCGTAAACGTCCTCGGTATGTGTATGGACGTCGATGAAACCGGGGGCGACGATCATGTTGTGAGCGTCTATTATTTGCTTCGTGGTTAGGCCCTCCCTTAAGGTCGGGCTACTGACAACGGCTTCGAAGCGTCCGACCTTTACGATACGACCGTCTTTGATAGCAATTGAGCCGCGAAACCACGGATTGCCCGTTCCGTCGATAATGCGGGCATTGTTGATAACGAGATCAAATTGCTCCATAACTCTCGCCTGTGCGAAGTTCACGGTTGAGAGAAACACGGCGAGCGTCAAAAGGGTCGTAAGTACACGCATATAAATAATAGGCTCGTTATTTGATCTTTACCGTCACCGTTACTTCGATTTCGGAAACGCCCCAATTGCCGACTTCAATTATATAATCACCGTTTTTTTCAAGTTTGATCG
Source organism: Chloracidobacterium sp. (assembly GCA_043748725.1). GTDB lineage: Bacteria > Acidobacteriota > Blastocatellia > Pyrinomonadales > Pyrinomonadaceae > OLB17. The sequence continues at coordinate 8,645 of JAYVER010000142.1, read as the reverse complement.
AGAATCTATTGGTGCCTTCCGTCACCATAGTCTCATATCCAAGCAACCGTATAGATGCTTTATCAGTGTTAACCGTGACGGTCAAAACCTGGTCGGCGCGTGCGCCGATCACAAAACGCCTCAGATCGTCGGGGACGATCTTGATCGTAAAGCTCTTAGCCGAAGCCCCTTTTGCAAACACAATTCGTTCCGTTGGGTATAGGTCGCGGCGGATTGGTTCTCCAGCTTTGACCAACTTGTCGTTGGTTAGTCGATACTTTGTTATAATCGCAAACTCGGGACAGCATGCGCCGCTGTTTTCGCTCTCGTCATTTGCGTCCACCACAAGTAATCCGTTCTCGACTTTCAGCGATCGCAGACCGCCGTCCGCGCGGTCACCGCCGGGAACACTTGCGACGAGCGTGGGTTTTCCGCCTTTCATTGTATATATAAATCCCTCGGTAAACTGTCCCGTGCCGCCGGTGTTGCAGACTGAGAGGATCACCGCCTCGTCCTGCTTATCGCCGTTTAGATCGCCGTAGGTAACTGACATGATGTCAAAGGACATGTGTTCAGTATAGTCACCGGTTTTTGTTTCCTTCGAAAATTCACCGTCTTTCACGGTAATTTTCTCGGGTTTTTCGCCCGCGCAATCTGCCAGATATGTGAAATTCTTAAAATCAATGCTGTGAATGTTGGTTTGAGCATTTACAGCATTGGCGGCAAAGATCATCAGAACAAGAACAAAATATTTCATTTTCTTACCAAGCCTCCGGGGATAAATATGAATTGTAACTACTGGGTCTTTTTACACGGTTTCGTCGACGCGGCATCGGCCAGGACGCGGGCGTAGGCGTTTTGGTTTGGGCCGGGCTTTACTATGTCAGTGACGCAGGACTGCGTTTTTCCGATCTTCGAAACCAGCAAATAAGAGGTGTCTTTTTTCACGCCTTCCGGGTCGGCGACGCTGTATCGCGTGATCAGCGCGACGGGAAGACCGCCTTTGGTTCGCCATTCGATCTTTTCGCCGATGGCCGAAAAACTTGGGAACAGACCCCAGAAATCCAGTTCAAATTTCTTTTTGGCTGGCGTTATGACATTGATCGACTGTCGTATGTCGTCCTCCAGCACCTGGATCTTGTAGCCGCCGACTCCGGTGCATTCGCCGACGTAGTAACCGGCTCCGGCGGATGACTGTTTGATCGTCCTGCACGCGCTGGTTTTGGTACTGGTATAAACACTCTTATTTTGTGCAAATGACGTTGCCGTGAACAAAACCGCCAAAAATGCCGCCGAAATAATCAGTTTCATATTTTCTCCTATGTTTAGTTAGAGTCATCGTCGGTAGACAATCTTTCCGCCAACAATCGTGGCAACAGCAGCCCCGTGAAATTGCCAGCCATCGAACGGCGAGTTTCGCGATTTCGAACGTGAATCTGCATTAGTGTAAGTCCAAGTAAGATTCGGGTCAATTATTGTCACGTCTGCAATTGAACCCGGAACAAGTGTTCCGCGGCCGGAGAGATTAAATATGCGTGCCGGATTGGTCGAACACAACTCGACGAGACGAACCAAGTCAATGATGCCTTTGTGGACAAGCTCGTTGAAAGCGAGGCCGACCGCTGTTTCGAGGCCGGTGATGCCGAAGGGGGCACGATCGTATTCGAGTGATTTTTCGTCGGCGTGATGTGGGGCGTGGTCCGTGGCAATGGCGTCAATCGTGCCGTCCCTGATGCCCTCGATAATTGCGGCAAGATGATCCTCGCTGCGCAGCGGCGGAGCCATCTTCGTATTGGTATCGTAGCCCTCGACCGCTTTGTCGGTCAGCGTGAAATGGTGCGGCGTGACCTCGCATGTAACGCTGACACCCTCGTTTTTAGCACAACGGATGGCTTCGACTGCACCTTTTGTCGAGACATGAGCGATATGAATATGGGCACCGGTGTCTTTTGCGAGAATAATGTCGCGGACGGCGTCGATGTCTTCGGCAAGCGCTGGCATTCCTTTGAGGCCGAGAAGCAGCGATATTCTGCCTTCGTGCATTACGCCGCCGGACGAGAGCGATTTGTCTTCGCAATGGTCAATGACGGGTAGGTCGAAATCTTTTGCGTACTGCATCGAGCGGCGCATAATACCGGCGTTAGGTACCGGACGGCCGTCGTCTGAAACGGCAACAGCGCCGGCGGCTTTCATCTCGCCCATCTCTGCAAGCTCGGCACCGTCAGAGGATTTTGTGATCGCACCGATCGGAAAAACATTGGCGAGTCCGGCACGCTCGGCCTGCTCGATCATATATCGCGTAATAGCCGCATTATCATTGATCGGCTGTGTATTTGGCATCGGGCAAACACTGGTCCAGCCGCCCGCTACCGCCGCCGCACAGCCGCTTGCTATCGTCTCTTTATGCTCCTGCCCCGGCTCCCGCAGATGGACGTGCATGTCGATAAACCCCGGCGCAACAATTAACCCGCTCGCGTCGAAAACCTCGGCGTCCTCGGGAGCAGCGTCATTTATCCCAAGCCAAGCCGCGACCTTACCGTCCTCGATCAGGACATTCTTTCCGCTGTTCTGGCCGTTTGATGGGTCAATTAAATGGCCGTTTTTGATCAACAACTTCATAAATTAACTATTGGTTGGCGTGCCTCCGGTTGCGAGATACAAAACCGCCATACGCACCGCGACGCCGTATTTTACCTGATCCAGGATGAGCGAACGCGAGCTGTCGGCAACGTCCGAAGATATCTCGATGCCGCGATTCATCGGGCCGGGATGGAGGACGATGGCGTCTTTTCTTGCCAAATCCAATCTTTCGTTTGTCAGGCCGTAGTGGATCGCGTATTCGCGCAAGGTTGGGAAGTAGGCCGAATCCTGCCGCTCGCGTTGGATGCGGAGGATCATGACTACATCGGCTCCGGCGATGGCGTCCTCGATGTGCGGACAAACCGTCAACGATTTTGGATTTTGGATTTTGGATTTTGGATTCGGAGAAAACCCAGTCGCTACCGCTCTCGGTTCTGACTCGGCATCACCGTATCCAATTAAATATTCAAAATCCTTTGGCACTAGCGTTCCGGGGCCGGCGACGCGGACTTTGGCACCGAGTTTTGTTAACAGATGAATATTTGACCGGGCGACGCGGCTGTGGAGTATGTCGCCTATGATGGCGACCTCGAGGCCGTTGATCTTTTTTTTGTGTTCGCGAATCGTCATTGCATCGAGCAGAGCCTGCGTCGGATGCTCGTTGGCCCCGTCGCCGGCGTTGATGATCGCGGCTTTGCTGACCTTTGCAAGCTGATGCGGCACTCCGGCACTCGAATGGCGGACGACGATGCAGTCGGGCGCCATCGCATCCAGGTTCATGGCCGTGTCGATCAGGGTCTCGCCTTTGCTCAAGCTCGACGATGCTACGCTGATATTAACGGCGTCGGCTGAAAGCCTTTTGGCGGCGAGCTCAAATGATGTGCGGGTCCGAGTCGAGGATTCGAAAAAGAGATTGATGATGGTTTTGCCGCGAAGGGCCGGAACCTTTTTGACCTCGCGGGTCGAGATCTCGCTGAAAGTCTCAGCCGTGTCCAAAATGCCGACGATCTCCGCGGCGGTCAGATCGCGGATTCCTAAGAGGTCTCGTCTTCGGAACGGTTTTTCCATAGTTTGCAAGCAAGGATGCTTGCACTCCAGTCGCAAAAAAAAGCAAGGCGTTAACCTTGCTTGGAAGCTGAAATCAATGTTTGGGCCACAACAGGCGGCACCTGTAATAGGCAGAACATTGTCGCGTCATAAAAGTAATCTTCACCGTCTTCGTCAATCACGCGAAGACCGCCCAGTTTTTCGGCTTCTTTGTCCGGAACGATCTGATACAACTTGCCGATCTCCAGGGAAGCGGCATAGTCATCATTCTTTAGGCAGACTACAAATTGTGGTGTTTCCATAATTTAATCCAAAAACGGAAATTTGATCTTATATGTCTCGCTTGCCTACGCCGTGAGCTTCGTACCAATGAATTTCGGCAAGCCGGAACTTCCATCGTTTAGTCTAACAGTTGCAGTGCCTTTTTTCTTCTTCCAGCGACCTTTTCCGTAACGCTTTATTAGAAGGTGCCGAATGCGAATGGAACTGCCCTCGGCAATCGTCTCAATATTCTCAACCGCGCTTACGATCTCGAAAATCATGGCCTCTCAAATATCCCCACGGCCTCGACATCGTCAAACTCTTTGAGCATGACCTTTATTATCTCGTTCTGCTTTGTCGGTACCAGCTTGCCGATAAAGTCGGCCTGGATCGGCAGTTCCCGGTGCTCGCGGCCACGATCGATCAGGACGGCAAGCTGCACTTTTCGCGGGCGGCCAAAATCCATAAGCTGATCCATCGCCGCGCGGATCGTACGTCCGGTGTATAGCACATCATCGACGAGGACGATATTTTTGCCTTCGATATCTTCTTCCAGCTCGGTGCGGTTGACGACCGGATTTGCGCCGACGGTCGAAAGGTCGTCGCGATAGAGTGTGATGTCGATGATGCCGTAAAGGGGGCGTTCGCCCTCGAGGGCTTCGATCCTGTCTCGCAGGCGTTCGGCGAGCGGCACACCGCGACGGCGGATGCCCACGAGGTAGAGATCCTTGGCACCGTGATTGTTTTCGACAATTTCAGTCGAAAGCCGCCGTAACGCACGCTTCATCGCGGCAGAGTCCATTATCCGCGATTTCTCAACCAGTTTTAATTCGTCGGCCATGTCGAATGCAAATGTAGCAAAGGGAAGACAGAAGTTCAAAGTTCGCGGGTTCAAAGTTTGTTTCCCGGTTGGGTTCAATTAGAATCAATGCGAGTCGAAATGGGTTTAATTTGGCAAAAATTAATGCGGCCGATGATGTTCGGACTCGAGGCTGAGCGGGCGCATGAGCTTGGTATCGAGGCATTGCGGATGGGGTTGGCAGCCCCGTTTTCCAGTGGTGAGACTGCGGTTTTCGGTGAGATCGAGCGATTTGGACTAAAGTTTGCGAATCCGCTTGGCGTCGCTGCCGGTTTTGATAAGAATGGCGTGGTGGTCAATCAACTCGCGTCGCTCGGATTTGGTTTTGTTGAGGTCGGGACGGTTACATTTGAACCACAGCCGGGAAATCCAAAGCCGAGGCTTTTTCGCCTGCCTGAAGATCAGGCATTGATTAACCAGCTCGGCTTTAATAATGATGGGGCCGTGATTGTGGCAGAACGTCTCAGCAAGCTGGATCGCACATGCATCGTAGGCGTAAATATAGGCAAGAATAAAAATGCTCCCAATGAAGAAGCCACCGAGAATTATCTGAAAAGTTTCGAGCTTGTTCATGCGGTCGCGGATTATATTGCGGTAAATATTTCTTCGCCGAACACGCCGAATCTGCGGGAATTGCAAGAGGCGGATAATTTGGAAAAGTTGCTTAGAGCTTTACAAGCTCGAAATACGGGTTTGAGTTCCGGCTTTAGCCGGCCCAATGCTAATGAAGAGCCACCTGAAGGTGGAACTCCGAACAAGCCTTTACTCGTAAAGATCGCACCTGATCTGAGCGAAGCGGAGATCGAGGCAATTGTCGATATATGTCTTCGATATGAGATTTCGGGTGTGATAGCAACTAATACAACAATCTCGCGAGATGGTCTGCATTCGGTTGATATTGAGAGTATCGGCGGTGGCGGATTGAGTGGTAAGCCGTTGAATCAGCGCTCAAACGAAGTGATCTCATCGATTTTTAGATATTCAAAAGCTAAACTTCCGATCATCGGTGTTGGCGGTATTTTCAGCGCGGAAGATGCATTTGCAAAAGTTGCGGCCGGGGCTTCACTAATACAGGCTTATACGGGGTTTATTTACGGCGGTCCGACGTTTGCACGAGATGTTACGAACGCGCTTGCCGTTATATTAAGGGAGCGCGGATTTGAAAATCTTGATCAGGCGGTTGGTTCTGCGGTTGTGGAATAACTGTTTCGTGAGGCTTATTGTTTGACACTATGGGCTGAGAGGATATAATTATCGTTTTGCCTTTTACCGGAATATTTGGCAGAAAAGGGACTATTTGACGATGATCATCGATCTCGCCAGTGTTGGAAGGACCCCGAAGCCGATCGAGCTTGCGTTTGAGCCGGATGACATTGACCTTGATGAAGGCAAGCGGCTTACTGACAAAGCCGTGTTTGCAGGCGAAATCAGTCGTAACGGGACAAAGACACATGTTCGCGGACGAATAGAAACCAAGGTTGAGACGGACTGCGTAAGATGTCTCGAACCGGTGGCCAAGGATATCGACATCGAATTCGAGGACATATTCATTGATGCGACAGAAGAGCCGACAGATGACGAGATCGAACTTGGAGTCGATCAGCTCGACGAATCGCTCATCACAGGCGACAAAATTGACATGGCTGAGGTCATTCGCGAGCAGTTGATACTAGCGACGACCGAGACGGTTCTCTGCAAAGAAGATTGCAAAGGTTTGTGCCCGAAATGCGGCGGGAACCGAAATTTGATAGATTGTAAATGTGCTCACGAAGAGATTGATCCTCGCTGGGCGGCTCTGAAGAATTTGAAATAGCCGCAAAAAAGCGCAAAAGACACAAAATTTTTGCGAATCTTGTGCTTTTTTGTGGCCAGTTATTTTTTGAGGTAATTATGCCAAATCCAAAACGACGACACTCACATGCACGCACGCGCACGCGCCGTGCCCATGATGCTCTGAAAACACCGCAGTTTTACACCGATAAAGATTCGGGTGAAACCAAGCAGCCGCATCGTATCGACCCGAAAACCGGCATGTACAAGGGCCGGCAGATAATCGAGGTCAAAGACGCCGAATAGACTTTTGAAAATTACGAATTTTTGAGTTCTAATTCTAATTAATGACAGCACAAAACGCGGGAATCATCGGGATGGGGCACTCTTATCCGGAAGGCATCTTAACGAATGCCGATCTGGAAAAGATGGTCGATACCAACGATGAGTGGATAACCACGCGAACCGGCATCAAGCAGCGCCACAAGGCGGCCGATGACGAATACACTTCGCAATTCGGCACCAAAGCTGCTGTGCAGGCCTTGGAGCGCTCCGGATTAAAACCGACCGACATTGACATTATCGTTTGTGCAACGACATCGCCGGACCAGATCATGCCTTCAACCGGTGCTTTGATCCAGGCACAGATCGGAGCGACAAATGCCGCCGGAATGGATATTTTTGCGGCTTGTTCGGGTTTTTTGTATGGTTTGACGATGGTCGAATCGATGATAAAAACGGGGCAAATTAAACATGCTCTTGTCATCGGTGCCGAGGTCTTAACAAAATACGTTGACTATACGGATCGCGGAACTTGCGTTATCTTCGGCGACGGGGCTGGGGCCGCCGTGCTTGGACCGGTGGCTACGGATAAGGGAATTCTTGCGACAAAGATCCGTTCTGACGGCCGTTATGAAGATCAGCTTTTCTCTCCCGGTGGCGGCACTAAATTGGGAACCACGCACGAGACGATTGATAATGGCGATCATTTTTTCAAGATGAAAGGCAATGAGCTGTTCAAGGTTGCGGTGCGTTCTATGGCCGATATTTCGGCGGAAATGGTCGAAAAAGCGGGTTATACAGTTGACGATATTGACATTGTTATTCCACATCAGGCAAATCAACGCATCACCGACGCTGTCGCTTCGAGGCTGGGTGTGCCGGACGAAAAGGTTTATTCGAATATTGCGGAGATGGGAAACACGTCCTCGGCGTCGATACCCATCGCGATAGACGAATGTATCCAGTCTGGCCGCATCAAAGAAGGTTCGCTCGTTCTGCTGACCGCGTTTGGCGGCGGCGTGACGTGGGGCGGAACGGTCATTCGATTTTAGATTGCGGAATGTGGATTGCGGATTCGGATGACCAAAGGTAATTTGTGATAAACAAAGCAAGAGGTAAAAGGCGATGAGCGAGGAATCCGCAATCCGCAATCCGCAATCCGCAATTGCCTATTTGTTTCCGGGACAAGGCAGTCAGGCTATCGGCATGGGAAAGGATCTGTTTGATAATTTTACTTCGGCTCGCGAGGTGTTTGAGGCGGCGGATGACGCACTTGGTTTTTCGCTGTCGGAAATGTGTTTTTCCGGCGACGAGGCTGATCTGCAGCTTACGGCGAACACGCAGCCGGCGATTCTGACGACGTCTGTTGCGGCATATTACGCGGCAAGAGCGGAAGGCTTACCGGAACCCGATTTTGTTGCCGGACACAGTTTGGGGGAATATTCGGCTTTGGTCGCGGCTGGTGTTATCGGATTTGCCGACGCAGTGCAAACCGTTCGCAAACGCGGAACGTACATGCAAGAAGCAGTTCCGGTCGGTGTCGGAGCAATGGCTGCGATACTCGGATTGGATGTTGAGACCGTCGAAAAAGGCTGTGCCGAAGCTGCGCAAGGACTGGTTTGCAGTCCGGCGAATATCAATTCGCCGTCGCAGGTCGTAATTGCCGGAAATTCCGAAGCAGTCGACCGTGCGTGCGAGATTTTGAAAGAAAAGGGAGCAAAGCGGGCGATCAAACTTAATGTCTCGGCACCTTTTCATTGTGCTTTGATGATGCCGGCACAGGAGCGTTTGGCCGTCGATCTTGCGGATTTGAGGTACGCTAATTTTGCGTTTCCGCTCCTGCATAACGTTGATGCGTCGATCAGCG
>JAYVER010000141.1:0-5397 GCA_043748725.1 Chloracidobacterium sp. | reverse complement strand
CCCATGTTATGCCCACGATTCCAAATGCCGGCGGGTCGGGCTGCGGATTAAATGCCTCAACCTTTTGAGGTGCAAAGCGCATGAAAGCGAGTGCGGCGATCGCCGTCAAGATCGAGGCCGTAGCTGTAATTGTTATTGTTCGTTTGTTGTTCATATTGACTCCTTTTAATTGTTTCTAAGATTTTGATGGTCGGAGCCTTGTGATTCTGTTATAATTCCAAACACAAGTCGTTTATTTTGCGACATAGACATCTTCCGACGGAATTCGGCTAATAGTCCCTAATTGTTCGGCTAATAATTGCTAATTCTTGCTAACGGCGATGCACCAGACGGCAGACAGCATATTTTCATTTGGTGAATTTGAGGTTGACTCAGCAAAACGCCTCCTGCTCAAACGCGGCCAATCCGTCCACTTAAAGTCCAAAGCCTTCGATCTGCTCTTAACTCTTATTGACCATCGCGGCGAAATCTTATCTAAGAACGATCTGCTCGATCTGGTTTGGGAAAACCAATTCGTCGAGGAAAACAATCTGACGGTTCACGTCGCGGCGCTTCGAAAAGCACTTGGCGAGACTAAGGACGAACATCGTTTTATCGTCACGGTGCCGGGAAGCGGTTACAGATTTGTCGGCGAATTAAATGGGCATAAAGAGAACGGCACCGGCGTTGAAAACCCGACTGCTTTTGGATTCACACACGAAGCGCCGGACCAAAACAAGAGTACGACACGATCCTATTGGTCATTAAATAGGCGCGTCGCTGTCGGCTTGATTGTTTCAGCGCTGCTTCTATCCGTTGTGGCTGGCGGTTACGTTTGGTACACCGGCCGAAGCCCAAATGTTACTGCGGTTTTATTGTTTCAAAACTTTACGATTAAGCGGTTGACGACGGATGGCCATGCCACCGGTGCCGCTCTCTCGCCGGACGGGAAACTGTTTGTCTATTCGCACATTGACGGCGAGAATCAAAGCATCTGGCTCGGCCACGTCGATGGCGGAGAACCCATTCAGCTTCGCCCACCGGCGCCCATAACCTATTCGAGTCTCAGATTTACTCCGGATGCAAGCAGTATTTATTACACTACGGAAAATGGGAGCGGTGCGATTTACAAAATGCCCGTTTTCGGCGGCACGGCGGAAAAAATCAAGGATAAAGCTTACTACATCACGTTTGCTCCTGATGGTAGGCGGTTCGCCTTTGTGCGCAGCGAGGCCGCAAACAATAAGACCGTTTTGGTCGTGTGCGATGCAGCAGGTAATAACGAAATTGAATTAGCGGCAGCGCCGGACAAGGTGAATTTTGTCGCGCAGAGTATCGCCTGGTCGCCCGATGGTTCGACAATTGCAATCGGAGCGTCAAAAAATGAAAGCAGCACGAACGACTATATTCTCACAGTCAGCGTTGCGGATGGTAGTGTCAAGACTTTGACTACATCGGGTTGGAGGGGAATTGGAGCAACGGCTTGGCTCGCGGACGGAAGCGGTTTGATTGTTGCTGGCGAAAAAGAAGATTCACCCCATAAACAGCTCTGGTTTGTTGCATATCCGGGCGGTGAGGTTCAACATTTTGTGACAGACCTGAATCATTACGGGTCAATCAGTTCGGCCACTAATCAAAACGTTTTGCTCACCGTTCAAATGCAAACTCAGTCTAATATTTGGGTCGCCCCTGCAGATGATTTGAGCCATGCCAAACAAATCACGTCCAGTTCAATCGGACGGACTGACGGTTGGTTTGGAGTCGAATGGACTGCGGACGGACGCATTGCATATACGGCTAATGTCAGTGGAAATAATTCGATCTGGATAATGAACTCTGACGGAAGCGGACAAAAACAATTGACTCCCTCCCACGGAAACAATTTGTTTCCAAGCCTTGCGGCGGACAATCGATTCATTGTTTTTCAGTCAAACCGAAGCGGCAAAGACGCCGTTTGGCGTGCCAATATCGACGGTATCGATATGCGTCAGTTGACCGACACGGACATCGCCGTGCAGCCCCACATTTCGCCCAATGGTCGTTGGGTTGTTTATGTATCAAATCACGCGTTGTGGCGCATTTCTACATCCGGCAGCGAGCCTGTGAAATTAGCCGATAGAGCAAGCTGGGCGCGGATCTCGCCTGACAGCCGTTTCGTCGCATGCGGTTATGAATCGGGCGGCACTAAGATCGCGATTCTCTCGATAGATGGAGGCGAACCGATAAAATTATTCGAGTTGCCGCGGTTAGCCAATCTGTGGCTCGGCATTCGCTGGACACCCGACGGTAAAGCCGTGACCTATCGCGATTCGGTGAACGGAATTTGGCGGCAAGATCTTGACGGCGGTGAGCCTCAGAGGTTAAAAGGTTTGCCAAACGAAAAACTTTCCGCTTACGATTGGTCGAGCGACGGCAAACGTTTTGCCTTCACACGCGGCGCGGAGATCCGCGATTTGGTGTTGATAAATAATTCAAATTAACAGGAACCTGCCAAGACCGAGGAAATTTATCCTGTGATAACATATTCGGATTATGAGAGCGTTGTGGATTTGTGCCTCTGTCCTGGCCGTGACAATAGGTGGTATTGCCCAAACGGACTTGCAAAAGGTCGTCGATGCCGAGCATTCGTTTGCCAGCCTTGCGGCGGAAAAGGGAACTAAGGCGGCGTTTTTGGCGAATATGTCTGACGACGCTCTGGTTTTTTTGCCTGAAAAAACAAATGCAAAAGCTTTTTGGAGTGCACGTGCCGAATCGAAGAGTTTGCTGTCATGGGCGCCGAATTATGCTGACGTTTCATCGAATGGCATTCTCGGATATACGACAGGTAATTGGGAATACCGGCCAAAAGGAAAGGAAGATGCTCCGACTGCATTTGGCGAATTTATTACGATTTGGGTCAGGCAGCCGAATGGCGTATATAAGTTTGTGGTCGATATTGGCGTAAGCCATCCGAAGCCAGACAAATACTCACCTGACTGGACAACCTCGCCGCAAAAAATAAAAGAGTTTAACGAAAGAAATACCTCGCCTGCCGATGTTGCCGATGGTTTCTTGCACACCGCCGAAGAGAGCGGGCTGCAAAAGGCGTACGCCCAGTTTGCGGCGAGCGATATTCGAATGTTTCGTGAAGAGAAAAGCCCCGTTATCGGTAAGAAAAGCGTCCTCGCCGCACTCAAGGGCAGCAAAAATATAATCGCATTTGCTCGAAAGAGCACCTTTTTTGGTGCGGCCGATATCTCTTACAATTTGGGCACATATACAATGTCAAACAGCGGCAAAGTTACCGAAAAAGGCAATGTGCTGCAGATATGGAAATTGATCAACGGCAAATGGCAGATCGTGCTCGATATTCTAAAACCTGTGGCATAACAAACCATCCTGTGGTAAATAATTACGAAAAAGTCATCGAGATCTTAAAGCTGGAATCGGCTGCGATTGACGGCGCGGCGGCTAATCTTGATCGATCAAACGTCGAATCCGCATTAAACCTGCTCGGCTCTTGCAAAGGCAAAGTGATCGTATGCGGCGTCGGCAAATCCGGCGTGATCGGCCAGAAGATCGCCCAGACACTGACCAGCACGGGCACCGTCTCGATTTTTGTGAATCCGTCCGATGCGCTGCACGGCGGATTGGGCGTTGTCGAGACCGGTGATGTGGTCATCGCTCTCAGCAATTCGGGCGAAACGGATGAGCTGCTTGCGATCTTACCGACATTCAGACAGCGAGGTGTTGCGATTGTCTCCATTGTCGGCAACCTCGATTCCACTCTTGCTCGTCAATCAGACGCTGTATTGGACGCCTCGGTTGACAAAGAGGCATGTCCGCTAAATCTCGCTCCGACCACTTCCACTACTGTTGCGTTGGCTATCGGCGACGCGCTTGCGATGGCTTTGATGGACGTAAAAGGGCTAACGGCCGACGATTTTGCTGCAAATCACCCGGCCGGACGCATCGGTAAACGACTGACTCTGGCTGTCTGCGACCTGATGCACGACAGCCCGAATATTTCGCCGTCGGCGAATTGGCTCGATGTGGTAAAAGCAATATCAAAAAACGCTCTCGGGGCTGTCAATGTTGTCGATAACACATCAAAACTGCTCGGCATCGTCACCGACGGCGATCTGCGCCGAACTATTGAACGCACGTCTCCTGACAGGTATTCATCGCTTACCGCCGAAGCTATGATGACCGCCGGGCCAATCATTGCTTCGCCTGAAATGCTCGCATTCGATGCGTTGCGGCTGATGGAAGATCGTGTTTCGCAAATTTCTGTTTTACCGGTCGTCGATGAAAAAGGCATCTGTGTTGGATTGCTCAGACTGCATGATGTTGTGAGGAGCGGGTTGTGAAGGCATACAGATAACGCCGCCGGCTACTAGCGCAAATCATAGAGGTATAAAATTGTGGCCCAACCGTACGGCAAAAGTTGTGGGCTTTCTTGAAGTTCTGTCCCGAAATGGAGCATTTGTTGTAGAAAACATTTGGAATGCCAATAGGCTTCGAGAATCGGACGGGTTTCATCCAACCATTTTGGGTTTGTTTTCTCCCAATCAAAATCTTTACTGATCGCTTCATCGGCAATTTTGCAATACCAATCGTTAAGAGGAATTTCGTCAGGCTCAATTTTTTCAAATAAATCTTTTGCCCTTTTTATTTCTTCAGTTGCTCCGAAAACCTTAAAACTTTGATGATAGAAGCGATAAACATAATCTTCTTCACCATTGACGAAAACTTTGTAAAGATCTTCAATCTCTGAGAGACTGTTTTTGATTTGGTACAATAATATTTCGGACTTGTCTTGCTTAGCGTTCATTGATCTATTTTCGCACGTTCGGTGAAAATTTGACCGAGGACTTTTTATTATAGAGGATAAAATATAGAGGATAAATGATGTACCGATTTATTTTTGCTGTTGTTTTTGCAGTTTTTAGTTTATCTACTTTGGTCAATGCTCAGAAAGCTGAAGTAGCGGTCAGCCTGAACGAAGCCTTTTTTGACGCTTTGCTTGATTCGATCTACCAGAATTTCGATGCGCCGGAGTTCTCATTAGCGCGGAATAATATTCACCGCCGAGATGTCGATACACCTGTTGTCAGAACCGGGAGCGGTAGCGGCTGGGTATCGACGCGATCAGTAAGAACCCAGTCACTATCGCTCCCGGTTCTGACTTTTGCGTCTCAGCGTCTCAGCGGTGAAAAATCCGCTTGTACCGAATCCGTCAAGATTCTCCGTGAGATAAACGGCGTTCGTACCGCTTTTCGATTTCGTGAGGGGAAAATATATGTCCCGTTGGCATTTTCCGGTAATTACGCACCGCCTTTTGTCGGCTGTGTCGAGTTTTCGGGCTGGGCCGAGTCTAATATCGACCTCGACTTCGACCGCAACGGGCAGCGGCTTATAGGCCGTGTTCGCGTTCTG
>JAYVER010000140.1:0-5407 GCA_043748725.1 Chloracidobacterium sp. | reverse complement strand
CGCACTCAGGCAAACCGAGGTCGGCAATATATGGGGTATCGGCCGACGCTCAGCACATCATCTCAAAGAACACGGCATAAACACGGCCTTTGAACTAAAAAACACCGATCCCGAACAGATACGCAGCTATCTTAATGTTTTCGGAGCGAGGACCGTTATGGAGCTAAATGGGATAAAATGCCTGCCGCTTGAGGTCACCGAAAAAGACAATCGATCGATCGCCCACACGCGGACATTCGGGCAGACGATCAGCAATTTTCAGGAGATAAAAAATGCCGCCTTTTATTTTACGACGCGTGCGCTGGAAAAAATGCGTTGGAACGATCTGACGGCCAAGATTGTCACCGTCTATCTGCAAACAGACCGTTTTCGTCCGGTGCCGCGTTATTATTCAAGTGCGTATTCTTATAATTCCGTTTACTATTCCGACATAACGAGCGAGATATATCAATGGATAGCGATATGCCTCGAAAAAGTATTTCAGCCAAATATGCAGTACAAACGGGCCGGCATTGTTTTGAGCGGGCTGGCCCCTGCCGCTGCCGCTTCTCTAAGGCTTTATGGGCAAGCAGATTTCGAACGCCGTCACAGGCTGGTCAAGTCGATCGACGAACTGAATTTAAGATACGGCCGTGACGTCATCCGCTTTGCCGCGCTGAATGACAGTGGCGGTTGGCAAAGCACCAGTACGCACAGGGACAATGACGCAAATCACCCCATCGGCCGCGACATGCTCGGTTTGGGCAAGACGTTCAGTAAATCGGTGCGGTTCCTATAAAAAAGCCATTTTTAACGCAAAGTCGCAGAGACGCAAAGTGATTTTATTAGCCTCCTTTGCGTCTTTGCCACTTTGCGGCTTTGCGTTAATTATTTTTTTGACAGTATCGTCAGGCCGATGCCGCCGAGGATCAATGCCGCTGCGATCAGTAATCGCGGTGTGGCGATCTCGGCGAGAAATAGAACCCCGATGCTCGCAGTAATGACCGGAACGGCGGAGGTCGTTTCGCACAATTTCCGTTAATGTATAAAATAGATAAGCTTTGGAAACAAGCCGGCGTGTAAAAATCCATGGAACGCTTGAAATTTGTCTTTTTTGGCATTCTGACTTTCCTGTTTGAAGCCGCATTAATCTACGGATTGATGCTGTGTATTAGACGGGCCGGGCCGGTCGACACGCAAGCCGAGCTAAGAATCTACGTCTCTCTCTTCACAGCCACTATCTCCACGATCGGACTCCTATTTGCTCGCCGATGGGCTGCAATAGCACTTTCTTGTGCAACCGCCGCCTTCGCTGTTTGGTTAATGTGGTAGCCTCTGGTCGACTGGCGAGTGGCATGTGTAGTTTTTCTAACTCTTGCGGCCAAAGATAGTCAGCCCGATGCCGCCGAGGATGAATGCGGCGGCTATGAGCAATCTGGGTGTGGCAATCTCGGCGAGAAATAGAACGCCGATGCAGGCGGTGATGATGGGAACGGCTAATTGCAGAACAGCGGCGCGGGTGGCGGTGTGATGTTTTAGGGCAGCGTACCAAACCGTGTAGCCGATGCCGGAAGCGATGGAGCCGGAGAAAACGGCGAGAATTATGCCGCGAGTTGAGAGATGCAGATTTGGGATAAATACGAGCACGGCGATCACGGCGAAGGGTAGGGTTCGGACGAAATTGCCGGTTGTATTTGCCAGCGGGTCGCCGCTCAATTTGCCTCGCAACGTATAAAATCCCCACGACGCACCGGCAATGGCCATCAGAAGCGAGCTAGTGAGCGGCGGAGAAGCGAGACCCGGAAAGACTAGATAGACAAGGCCTCCGACGGCGGTTATCAGACCGACCCATTCGAGCAGTCGCGGGCGTTCGCCGCGAAACAGCGTGACGGCGATCATCGTCATCTGCACGGATCCGAATAATATTAACGCCCCGGTACCCGCCGTCAGATTTAGATATGCGAGAGAAAAACAGATCGCGTATGCAAACAGAAATAATGCCGATGGCCAGCTTCCGCTTAATTTTTGCTTATTCTGCTTGCCAATAAAGTAGCTGATCACGATCAGCGTGATCGCTCCCGACGCGAGCCGGACGCCGGTAAAGCTCGCGGCGTCGATCTCTTCGCCGCGCAACGCCAGCCGGCAAAGGATCGAATTGAACGCGAACGCGACGAGGGCGAAGGTTATGTAGAAAAATACCTTCATTTTGGATATTAAACTTGAAATATCGGAAGAAAACGTCGGTTTTCACGCCGGCGAAGGCCATTGTCACCCGACGAATCGGCATTTGTCGTTGACTATTTGGCTTCCAGTCTCCGACCAATAGCTTCCAGACCGTGACTTATTGCTCCCAGACCGTGACTTATTGCTTCCAGTCGGCGACTTATTGCTTCCAGACCGTGACTTATTGCTCCCAGACCGTGACTTATTGCTTGCAGCTGCCGCCTTCTTGCCATCTGCAACGCGCGGATTCGCGTTGGCGAGCTGCGGATCGTTATCCGCGGGGCTACGATTCTCAGTTTTCCTCGGTATTACCGCCTTTTTCGGGCCGCATGTGCGGGAAGAGAATGACATCGCGGATCGAGTGTTTGTTGGTGAGGAGCATTACCAAGCGGTCAATGCCGATGCCGATGCCTGCGGCGGGCGGCATGCCGTAGCTGAGCGCGCGGATGTAGTCTTCGTCGAGGATCATCGCCTCTTCGTCGCCACTTGTCCGCAAGGCCATCTGATCGACAAACCGTTCGTACTGCTCCCTCGGGTCGTTAAGCTCGCTAAAGCCGTTCGCAACCTCCATCCCGTTCACAAAAAGCTCGAACCGCTCGGCGATCTGCGGATCGTTCGGCGAAGCCTTTGAAAGCGGCGAAACCGCTTTTGGATAATCGACGATAAATGTTGGCTGAATCAATCTCTCTTCTACAACATTCTCAAAAAGACTTAAAAGCGATAGTCCACGTTCTTCATCAGTCATGTGAGCACCGGCATTTGTTTCAACTAAGTCATTCCATTTCTTTCTAATTAGGGTATGAACCTCATCGTCACACAACTGCATCACTGGCTCCTCGCCATGAACTACCATTACCTCATCAGGCAAGTCGTTTTCTGCCCACCACAAGAACTGGTCGAGCGTTCTGGCATTTGCTCCAGAGTCAAGCCAGCTGCCAAAATCTCCTTCGATTAATTCATGAGCAAAGCCAATTTGGCTAGCAATAGCCTGCTTCATTGATAGTTTTGCAAAAAGCGAAAAATCAATCTCATGCTCAAAAACATTTATGTAATCCTCACTGGTAACTATTTGGTTCAGTCTTGGGGTACTCCGAGAACCTAAATACGTTTCGATGAGAAGCGGTTCTTGTCCTCGAGTTTGTTTGACTCGTACCTTCAAATCACCAGTCGCACGCTCGACGCTTTCCTTTAACAGCTGCTCGCAGAAATCCATCATTCCATTGACATCCATGTAGGCGCAGTAGAATTCGAGCATGGTGAATTCGGGGTTGTGCTTGTACGAGATGCCTTCGTTGCGAAAGTTGCGGTTGAGTTCGTAGACCTTTTCGAAACCGCCGACGATGAGGCGTTTCAGATAAAGCTCGGGCGCGATCCGGGCGTAGAGATCGATGTCGAGAGCGTTGTGATGCGTTTTGAAAGGCTTAGCGGCGGCACCGGTCGCTTTTGGCGTAAGCATCGGCGTCTCGACCTCGATGTAGCCATGGTCTTCGAGAAAATGGCGGAGCGATGAGATCGTTTTGGCACGCACCTCGAAAACCTGCCGGGTTGTTAGTGCGGAGTGCGGAGTGCGAAGTGCGGAATCTTCGTCGCTCGACTCGTGACCTTCGACCTTAAGGCTCGACGCGATCAGGTCTAAATATCTGCGCCGCTGTTTGATTTCGGCATCTTCGACGCCGTGCATTTTGTCGGGCATCGGGAGCATTGCTTTGGCCAGGAATTGCAGCTTTTCGACATGTACGCTTAGCTCACCGGTATTTGTGATAAACAAGTAGCCCTCGACGCCGATAAAATCGCCGTGATCGAGCAGTGTAAACGCCGCCCAGCCATTTTCTTCATCGAGTGCGTTGTTGGCGTCATTTTTGATGAGCGAGAACGTAGCTTTCTTGGCGTATATCTGGAGTTTGTTAATACCGTCCGTCAGATGAACGAAGTTACCGCGCGTCGGCGTTGTCAGGCGGCCGGAGACGCGAACGCTGCCCAAATCTTTCAACCGAGCATTCAGCCCATCCTTGATCTCTGCAGGCGGGCGCTCACGTTCGGCGAGTGTCGCGACAATAGCTTTGATCTCGTTAACGATCTCGACGATCGGAGCGAAGTGCAGGATGTTCGTGATCGTATCTTCCGTTCCGCTAACGGCTGAACGCGTGAATTTATTCGGGTAAACATTGCCGACCAGCTCGCGCATCGCGGCAAGGTGCTCGGCACGCGCGGCAGTCTGGTCGTTCGGTTCAATGATCTCGTCAAACAAAGGAATGCTCATAAATCTTTTCTTTCTCTCCGCTCTCAGCGTGTTCTCTCCGAACTCTGCGTTGAAAATGCTAAAGAAATAATTCAACGCGGAGTTCGCTGAGATTTTCGCAGAGTACACAGAGTCAATTCGCAGACCGAAACTTAAGTCATTGATTATAGTTAACCGCCGCTGTCACGGCAAACATCTATCAAATGTGGCAGAATATATCTACCGTAGGAAACGCGGATCGCCGATGACCCCTGGCGAAGCGTTTTCTGCGGCTTGGTGTGTTTATGGGCGGTAAAACAGGACAATCTGAAGAGTTCGAGCGGCTGACACAGGAAATATCAGATGGCTCGTACATCATTAGCTTGAGCGGGCTGACGTCAACTGCGGCAAAGGCGTATGTCTTATCACGTCTTCAAGCGGAAACAGGTAAACATTTTGCGGTTGTTACAGATTCAAATTCGGATGCTGAAACGTTGGAAGGCGATCTCGAGTTCTTTTCTAATATTGAACAAAAGAACCCCGGCGCTACCGCTCCCGGTTCTGACAAATCCGCAATCCGCAATCCGCAATCCGCAATTATTTCGCTTCCCTCTTTTGAAACCGACATTTATTCCGGCGTCTCGCCCCACGCGGAAACGCTTGAACGCCGGGCGTTGACGCTTTGGCGCTTGGCGGAGGAAATACCGGATTTTCTT
The DNA here is from genome assembly GCA_043748725.1 of Chloracidobacterium sp. Lineage (GTDB taxonomy): Bacteria > Acidobacteriota > Blastocatellia > Pyrinomonadales > Pyrinomonadaceae > OLB17. The sequence continues at coordinate 271 of JAYVER010000140.1, read as the reverse complement.
TTACTGCCGGCCCGTTCACTGATTACGCGCTCCCCGTCGCCATCTGAAATCCGAAATATCGGTGCCGTGCTGAAGCGCGACGAAGACTTTTCGCCGGACGATCTGATCGAACGCCTCGTCGCCGCGGGTTACGTCCGCGAAGATCCGATCTCGAATATCGGGCAATTTTCGCTTCGCGGCGGTATTGTCGATGTTTGGTCGCCGGATGCTCCAAACCCGGTGCGCATTGAGTTTTTTGGCGATACGGTGGATTCGATCCGCAGTTTCGACG
>JAYVER010000139.1:0-5414 GCA_043748725.1 Chloracidobacterium sp. | reverse complement strand
GATGTTTGTATTCGGAAATGTCGGCGAAATCTGGCCTGCCGGTTGAAATTGCGCGACCGGCGCCGTTCGCGGTCTGACGTTAGGATCGGTCGGCACCGCCGCCGGTTTTTGCGCGGGCAGGATGGGCGGCAGCGATTTAGGCCTTGCCAGGACGCCGGTCTTATTGCCCGCTGAGTCTTCCCAGCTATGCTGCACGCGAACGTCACCCTTGTCCAAAGTGCCGTCAATCCTCAACTCGATTATGAATGATTTTGTCTCGAGCTTTTTTTTGCCGGCGATCTCTTTCGCACGTTCAGCCAGAATATGATAAAGCCCTTGTTCGAGGCCTTTTCGCTTGACGCCCTGCCACTCTTTGTCGTCGTCCGAGCTTAGAAAGATCGTGTATTCGCTCGGAATAATAGTGGTTCCCTGCGGCAGAGGAACCATTTCGCTCTGCATCACGCTCTCGATCGCACGGGCTATTTGGACGATAAATCCTTCGGCTTTGCTGCGCGGTTTTACTTGCGCGTCGCGGGCCGCCTCTTCGAGAACGCCTTCGTTGCCGTCGCCATCGATCCAACGTCTGACTTTATCCAAAATGCTCAAGCTGTGCTCTCCTCACGAATATCAATTGTCGTTAACATCAACATATTTTCCATTCAGCCAGCCGCGCGTGGCATTGGCGTTGGCGGCAACGTGTCGGTCACGTCCCTGCTCAACGACATCAACTTGATACCAGTTATTTTGCGAATTTACAATGCGGACCTTCGAGTTTTTGGTCACGAGGCCGATCGGGTCGCTGTCTGTGTTTGGCGACGGACGCAGAAAAATGTCGGTGTTTGCCACGCCGGTTTGTGTTTTGAACAGGCTTTTTATCTCAGGCAAAATACTGAGACCTCGCATATAGTTGGCTGTGCCGTAAAGAATACCTGTAAAAATGCCGAGGACCACAATGAAAGTTGCAAAGCGGCGAAATCTTCTGCGTTTTTTTGGCTGCGAAGCTACTGTTGTGTTGGTCATTATGCTTGAAACATTGGCAACCTGCGTCGCGACAGTATTTTGGCGGATCCCGTTTACGGGCGAGCGCTCAGGCGCCGGAAATCTAATTGCGGGTGGAATATACGCCGCCTTGATATTTGGCGAGGTTTCACGTGTTTCGACAACAGCTTCGAAATGAGGCTGCGCCGGAGCGATTGGTGAGTAACCTCTGGAAACATGCGGTTGCGGTATGGCAATATCTGATTTTAGAACAGTGCTAAACTCACCATCCGAGGCGATCTGGCGAACAGCAGCAAGATCGGCCCAAAACTCCTCGACGCTCTGCTGTCGGTTCCGTGGATCGCTATTCGTAGCCTTGCGAAGAACACCCAGCAGATCGTCGGCCCATTCTTCGTTCTCGACCGATGCGGGCAGTGCGGTTATCGCCTCATGTGCATAGGCACGCGGAGCCTCGCCCGTTATTAGCGTATAGGCAGATTTGGCGAGCGAATAAACGTCGGCGGCCGGCGTCAGCTTGCCATAAGCTAAGGTGCCTGTTTGCCCGGCAAACATTGGGCTGTGTTCGGGCGGAGCATAGATATTTGTGCCGACTCTCGTGATCGGCGAATCCGAAACGGTAACGCGGGCAACGCCAAAATCGGCTATTTTGACGGTCGACAGATCGGATGTTAACAAGAGATTTTGCGGCTTTATATCGCGGTGGATTATGCCGTTGTGGTGAGCGTGGCCGAGTCCGGCACATATTTGCTCGATATAATTTAGTGCCTGTTTCAATGGCAATTTTTGCTTCCGAACCAAACCCTGAAGATCGCCGCCCAAGAGGTATTCGAGCACTAGATAGTGAAACACGGTTCCGCGCAGATCGCGGGCCGTGCCATGGCCGATGCGGCTGATGATGTTCGGGTGGCGAACGCGGTCGAGAGCAACGGCTTCGTTCTGAAAATTCTCGACGAGTGTCCGCTCGAGATCCGTGTCGAGATCGTCCTGCAAAAAGACATTAAGGGCTTTGATAACGACGCTGCTGTGAGGTGACTGAGGCGACGCCAACGTATCGCGGGCCAAATAGATCTCGGCATAGCTGCCGCGACCGAGTTGTTCGTAAACGTCGTATCGCCGGTCGAGGCGGCAGTTAATCAGGACAAGCTCTTTCATCAGGTTAAGGACCTTTCGTATTCGGTACACTGATCCTTAGACTGAAATACGATACCACAAAGTCAAAGTTCAAAAAACGCAATAAAAGAATCGGTAGTGGGTCAGTTTCGATTGAAAGTCAATCTAGTTTCATCTCACTTCTAATGTAGTTTGAAATAAACTCTGCGATCTCTGCGTAAAATCTCGGCGTTCTCTGCGTTAAACTTATTTTAACGCAGAGAACGCCAAGTCGGACGCTGAGTTCGCCGCAGTACAAACTCGCTAAAAACATCGTATATTTCAAACTGACCCATTACCAAAGAATTGCCCGAACGAACTTTTTTAAGGTTCGTTCGGGCAAGTTGTTCTGAAAAGTAGGCGAATGTTTAGAGTTCCAGCTTTAGCTGGAACTCTAAACGAATCGTTAATTATTGGTACGCTGAAACCCGGTTGTTTGGACGTATTGGAAATACGGGGTTCCGGGCGGCAGACGGTTGATGTCCAGGAATGTCGCATCGAATATCCAGTTACGCTGCGGTGGACTGTAAACGTGAACGCAGCACTTAAACGTTCCGTTATTATTGTGCGAGTTGTAGAGATTGATCAGCGAGCCGCTGTAGTTGAGACGAACCCCGCCCCAGTTTTCCAGGAATCTCTTGAAGTTATGTACGCCGCCGTTCATGTCTAAATCACCGCCGCCCTGGTTAGCCGCTGCGGCGAGACTCGTTATCGTGTCACCCGACAGCATCCCGAATCGATCGAACGTTTCGGTCGCCGTCCGGTTACCCATATTAAATGGGGAACTAAAGCTGAGCGAATCCTGCCAATTGTTTGAGAGGATAATCACAGCGTCAGAAGCGATCGATGCCGGGACGTCGCGGGAACTTGTACTGAGCGGGACATAATCTGTCGAGGCCGTCGGAGTTCCGACATTTAATATAGAACTTGCGTTAAAATCACCGAGGACATAAGCCCCATTTTCAGTTGCAAGCGTAAAACCGCTAGTATTCGTCGGCGTCACTGTGTCGTAGGTTCCCGGTGTTTGAACGGTTCTTACGCCTCCGACTAACGTTACACCATTAATGAGACGCACGCCCCGACGGTAATATTTGTGCTCAAAAAGTGCAGCTATATCGGGCGAGATATTGCTTCCCACGCCGGTATATTTGGCCGCTTCGCATTTAGGGTTAACCGTGCAGTCCGTGTCCAATTGTAGTGTACCGTTTTTGTTTATATCTTCACCGACATCCAGTGTGCCGTTACTGTAAACGTCCTCCATATCGTATTCGCCGTCAAAATCAAAATCACCGCGCCGGTCTGAAACGTAAAATACCCATCCACCAGATTTCGGAGCGACATTGTTGGGTTGGGGTATGTCAGTTGAGCGAAGAACATGCCCAGTCAATACATAGTACGGGGTTCCGGTCGGCATATTCGAGTCCCATGTGCCGAGGAGAAACTGCCTTAAATTTGCGACGTCGATGTCGACCATGCTCATCACGCCGGCCCACGGAACATTTAAACCATAATTTGCCGCAGCGGTCGGATCGAACACGCCCGTCGAGTCGTTATACAGACCCTCGCGCGTGTCGAACATATTGTTAGGAAATGGGGCCAAACACTGCTTAACACCATTGACCATGCCCATTTTTAGTTGAGCTCGCACATCGCCGGTAAATGCAAAACCATTGTTTGTATACAAACCGCCATTGACCAGAGTCCCGCCTGCCGAGCAGTTTGAGCTTGACCCTAACCCGGATCGGGCAAGGACGTAGTTATACGATTTGCTGCTCCCGCTGTCGGTGAAATTCGAAATATACGTACCTGTCCCCGAGGCACCTGTCGTATTTGGGATTGACGGCCCCGGCATCAAAAATCTCTGAAGTTTTATGATCGAACGGGCATCATTACCAAAGTAGGTATTATCGTTCCAGGTAAAGGAGGCCGGAGGGGAAGTTACCGGGGGGAGTGAATCAGTAACGCCAAGTGCCAATATATCCTGCGTAATGTCAAAAATATCGTAAACCTCCGTGGTCGGATTGTATATGACGGTCTCGACCTTGATCCATAGCTCGCGATTTGCGATGCCCATATGAAATCGGTCGCCATTAATGCCGCTCGCCTGATAGGGCGTTCCGGTCATTAGACGCGGAACGTACCCGCGCACGCCGCCGATCGGTTCACCGATGGTTTGGCCGGTGCTTTCACCGTCGAGCCGGACTCCACAAGGCGTTGTTGCGGCTACGGACGCACAGCCCGGCAATTTTGCCTTTGAATCGGCCAGAGATACACGAATGCCGGTCTTGTTGTAGTAACGCTCGGCGGCGGTAATTGCATCGTCGGCGTTTGCTGTCGTGACCGGAATGATATTTGGCGACGTGACCGAGCCGGTGCCGTCGTTCCATAGATCGCCAACCGCCTTTCCGCGTTTGACGATCTCGACCAGATCGAGACCCTGACCCGTATTATCGCTATTAAGCTTTAGCGGCAGTTGGAGCGGCGGCACCTGCGCCTGTAGGTTGCCGTCAAACATCGTTTGGTTCGTCGGCCAGTTTGCGGACACATAGGCCGTCGGCAGCGGAATCGACGACGGCGGATTTGACGTGACAGGCGGGCCGTTGACCGGCGTCGTCAGGACGCTGCCCATGTTCCTGTGCAATTGAACGTCCGTACCGGAAGCGTTTTTTACAAAAACATAATCATTCCACGAATAGGTTCCGTTTTTGCCGGTATCAGTAAATATATGATTGGCTGCCGTTACTTTTGACGAAAAATACAACCCCGTGCTGGCCATGAGAAACAGCGACCCGTTGGAATGCACGCGTCCGCCAAAATCAAAGCGGGGGCCGGGGTGAAATTCGAGATTATCGTCATAAAAAATTCCAAACTGGAAGATCGGTATCAGATTGTTCAAAATATTTCGCGTGAGCTGTACCTCAACTCCGACATTGTCCGTTGCCGTAGTTCGCAGGCGCCAGTTGTCCTGCTTCGCATAAAGACCGGCAAATGGTCCGCCGGTAAGAGGAACGGGTGGATCGCCGGGAGTCGATGTTTTAAGAACCTCCTGGTTGAACGTAAAATTTCCAACCGGAGACGACAACCCCGGAACAGGCGAAATCCGCACGTCGTTAAAATCGGCGCTTGTCGGATTGATATTGATCTCAAACTTTTTATTAAAGTTTCGAGTCATCGTCTCCAAACTGCCCTGCGCGGCATAAAAAGCTCGGGCCTCGGCCGTTTCGTTACCGGTGGCGGCAGCCTCCGCCGCCGACCGGGATAGAGCTAATGCCACAAATACGCTGATA
>JAYVER010000138.1:0-13894 GCA_043748725.1 Chloracidobacterium sp. | reverse complement strand
TCAATTGTTCGCTTTTCATTCCTCCATTATATAATCCTCTTACCCTACAATCGACAACAACCGACACATTTGTAGGGGTTTTTCAAAGAACTCTACTAGTTCTTGAAATACCTCAAATCTGCCAAAACACAATCAAAGGTAAAAAGTATTATTTCCGTTTATGGTAGGCGTGCAATCTGAACAGGCTACTAATCCATCTCTCTATTTCTACAGTCCAGAACCTTAATTAACTACAGGTCATATGGTATCGTGGATTCCAATATATGAGTCTAATAGGTGTAACGCTACAGGTCGGAGGGGTAACAAAACGGTTTGGCGATTTTACGGCTGTCGAGGACCTGAGCTTTGAGGTGCGGGCTGGCCGCGTGTTCGGTTTTCTCGGGCCGAATGGTGCGGGTAAGACAACGACCATCAGGATGATCGTTGGGATCATTGCTCCGGACGAAGGGAACATAGAGCTTTTGGGCGAGCGGATGTCTGCGAAGCTGCAAGACCGCATCGGCTATCTGCCGGAGGAACGAGGGCTCTATAAAAAAATGAAGATCGTTGATCAGCTCCGGTATTTTGCCGCGCTGAAGGATGTGTCGTCTGCCGAGGCCGACAAGCGGATCGATTTTTGGCTTGAGCGAATGAACCTTGCGGAGTGGAAACACAATAAAACGATCGATCTGTCGAAGGGCATGCAGCAGAAGGTGCAGTTTATCTCGACCGTGCTGCATAACCCCGATCTGCTGATACTGGATGAGCCATTTTCGGGGCTTGATCCGGTAAATGTCGAATTTATGATCGATGTCCTGGCCGAGTTTCGCACACAGGAAAAGACCATAATATTTTCAACGCATCTGATGGAGACCGCCGAACGCCTCTGTCACGACATTCTCCTTATTAATAAATCCAAGAAAGTATTGGGCGGCAGTCTTCGGGAAGTAAAAGCAAGCTACGGCAAAAACCTGATCGCTCTACGTGGGAGCGGTGGCGACGCGGTGCTTGAGGATCGTTCTCTTGTCGCAAGGGTCAACGACCACGCGGACGAAAAAGAGATCGAACTCGCTCCCGGTGCCGACGCTCAGGTTTTGCTGCATCGACTGATCGAAAGCAGAGCGACGATAACTAAATTCGAGCAGGTCGAGCCCAGTTTGAACGATATTTTTATTGATCAGGTAGGAGGACACGAAAGTGAAAAATGAGATATGAGAAATGAGATGTGAAATAGGAGGATATAAATGAAACCAAATATATTGAAAGAAAAATCCTATAAATTCGCGTTACGAATTATTAAGCTTTTTCAGTTTCTTTCTGGTGAAAGGAAAGAATATGTACTATCGAAACAGATTTTGCGATCCGGTACGTCGATTGGAGCGAACATTGAAGAAGCGTACCAAGGTGAGTCGAAATCTGATTTCATTCATAAGTTAGCGATCTCAAATAAAGAAGCGTTTGAGACACATTACTGGCTCAGGCTTTTTCGTGATAGTGCAATTTTGGAACAGAAATTGGCAGAGTCTTTAATGGCGGACTGCGACGAATTACAACGGATGTTAGTTGCAGCAATAAAAACTGCCAAATCTCGCAGATAATTTCTTACATCTCATTTCTCATATTTCATTTTTCATATGTATAAATTCCTTGCTGTAGTTAAACACGAATATCGAAAAATCGTTCTAAAATGGACGTTTTTGATCGGGACGCTGTTGTTGCCTGTGATCGGGGCGTGTTTTGCAATCGTGCCGGCGGTTATTTTTTCGATCAAGGGTGAGCCGACGCGGATAGTGATCGTTGATAAAACTAATAAGATCGCACCGCGATTAAAAGAAAACCTTTCGGCCGACAATATCGCGGCCAAGGGCGAGCAGTCGGCGAAAGATTCGATTAAGGATCTCGGCACCTCGCAAAATGAGCGGATGAAGTCCAGTGCGAAGCAGGCGGCCGAGGGCTTTATTTTCGTCAACTATTCCGCTGCGGGTAAATCGCACGACGTGATACGCGCCGAACTTAACGAAAAGGCCGCTGCAAAAGAAATTGACGCCTACCTGCTGGTGCCTGACAATATTGAGGCAAAGGACGCAAAATTTGAATTTCTCTCGCGAAAAGCGGGCGATTTCGTCGCGGGCGATCTTATCGGTGAAGCCCTGAATGACGCCGTCCGCTCGCAGCGTCTCGCCGACGCTCACATCAGCGAATCGACTGTCCGCCAGCTTAGCTCGAAGGTCGACCTCGATTCAAAGGCAATTGACGATCAGGGCCGCGAAAAAAACAGCGATATGCTGCTCGCGGCGTCGTTTGTTATCGGATTGATGATCTATATCACGCTCGCGATCTATGGTCAGGCGATCATGGCGGCCGTCGTCGAAGAAAAAGAAACGCGGATCGCCGAGATACTTTTCTCGTCGGCCCGGCCGTTCGAACTGATGCTCGGCAAGCTCGTCGGCGTCGGTCTTGCCGGTTTGACGCCGTTGGGCATTTGGGTTGCGTCGATTGCGGCTTTGCTTGCGTTTGTCGCGACACAATCCGATCTGTCGCCGATGTTCGCCGGTTTGCCGCACATTACACCGCTCATGTTCGCGTATTTTCTGCTTTTTTTCCTGCTCGGATATTTTATTTACGCCTCGATCTTTGCGTTGATCGGCTCGATGGTTACGACGGTGCAAGAAGGAGGGCAGTTTGCGTTTCCGCCGATAATGGTCATGCTGATCGGCTTTTATTTTAGTTTCGCAGTGATACGCGACCCGAACTCTAACCTTTCGTTTTGGGTGTCGATCGCACCGTTTTTTGCTCCGCTCACGATGCCCGTTCGCATACTGGCCGAGACGCCGCCGTTTTGGCAGATCGCCCTTTCGATCGGGATAAACGCGTTGACAATAGCTTTTCTTGTCTGGGTTGCATCGCGAGTTTACCGCGTCGGAATGTTGATGTATGGCAAACGCGCCACTATTCCCGAGGTCTGGAAATGGATACGGCAAGCTTAGCAGAAGGCAAAAGTAAAAAGTAAAAAGGCAAAAAGGGAAAGACGAATTAAAATGCGCGCGAACATCGCGCCTTGAGTAAGCGTATATACCATCGATGAGGCAACAGCTTGTAGTTTGCGGATACTTGTAGTAAAACGTAGCTAAACGATTCAGATGTTTATGTTTAGATTTAGGAGAAAAATATGTTTGGACTTATTGGACAGCTTATTGGCGGATTGATCGTTGGAGTGCTTGCCCGACTCATTTTGCCGGGTAAGGAAGCTCTCCCGGCAGGTGCGCTCGGTTGGTTGGTGACCGCGATTATCGGTATCGCGGGTGCGTTTATCGGCGGATTTATCGCTAAATCACTGTGGGCTGGCGATAATTATTCGGCCGGTTGGATCATGTCGATTCTCGGTTCTATAATACTTTTGCTCGTTGTGCGAATGATCTTTGGACGCAAAACATCCGTTTAGGAAAGAAACCATCGGAGATAAAGGCTTCGTTCAAATGAGTCGAAGCCTTTTTGATTTCATCCCAATGTAATCACGAGCTACCGCGCCGGAGCCGTAATATTGATGTCGACCTCTTTCTTTTGCTTGCCGTTCAGAATACCGCTGTAATACAAAGCACCCATGATGATTCCGACTATGATTATCAATGCAACCGCCCAAATAGCGTTACTTCCTGCTCCTTCGCCTTCTGCCATTTTGTTCGTCCCTCCATCGTTAAAATAATATTGTCCAAATTAATTTTATCTCTGTTTGAAGTTAGGCGTATGTACGCCAGGTAACATTTGCGCGAAATTTTATCTTCTTTCTATACCGCCAGAGAGCGGCTCGATTTGACCCGGTGGCAATTCCATTTTGAGCAATCCGTCGAATGCCACATGATACGCAACACCTTTAACCGGTATGGACATTTCGTCCTCGGTCTTACCCTTGGAATTTGCGATGCCGACGCTGGCGAAATAACACGACGCGCCATGCGCTGCGGCGTGTCGGACGAGGCTTTCGAATACCTCTTCGCCCTCGATCCTGCCACGGGCCGGATGCATTGCGGTGCGGATAACAAAAAAGCCGGTCTCGCCCTCCTTATGCGCAACGATCTGCGGTTGTGTCGTGCGGTCGGCAAGTGCATCGGCCGTTTCGATCAGCCATTCGGCCTGTTCGAGCTGTTTGAAGACAATCTCCACCCCAAATGCGTGAATATCTGCCTCGGACATTAATTCAGGTTCGGTCATTGTATATATTTTACTTTCCAATAGCGGTAATCATCAAGACAGAAGGAAAACTCAGCCACGAATTACACGAATGACACGAATTATTAGGACAATACATTCGTGACATTCGTGGCTAAATTTTTCGTCTGCGACGTGTTATATTAACCCTCAAATGGACATTCACGACATTAGACAGGCCGAGGAGCGTATCCAGTCCTACATCACGTGGACGCCGCTGGAATACAGCGAAACATTGAGCAAGAGGCTCGGCACGCGTGTTTTTGTGAAATTCGAGCTTTTTCAAAAGACCGGTGCGTTTAAAGCGCGCGGCGCTTTTAACAAACTGCTGAGCATGACTGGCGCCGAGCGAGCCAAAGGTGTGGTGGCTGTCAGCGGCGGCAATCACGCTCAGGCTGTGGCCTACGCATCAAGCGTTTTGGGTGTCGATGCCGTTATTCTTATGCCCGAATCGACGCCAAAAAATTATGTCGAGGCGACACGCGGTTACGGTGCGACCGTCGATCTGCGGCCGTCTATCGCTGATGCTTTTGCCAGGATCGAACACTACAAATCGGAGGGCCGCGAATTTCTCCACCCGTTCGACGATCCGCTGATAATGGCCGGACAGGGAACGGTCGGCCTCGAAATTATGAAGGATGCGCCACAGGCCACCGACATTGTCCTGAGCATCGGCGGCGGCGGCTTAGCGGGCGGTGTATCAACGGCGGTCAAAGCGATCAAGCCTAATATAAAGGTCTGGGGCGTTGAAACGGTCGGTGCGGATGCGATGTCGCAAGCCATCGCGGCCGGTCAGCCCGTGGAGTTGCCTGCGATCACGTCGATCGCCAAAACGCTCGGAGCTCCGCACGTGTCGGACACAACGCTCGCTCTGGCCCAGAAATATCTTGAAAGCGTAACGCTTGTCACCGACGATGAAGCCATTGAGGCTCTGCAATTTATTGCCGAACGCCTCAAAGTCCTGACCGAACCGGCCGCCTCATGCACACTCGCCGCCGCCGAAAAGCTCCGTGGAAACTTCTCGCCCGACAGTAATGTCGTCCTCATACTTTGCGGCGGCAACCTGTCGGTCGCTGACCTTTGCAGTTATGTTTCGTAACAGAGACTACTTCTGTTTCGCAAAAAATTTATCAGCCTGGGCTTCGGTTTCGTTCGGCGTCATTTCCATTAATTGCTGATTTATGCCCCATTCGTGGCCGAAAGGGTCAACGATCTTGCCGTATCGCGCGCCCCAAAACATGTCCTGAACCGGCATTCTAATGATTGAACCTCTTGCGACGGCACGAGCTACAACCGCATCGGCATCGTCAACCATGAGTGTTATGCGTATGCATGTCCCGCCGAGCCTTTCCGGTGAATCCAACGAGCCGCCGTCGCTGGGTGCAAACCAATCTGAAACGAAGAGTTTATGCCCGTCGAGATCGATCTCGCCGTGCATCAGCCGTTTGCCATCGGGGGCCATCATATTGTGTCCGTCAACGGCTCCAAATACGTCTTTGTAAAATTCGAGAGCGGCGAGTCCGTCACTGACGATCAAATGCGGAATAAACTGGTCATCACTTTTCATTGTTTTACCTCCAAAGTGCTTCATAATTATGGCATAAGCTATAAATCAAGCAGCAACCAGGAACTTAGTATTTGTTTTGTAAACGTTAAATCATTAGGGGCGTGTAAACTCTGTTTGCAACTTTTGCGTAAAAAGTGCATCTTAGTACTGGTAGTCCTTCTCTTGCACCGCTTGCGGTGCGCTCGTCAAGAACGGTTTTTGGATAGGTTTGAGAGCAGGTTCATTTTTTAATCACAGAAGTCGCTCTTGATTTTTTGAGCATCCGAAACCGACCCTTCGTCGCAACCGTTTTTCTACGAAGCCCTTCGATTCGACACTTCTCTAAACATTCCCAAAGGGGAAAAGGTAAATAATTTAATGTCAACGAAACTTTACGTAGGAAATCTTTCCTTCGGCACAACAACTCAGGATCTGGAAACAATGTTTGGTGCTTTAGGCACAGTTCAGTCAGCCAATCTTATCGAAGACCGCGAAACAGGCCGCTCACGTGGATTTGGATTCGTCGAAATGTCGACCAAGGAAGAAGCAGCGAATGCTATCTCGGACTTGAACGGCAAGGAAGTCGATGGTCGAGCACTCACAGTTAACGAAGCTAAACCTCGCGAAGATCGCGGCGGGAGCGGCGGCGGCGGCGGTCGCGGCGGAAATCGCGGCGGCGGTGGTGGTTACGGCGGCGGTGGCGGTGGACGCTACTAATAACTATTAACTTTCAACAAATAACTATCAACTGTTTACATCAGTTAGCAGTAGAAAGTTGGTAATTGACAGTTAATTTTAAAATCAGCCTCCGGCTACCGATTAGCCGGAGGCATTCTTCGTTTTGGCAGAATGGGTTTATAATAGAAAAAGTTAAATATGAAAGAAGAATTAATTGAAATGGGCGGCGTCGTTGTGGATAAACAGCCGAACGCATTTTTCAAAGTCCAAATAAACGATACCGAACACATGGTGCTCGCCACAATCTCAGGCCGCATGCGCCGCAACCGCATCCGCATTCTCATGGGCGACCGCGTGGACATCGAACTCTCACCATACGACCTTACGAAAGGCCGGATCACATACCGGCACAAATAAAAGGGTAAGTGTAAATCCTCTCACGGTTTTTTCACCGTCACCGTTTTTGGAAAAACTATATCTTTTGCACTTAACGTCGGTTTGGGGCGCGGAGACTCAGCCCCAATCGGAACGAGCCATAATTCGTGCGAAATTTCCTCTTTAAATCCGCCATCGATCGTTACTATATGATCAACTGGTGTGCCGATCTTTACCAGGTAGGCTTTGATACGTACTAGATCGGTTTTTGCCTGTCCGCGCGGGCTGGTTCGTCCGGCATAAACGATCACAAACGCCCGTTCACTCTCAGAAACATTCGGGATAAAATTGTTTAGTCTTGCTGCCTCTGCATCTTCATTAATTGTGCCGTATTCATCGAGTTTTTTCGCCGGGCCGGCCACACTGACGGTTGTGGCGGCGTCAGCGACGCATTCAGGAGCAAAGCCGCCCACCAGCAGCGTTGCGGTGATGGCTTTATCCACTCCGGCACCTGTCGAATCAACCATGATGTTCGCCGTACCCTGGCCGCCTGTCATGACACCCGACGAGATCGACCAACTGAATATGGGAGCGACCTTTGTATCACCGCCCGACAGCGTGGCAGCAAACGGCACCTGCTCTCCGTCACGAACAGGCCGTCCGGCGGAGCGCACCTCGATTCTGGGGCACGGCACAACGACCGGCTCATTTTGTGGTGGAGAAGGCGGTGCCGGTTTCTGTTCGGGCTTGGGCGCCGTCTGCGCCGACCCGCATACAGTAAACAACGCCAAAAGGACTGCCATCCAAATCATTCCGATCAAGGTTCTTTTCATAGCTAAAAATCTCCAATAAATGATATTCGGAATAATAACACGCAAAGACCGCGTGAGGATTTTTTTATAAAATAAGTTTTATGAGCGAAGAATTATTTATCTACGGAACACTAAAGCTTCCTGAAATTCAACTGAAAATTATCGGCAGAAAAGTTGAGCTGATGGCCGATGTTTTGAAGGGTTACAAAACAGCGATTGTATTCATGGATGGAACAGATTGTTTAACCCTTATTCCTGATGAGAATTCACAAATTGAAGGCGCAATAATTTCGGAAACTAAGAACGAACACTTTAATCCTTACCGTTAATTGCAGGCAACCGCATGGGAGACGGGGGCTCCGTATTCAATCTGAGTTGAATTCGTCGCCCTCGATTCCACGCCACATTCACGGCCGATCAACATTGTATTTGGACGTTCCCCGAACTCAAGTTTTTCTCAAGTAAAGTTCAACCCTCTAAGTTCATGATTCTCCGTAGCAACATTTCTTGGATTTTTTTAAAAAATAAGCGGCTTACCGCGGAGGGAATATGAAACAATCAAACCTGAGCTTCAGGCCAAAGCTCCGAAGTTCAACACATCGTGCAAATTTTCGGCGCGTTTTACGGGGGAGCGGCGTCTTTTTACTTTTGACCGGACTGATCTGCGGCGGAGTCATCTTGCGGACTCGCTCCGTATTTGCATCTGTTCCTGCGGAGGGTGCCATTGGTCCGGGCGGCCCTACCATCGCATGGGTAGGTAACGCAGTCGGAACGGGCGCGGCAAATGAAACGGTGTGCGTCGAAGGTGTAACGTGCGATACTTTCACGCTGACCGTCCAACCTGGCGACTATGCGGGCAAGGTAGTTAACGTAAAGATCGAGTGGACTGTTCCCGCAAACGACTACGACCTTTATATTCATAAAGATTCAAATGCCGGCCCAGTAGTCGGAACGTCCGCGGCCGGCGCGCCACAGACCAGCGAGAGCTCGGCCATCGACCCTACAATGACGGGCACAGGTGTTTACACCGTACATGTTCTCTATTTTGCAGTCGCCCCGAACGCCGACCAATATCGCGGTTCGGCATCGATTGTCTCAATCCAAGCCTCTCGGACGGCCACGTACGTTAAAGGCGGCATGTCGTTCAGCTCGAACGTTACGGTCAAAGCCCCGTCCGCCGGCCGTGACGGCGAGCCGAGCAGCCGAACGGACTATCAAGGCAATCATTATGTCGGCGGTATTCGCGGTGTTCCGGCGGGAGTCGACCTGTGGTACTACGACCTGAGGCCCGGCAGCTCGTCATATGACCCTTTCATGACCCATCCGGTCTATCGCGGTCAGCCAGACTCATTCACAGAGGCGGACGCCACATCGGTTGGAGCGGACGGCGGTGGCGACATCGATCTTGCGGTTGGATTCCGCGATCCTGCAACCCTTGCGGGTAACGATCCGCCCACAATTGCCGGATCCAGCCTCGTAGCGGCAAATATCTCGACGCAGCGATCGACTGATCGCGGTATTACGTTCACGAATAATCCTCTCGGCAATGTCACAGGCGGTGTTCCTGCCGATGATCGCGAGTGGCAGGAATTCTACGGCAAGGACAAGGTCTACCTGTTCTACCGCACGCTGGAGCCAGCGGTTTCGATGATCCAGCGATCTGATGATGGCGGCCTAACATACGGCTCGGCGAAGACGGCAGGAGCGATCGGCCAGGCAGGTTCGATAGACGTTCACCAGGCCAGCGGCACAGTTTATATCAGCGGCAGCACGGGCCAGGTATGCGTCGGCACTCCGCCGGCATTGCCTCCGGGCTCAGAGCCGCTAACTTACACCTGCAACACTGCAGCAACTGATCCTAACGGCGTCGCTCACCTTTTCTTCAGCGTAAAGGTCGCGGATGACGGCACACCGTTCGGTACGGCATATGTTGCTTATTCGAACGACCACAACATTTACCTCGTCCACTCGACCGATAAGGGAGCACACTGGAGCCAGCCGGTTCGCGTCAGTGACGGACCTGATACCCTAACGAGCGTTGTGCCCTGGATGGAAACGGGACCGACGCCCGGATCGGTAGGCATTACGTGGTACGGAACTACCACGCCGACGAACGGCGATTCGTCTGACTGGAATGTCTTCTACGCACAGAGCTTTAACGCGACGGCGACATCGCCGACGTTCCGCCAAGTGAAGGTGAGCGATCACGTGATCCACGGCAGCAACATCTCAGAGGGCGGTACGCTCGGCAACGCGAATCGTAATCTTCTCGATTACTATCAGGTATCGTTCGATCCGACGGGTGCGGCCGTTATCGATTACACGGACGACCACAACGATTTTGACGGCAACGTTTACGTTTCACGTCAGATCAGCGGGCCGAGCATCAAGGGCGGCAGCGTCCCGGCACCGGTCCAGGGCCCAGGCCCCTTCGCACCAGGTCTTAACCCACCGCCGGCTCAGCCCGGACCGGATGGAGAGCAGGTGATGGACTTTGTCGGCGATCAGACCTACGGATTGCTTGCCGAGCCGGGCGGTACGAGCCCCTTCGACGTGACATCGATCAAATACAGCTGTGAAGGCTCGACGGATCCTATGGTCGTCGCGACAATGAAGGTTTCTGATCTCTCGACGGTTCCGCCGGCAGGGAACTGGAGAATGAACTTTGCGGCGAATGCTCCGAATTCGGTGCTGAGTGCGACCGGTGATTACTCATACGGCGTCTCGGACCGCGGCGACCAGTTCTGGGTCAGGGCCAACACCGACACGACCACAGCGGGCACGTTCACCTACGGCACGGCGGTAAGAAATTCGGGCGGCACTCTGACGTACACGTCGATTGGGAATGCCGACAGCGGCGCGATCAATCCCGCCAACGGGACGATCACGATCAAGGTAGCGGCGAGCAAGCTGAATCCGTCAGTCACTCACGGGCGGGCGATCGGCTTTGGTTCTGTATTGGCGGGGCTTCGCGGCCAAGCATTCACGACTGGAGCGAACGCCATTCGTGACACCACGCGTGGCGGAACTCAGTACACCGTTGCCTGCGGAACAGCACCGACGCCAACTCCGACACCAACACCGACTGTGACGCCGACACCGACTGTGACGCCGACGCCGACACCGACACCGACACCGACGGCCACCCCGACTCCGACGGTCACGCCGACTCCGACGCCGACGCCGGGGAACGGGAACGTCTTCAAGGCAACGGGCGGAGGCAACATCCTCAACAAGGTCGTGAACTTCGGCTTCAAGGTCGATAACCTGCCCAGCGGTCACCTGAACTATCAGGACGACGAGCAGAATATCCATCTGGTGTCGGATTCGATCGACTCGTGGACATATGACCGGAGCACGAATCAGGTGACGTTCACGGGCCGCGGCCGCGTCGATCGCGACACGGTGTTCTTTACGGTGACCGTTCAGGACAACGGTGAGCCGGGCAGTGCCGATCGTTTCTCGATCAACATTACGGGTGCTCGGATGTCGTCGCGGTCAGGCGTGCTGACGCAGGGCAACATCCAGTTCCACCAGTAGGAGGCGATGATGAAAGCGACCTCGATACTTACAACGCAGCCGGCTTCTTCGCGAAGCCGGCTGCCATCCTGCTGATCGTAGCGGCCGTCTCGCTCTCCCTGTTCTCACACATTCTGTCGATTTCTTCCCGAAATGTTGTAGTGGTATTGAACTCCGATCTTATTAAAGTTTCATATCCGGTTCGCGGCTGTGCGCGGTTTGTCCGGTATGCTCACGGTCGGGCACAGCCACGACCGCAGTGTGCTGCGGCAAGCCTCGTTTCTGCCTTTATCCCTTATCCTTTACCCTTTAAGCTGCCGCCGTGGGATGCGATCTTCGCGGTCGTTTGATATTGTTAGGTTTATGAGTGAAGCAAGTGGAATTTCTAAAATGGCGGGCCGTGCAGCTCCCTTAATGACGGTTATCGGTTTGGCGGTGTTCTTCTTTGGGCTCTTCGGTCCGGTGAGGAATATTATCTTCGTCGGGGTAGCCCTGATAGCCCTATCGTTCATCGCGTACTTTGTCGAGGAATTCGGGCCGCGAAGCTAAAGCCGAATAGTATCGGGCAGGCGTGAACCACCGACCGCGTTTCGCGGCACATAGCCACGTCCTTTAGGGCGTGGTCAGCATTGCCGGATGATTTCTAGCCCGTTTCAACGGGCTTGATGGTTTTATGGCTTAAGCCGATTCAGGTAACGACGTTGAAACGCCGCAGCGGCGTGAACGCATCGGCCATAGGGAACGTGATAAAAGCCGGGTTCATGCTATAATTCCGCTCGCTATGAGACAAGATGAACATGAGATGCCGGAGGAATACAAACAAAACCTCGCCAAGCTGGCCGAGTTTTTGGAGGCGAGGGAAGGGTATCGGAAGCAGATCAAGGACGCTGAATTACGCGGCGTGCAGGTGCCACCCGGCGCGAAGGCTGAAGTCGATGCACATCTCTCGCACTTCGATCAAATAATTGACGATCTGGAAAAGTTATTAGCCGAAGAATACGAGCGGCACCAATCTGAGAAGGCAAAGGAAGCACAGATCACGGAAAAGGTCGCTCAAGGCTGGGTAGCAACTCAGCATATCTACCTCATCATAAAACATCAAAATCCGCATTTGCTGGAGAGCTTTACCAAACAGGTTGTGGATACCATGGACGACGACATGCGCGAAGAATTCCTTGATGCGGTGGCTATCCTGGAATCTACAAAGCTCGACACGATCTTAAAGGGCGAAGACTAGGAAATGTAGGTCTGCTTTGACTCTTTGTAGGTTTACAAAGCTTCTTTGTAAGCTTTGTTTGTCGCTATGTAAGTTTACAAAACCGCTTTGTAAGCCTGCTTTGTCGCTTTGTAAGTTTACAAAGCCTCTTTGTAGGTCTGCTTTGCTCTTTTGTAAGGTTACAAAACCTCTTTGTAACCCTGCTTTGTCGCTTTGTAAGGTTACAAAACCGCTTTGTAAGCCGGCTTCGTTCTTTTGTAAGCTTACAAAACCGCGAAAACGGCCCGTCACGCCGCAAATAAGCCCGCTATTGACGATTTACGACTCACGATTTACGAAAAGAGGCCTGTGTTCGTTGGGATTCGGGGGTTTTCGGGCTTGTAGGCCGCGTAGCGGTCAAATGATTGTAGCCGTGGGTTTCAACCCACGGAATGTGGGTAAAAATGTCCTTGCCGCGTCAGCGGCAACTGAATAAAAACGCGAATATCAGTCGTCGCTGACGCGACGATGTTGATCGTTTTGCCTACCGTGGGTTCAAACCCACGGCTACAGCCAAACCGTCGCTCCGCGACGAAGAAATGGTGGGGAAGTGTGCCGGAAAAGCAGAGCGTTTCCGCAAATAAAGCGGCGGAGCCGCGAAGATCGCAGAATCGCAGGCCAGACCCCGATTGTTTGTGGAGTAGAACTTCCCGCGAAACCAACGCCCCATCTCGGATTATACCGGTTCGGATGCGATGATGCTGTCGGCCATGCCATTGAAGACGAAATGATGGAACGGAAAGACGCTGTACCAGTAGAGACGGCCGAGAACGCCGCGTGGACGGAATGTCGCGGTCTGCTTGAGGTAGGGGCCGTCGTCCTCCTCGACAACGCGGAACTCGAGCCAAGCCTCGCCGGGCAGTTTCATCTCGGCGTAAAGTAGGAGGCGCTTCTCGGCACGGTCGGCGACGAGGACACGCCAGAAGTCAAGCGTGTCGCCGGCGTCGATCATATTCGGGCTGGTGCGTCCGCGACGCAGGCCAACACCGCCGACGAACTTATCCATTAGCCCGCGGATCCACCACAGCCAATTCGCGTAATACCAGCCGCGGCGGCCGCCGATCGACCAGATATTGCGGACGACTCGATCGACGCTGGACGTGATCTTTTTCTGCTTCTTGTCGAAATAGCAGCCGTTCTCGGGTACGTCGATGTGCTCGAGCAAGGAGTTGTCGCCGTAGCTTGAACTAAGCGAGTCGGTCCAGCTTGAGATGACGCTATTTTGGCCGATCTCCTGAAAGGCGAGCTCGACGGCACGCTTGTAGGGGATGGGATCGACGCCGATCATATCCATAAGCCGCGTGTCGCGGGCGACGACCTCGACCGTCATGCTGTCGACGAGATTGGACGCGAGCCTGAACGACGTACTTGTGACGAAATAAAGCCAGTAGGACGAAAGCTTCGGCGTGAGGACGGGAACGCTAATGATCCAGCGCCGGAGGCCGCGAACCTCTGCGAATTCGAGAAGCATCTCCTTGTAGGTCATAACGTCCGGACCGCCGATGTCGTAGGAGCCGCCGAAGG
>JAYVER010000137.1:0-2013 GCA_043748725.1 Chloracidobacterium sp. | reverse complement strand
GATCGCGAGGATGATCGGCAGCCGTTTATAGACGACGTTGATGTATTGCCTGATCGAGCGTTTGCTGTCCAGCGTGTCGTCGTAGACGGACGAATACGGGGTCGTAAAATCGAGGTGGCTCGGTTGTAAATCGGTTGTTACCGGTAAAGGCGTCAATCGCTGATCGTTTTCCATACTGCTCTTCTAATAAATCCTATCGCGGCCGAAACCCTTTTTTATATAGGCAAACTTGCTTTATAACATATTTGAGCCGAATTTTCATCTGTTTTATCGACAGTTGACTAGATTTTACCACTATCGGCGGATAACGCTTAATCCCGTGACCCGTTCACCATTGTCTGACCCCAACCGCCGGTGCTATATTGTAAGTTTGCCCGAACGCGCGAATAATGGGTAATAGATGTCAGCTATGAGCGAAGTCTTCGACAATGGACACGGCGATTTGCCGCATAATTTTGAACTCGGTATCGCGGGTTTTTCTTTCTCGGATCTTTTCGATCCGGTGAAGCTTCATGAGCTTGCCGATAGATTTTACGCTGAGGTCGAGCAGCGTGAGCCGGTGCTGCACAATGCTCTGGCGAAATATATCGCGGCTCGCGGCGTCGGTTTTGAGCGTCGTGTCGAGTCCAAGATATTGACCGACGCGGCGCCGTTTTTGTCGGATTTTATCGCGAGATTATTTAAGATCACAGGTGAACGCGACCAGCTTGAACGCGAAATAACCGTCCAAAACCCAGTCTGGAAATACAAATTTTTTGTCCAACGCCGGGCGATCAAAAAATATAAGGACGATCAACTCGCCACGCTCGACGAAAAAGAGCTGTGGCTCGCCATGACCGAGCTGCGAAATGCCGCGTTTGACGAGACCCTGGTTCGCGACGAGGAACTGTCGATCGCCGAGATGACCACTCGTCTGCTCGACGCCGAGGAAGCTCTTGTCAGATTAAGCTCCCCTCCTGCCGGAGGAGGGGTGGCAGCCGCTTCGGCTGACGCGGTGGTGGGAGGCGACGGGGTTCTAGAACCCGACGCTCCTGCACACGTCGTGGCAAATCGAGTCCACGCGGCTTATGAAAAGCTGAAAGATAAGACTTTCGGCAAGCTATACTCGCAATACATTCTGGAAGAAGAAGATAAAGGCGATCTGCTCAGCGTCAAGGCCGCAATTCACCTGATTGAGGCGTGGTCGGCGGCGGCATTTTTTAACAAATCGAAGAAA
Source organism: Chloracidobacterium sp. (assembly GCA_043748725.1). GTDB lineage: Bacteria > Acidobacteriota > Blastocatellia > Pyrinomonadales > Pyrinomonadaceae > OLB17. The sequence continues at coordinate 797 of JAYVER010000137.1, read as the reverse complement.
TGGTACAGCTTCAAAACGCCGCATCCGCTTGATTATCAAAATCTAGTACACCTTATTCATCCGGAACCGGAATTGCACAATTCCATGCGGGGCGCCGAATCGGAACTACGTCGCCGTGACGGGTTTAAGCTGACGGATGACCGCGGCACGATGCGCGACGCGCTATTCGAGATCGATTACTGTCTGATCTGCCACGAGCGGGAAAAGGATTCATGCTCGACCGGCCTGCGCGAACCGGACGGCGAACCGAAACGGAATCCTTTGGGAATAAAAACCGAGGGCTGTCCGCTCGACGAAAAGATTTCCGAGATGCATCTGTTAAAGAAGCAGGGCGACGCGATCGGCTCGCTCGCGCTGGTTGTGATCGACAATCCGATGTGTGCCGGCACCGGCCATCGCATCTGCAACGACTGCATGAAGGGCTGCATTTTTCAGAAGCAGGAACCGGTAAACATACCGCTCGCCGAAACCGCGACGCTGACCGACGTACTCGATCTGCCATACGGATTTGAGATATACAGTCTGCTCACCCGCTGGAATCCGCTCAACGCAAAACGCCCGTATTCATTGCCATATAATGGCAAAAATATACTCGTCGTCGGCCTCGGCCCGGCCGGTTACACGCTGGCACATTATCTTTTGAACGAAGGCTTTGGCGTTATCGGCGTTGACGGGCTGAAGATCGAGCCGCTTCCCCTTGCATGGACGGGCAAAAACGGCCGCGAGTGTCCGAAGCCGATCAAGGACATCGGCGAGATCACCGAGGAACTCGACGAACGCATTTTATCGGGCTTTGG
>JAYVER010000136.1:0-5496 GCA_043748725.1 Chloracidobacterium sp. | reverse complement strand
CAAATGTCGCGATTACAGTGTCACCCGCACCGGTAACGTCATAGACATTTTGTGCCAGCGAATCAAAATGGGAATGGCCTTTCTCGCCGTCGAACAGCGTCATACCGTCTTCGCCTTCGGTGATAAGAAGAGCTTTCAACGCCAGCTTTTCCATAAGCATATTTCCAGCCCGCGAAACAAGATCGGCGGTGTCCATTTCCAACCCGCAGGCTTCGGCGGCTTCGCGTTTGTTTGGAGTAATGACTGTCGCCCCTTTGTAGCGTGCAAAATCTCGCCCTTTCGGATCGACAAAAAGCATTTTGCCGCTCGCACCGATCAGTTTTATTAAATCAGCGAGAAAATGATCAACGAGAAACCCTTTTGCATAATCTGAAATAATAACCGCGTCGATTTCAGGCAGAATTTCGGCGATTTGTGGAAGGATTTTGTCAGCGTCGATGTCCGACATCGGCTCCGTCGTTTCCTGGTCGATACGCACGACATGCTGACTATGAGCGACGATACGGGTTTTGACGGTAGTGTTGCGCTTCGCCAATGGGATCAAAAAATGATTTACAATTCCAATCTTTTCCAAGAGCGACGCGAGAAGCCGCGACTCATCATCCTCGCCGCCGATGCCAAATAAATACGGCGTAACACCTAGGCCTGCCAGATTTGCCGTGACGTTGGCGGCACCACCGGCGGAGATGCTCATTTCTTCGAGCCTGACGATAGGAACCGGAGCCTCGGGCGAGATGCGAGTCACGCTTCCCCACCAATACCGGTCGATCATAACGTCGCCAACGACCAATATTTTTGTTTTTGAAAAATTATCCAGAATTTGCATTTGTAAATCCGTCTAACTCACAGATTCGGTTGAAATAAGCCACTCTTCGACCATTTCACACCATATATGAGCGACCGTGATATGAACTTCCTGTATGCGTGCCGTTCTGGCCGAAGGGACCAGTAGACAGGCATCGCTGAGCGAGGCCAGCTTTTTGCCGTTCGCTCCGGTCATCCCGATCACTTTACAGCCGTGCTTACGGGCGGTCATTACGGCGGCGATAACATTTGGCGAGTTTCCGCTCGTGCTGAGAGCGATCAGGCAATCGCCGCTCGACGCCAGTGCCTCAACCTGACGGGCGAAAACCTTTTCAAATTGATAGTCGTTTGCAATAGCCGTCAGAGCGGACGTATCAGTCGTCAGGGCGATGGCCGCGAGCGCCCGGCGCTCGGCTTCGTAACGGCCGACAAATTCGGCGGCAATATGCTGGGCATCCGCTGCGCTGCCGCCGTTTCCGCAGATCAAGACCTTATTGCCGCGTTTAAAAGTTTCGCATAGTATTTCGGAGCATTCAGCGATGACGTCAGTTTGGGTCGCGATTACGTCATTGAAAAGCTTCAGATGTTGCTCTAACGAACGCGAAATGACCGAAACCGGGACATCGGTCGCCGTCTCAATGGAACCGTGGCTTCTGATCGCATCAACAATCCGGGTCGATGAAAAGCCATTCTTTAACGGCAATGAAAATACCTTGCCGCCGTTTGCCAGCACAAAATCCGCTCCGATTATCTCGTCCGGCTTCCAGTCGCCGCCTTTGACTAGTACGTTGGGTCTGATCTGCTTTATCAGATCTTCCGGCGTCGGCTCGTCAAAAATTTCGACCCGATCGACGCATCGCAGACCAAGCAGTATCTCACGTCTGGATTCCTGATCCATGAATGGGCGTCCGTTTCCCTTGATCTTTCTGACGGATTCGTCGCTGTTGATACCGACAACCAACCGGTCGCCAAGCGCCCTCGCCCGCGTCAATAAGTCTATATGTCCCGGATGAATCAGGTCGAAACATCCATTGGTAAATACCACAACTTCCATTCTTTTAAAATATTAAGGGTGGTTCCAAAATACAATGTCAAAAAATATTGAACGCGGATTGATGCTGCGATCTTGTCTTACTTTGCGGACTTTGCGGCTTCGCGTGGTTTTTCACGCAAAGCCGCAAAGAACGCAAAGAAGGATGAGCTAATTTTTAGAACTGCCATTAAGAGTGTCGGACAACCGCTCTTTTTACGCAAGTTCAGCAGGATTGTCGCTATGTCCCCGTCCGGCAATGAATCGAACCAGAAGAATCCCCATAACTGCAATAAAACCGACCTTGAAAAAAGTCGGGATTATGAGGGCGTACGAGCCTTCGTACGACACGGTCGATAAAAGCATATAAAACAGTCCGGCACGCCAAAATGAGAAAGGCTGATCTCCTCGAAGCGCAGTATAAATTATTCGAAGGATAAACCCGAGAAGTATCATGCCCAGCGGCACGCCCCACGGGCCGAAATTACGCAGCAGATCTCCCATTGGCGTAAGCGTAAACGAATTATTTGGAAAATTAAAATATAGGTCACCGTACTTGGATGCATCGGAGGCCAGCCATTTGTCCTCCCATATAACCCGCGGAATCATGAATGCGACAGTATCGTTTACGATATTATTAGAAAGGCCATAGGCTTCTTCGTAAGGACCCAGCTTTTCATAATTTGAAACTACGACGGCCAGCGGACTGATGGAATCAAGGCGTTCGCCTAAAGCGGCAAATCCCGTGCTGAGGTTTGCGACCAGATCCTGATCGGAGATGGTTGAAACGGCGTCGCCGATAACGCCGGCGTATTTGTCCATATCCACACGGTCGTTCGTTTCTTTAACCGCCCGAAATGTCGTTCCGTAGATCATGCCGACGATCAAAGTGATGACAATGAGACCGGCTCCGGCCAACGTCTGTCGCGGGCCAATTTTTTTTCCGGAACATACGTAGGCAAACGCTATGAGCATAAAAACACTGACCAAACCGCCGCGGTTACCCTGATATGCCGATCGGCTGAGAGACGTGATCAACAAAATAGCTATCACGGCGTAATGGACGACACCTAACTTTTCCGAACGAAAAATTGCCAACCAGAGCAGGAAACTTGCCAACAGCCAGAGCATCGAAAATAAAATAATGATACCGTCAAATTTTCCGATTTCTTCGATTCTCTGGAATCCAAGTATTCCTGACGCAAAGCCGAGGGCACTGTTACCTAATCCGATAGCGAGAAGTATGAGCCCGGGCTTTAAAACCTGCTCTGGCTTCCAGTTCCATACCGGCAATTTTTTCGCGATCCGTTGTCCGGCGCGGCCGGCGAACGGGATAATAAAACCGGCAGTAAGGCCGCCGAAACCGAGCATAACGTACAAAAATGTCAGCGGCAGGTTATAATGCTCATCCATAACAAACGAAAGATAAAATGGCTGAGAATAACCGAGGGCAAGGACGAGACCGCCGATAGCAAATCCGGGAAAAAAGTATGACCACGAGGCGAAAACAAGCGGATGGAACGGGTCGAATGTGCCCTTGATGAACTGATAAATAATTGGGATCAAGACTACGATGCCCGTTGCAAATGACCACGGGATAAGATAGTAATTGCCGCCGACACCATCGAAAATGCCGTCTAACCACAGGAACACGCTGATGGCCGCCAAAAACGCTCCCCAAACGATGAAAACCGAGCGAAGAAGATTCGACTTTCCATCAGCCGCACCCTGCTTTTGGAATGGTGGTAGGCTGCGGGTTTTTACTCCGTTTAGAAACATAAATTTGACGCTCAGACAATGATCGACAATCGGGGGTCGCATCAAAATAATAACAGAATCTAGTTGAATCTCGATATGACGGAAGCCTGCGCTCAGAGTGCGCGATTTATCGCGTATTTTCGTTCAGAGTGCTCTTGTTCATCGCGTATATTAAAAGAACGCGATAAATCGCGCACTCTGAACGAAGATATTGCCGTTCGGATATAATCGCTTTATCTAGATGAAAACGTTTCTTTCCATTAAATCCTCCACTTGGTTCTTTTACGCCGGCCTGGTCGTTACAGCGACGAGTCCAGTCTGGGGTGTCGAGTATTTTGTCAATCAGGATGGCTCAGCCCACGTACACAGCGCCTACTTGATGACTGAGATTCTGCGTGGCAACCCATTTGTTTCTGATACTTACGTATTAAATTCGATCTGTGTTCCTAATTCGAGTGTGCATATTATATTGGCACTTCTGTTACAGGTTTTCTCGGCGTTCACAACTACCAAGATCGTCGTATGCGGTCTTTTTGCGGGAGTTGTCGCATCTGTCGGCTGGCTGCGTTTTGCAACTGTCGGCAACGATGGGTTGAAAACCAGCTTGCTCGTCGGGGCGGCGATAGGTTTCAACTGGTTATGGCTTGTCGGTTTTTACAATTTTATCTTCAGTGTAATTATTTTTGCTTTTACCCTGGGACTTTATTGGAAATGGCGCCAACGCATCAATGTGTTCAGGGCCATCGTCTTAGTATTGCTTTTTATTTCCGCTTATTTCAGCCACATAATTGGTTTCGCAATTCTGGCGGGCAGCGTTGTTGTTTTAGCTCTTTCAGCTGATCGTACACACCGAAATAGAACCGTAATATGGACTCTCTTCTGTTTGCTGCCAGTCGTGCCATTGACAATATGTTATATGTCGATGAGTGCCGACGGCAGCTCCGTTTTTCCGGTCTGGAGATCGTTGGCTGAAACATTTTCGTTATCAAATTTATTTAACCAAATCCGCGCGGCCGACCCGTTCGCCATAATCGGTCGAACCGCTTTTCCATTTGTTGAGATGCCGCAAAAATGGTTTGCTATTTTCACTCCCGCATTGTGGATGACGGTCGCGATCATCAGTTTATTGCTTATTACAGTTCGTATGCGCCCGACGGGCGGATATTTTTCAAATATATATTTTCCGTTTACCGTTCTATTCGCTATCGCGGCAGTAATATCCGTTTTTGGCCCTGACGATTTTGGCATTTCTCGCGGGGGGGTGATACGGGAGCGCATCGTAATATGCGGGCTGATCTTTTTTGTACCGCTTTTTAGAGCGGCCGGTTCGAATACTCTTAAATACCTAGCACAGGCCTGTCTTGTTTTGGTTATTTTATTTCAAACGGCCGCGCTGTGGGATTATGCGCTCCGCGCGGATCGTGTCGCACGTGAATATGTGGCTGCCAAGGCGGCGATAGCCGATGTGCGCTCGATCGCCTCAGTCACAATATATGAAAAAGACCCGCGTTTTCGTGCCGCGCCCGAGACGCAGCTAAATTTATTTAACTCAATTGGGCGGAATGTTAAGGACTGGGACAATTACGAGATGGGGCAATATATATTTCCGGTCAGGCTCAAATACAAAGAGGATGAAGATTTTGCCCTGCTGCTGACAAGTTCTAATTTGTTTTTTGCGGACGAACCGCATCCAATTTTTGCGGAGCGGCTTATCAGGTTAGATTCGGCTCTGGCAAACGACGGCGGGCGGATAGATGCATTGCTCGTTTGGGGGCTTCACGCGGAAGTCGATGCGGTGATCACACGTTACTTCGAATCGGAAGCTTACTATGAGAGTCAGAATATTCGACTATTCCGCCGCAGAAAATGAAATGTTCAGAGTGCGCGATTCATCGCGTATCTTA
>JAYVER010000135.1:0-5498 GCA_043748725.1 Chloracidobacterium sp. | reverse complement strand
GTCGCGATAATCTTTCGCTTGCCGAGCCTCGCGTGCAGAATTCCCTTTTGGTCGTATTCAAATTCGACCCACGAACCGCGGTACGGGATGATCTTTGCGAGATATTCGTCGCGGTCGCCCTTGAAAAACACGCCGGGCGAACGGTGCAGCTGCGATACGATCACGCGCTCCGTTCCGTTAATAATAAAGGTACCGTTGTCGGTCATCAGCGGGATCTCGCCGAAGAATACATCTTCTTCCTTAATGTCGCGGATCGTCGAGACGTTTGTCTCCGGGTCCTTGTCATAAACCGTCAGGCGAATTTTCACCTTGAGCGGCACGCTGTATGACATACCGCGTTCCTGACATTCCTGCTGATCGTGCTTGTGCTTGAGGCCGACCGGCTCGCCGCAGTTGTTGCAGAGATTTGGACGCACTGCGTTGAACGTGCCGCAGTTGTTGCAGAGCACTTCGGCCGGATTGAACGGATCGACCTTGATCTTGGCCGAGCAATTTTTACAGTTTGCACGCAGATGCTCGAGGCCTTCGAGGTTGCCGCACTTGCACTGCCAGTCGCCGATCTGATACTCGACATATTCGAGCATGGCCGTTTCGCGAAAATCCGAAACCGGAAAGATCGAAGCAAACACGGATTGCAATCCGACGTAATCGCGTTCCTCGGGGATCAAGTCCATTTGCAGAAAGCGGTTGTATGATTCGCGTTGAACCTCGATAAGATTTGGGATCTGGGCCGACGTATAGATTTTCGAGAAATCCACCCGCTCGGGCGATTTGCTTGTGCGTTTCCCAAGTCCGGTTGATCTGCTTTGAAGAGGATTGTTGATCATATAATTAATTGCGGGCTATAAAAAAACTTGTTGATTTTTGCGAGATTTGCTGTTACGATTCCCGTAAAGTTTAAGCTCCCCCTGCAAAAATCCTTCGCGATAAAGACGGCAAACGCGGTCGAGGGTAAAGTTTGCCCTGACCGCTTTTTCAGCAGCTTTTGCCTAATTTAAGTTTTCCGAGCGTGCCAAAAAAGAGACACCCACTCTCCACTTTTTGCGACAAAGATCGCGTCTAAAACCAACGGAAACAGTTGATATATAAATGCGTTTCCGATTCCGACCAAGCCGGTGATCGCGTACCGATTTATTAAGACGAAGCGCGAACCAGTTAGTTTATCAATAAATATATACAAAGACAAGTGCCGAAACGCGCGCTTTACGACCGGCATTCCGGCACTTGAATTCGATTATTTAACTTCGACCGATGCTCCGGCTTCCGTCAATTTAGTCTTAAGCTCTTCCGCTTCGGCCGCCGAAACGCCCTCTTTCAGGGCTTTCGGAGCTGCATCGACGAGGTCCTTGGCTTCTTTCAAACCGAGGCCCGCGACAACTTCGCGAACGATCTTGATAACGGCGATCTTATTGCCGCCGGCCGCCGTCAAGATAACGTCAAAAGTATCCTTTTCTTCGGCTGCCGGAGCGTCACCGCCGCCTGCACCTGCACCGGCCGCCATCATCATAGGCGCCGCTGCTGCTGCCGAAACGCCGAATACTTCTTCGAGTTCCTTGACCAATTCAGATGCCTCTAAAAGCGTCATTCCTTTCAAATACTCAACTACATCATTTTTTGTAACTGCCATAACTTTATTTATTCCTCCAAAAGGGTTCTGTGTTTTTTGTTCAGAGTGCGCGATTTATCGCGTATCTTTTGTTTCGAAGAACGCGATAAATCGCGCACTCTGAACTGTTTAATTGTCAGCCGCTAGAACCCACGGGACTTTGAAAGAACGGGTTGCATCACCTTTCCTTACCGGTCCGAGCCGCGTGCGAGCAACCTGACAAATTGCCCCCGCCCGTTTTCCTTGAGTACGGCTTTTAATGTTCAGAGTGCGTGATTTATCGCGTTCTTCAAATCGAAAGATACGCGATAAATCGCGCACTCTGAACAAAAACTTTTTCTATTCCGCCTTTTCCTCAGCGTCAGCTTCGGGGGCAATCTCCAAAATATCTTCCGCGCTGCCGTCAGCTGCTTCAGCAGTTTCCTCGGCCGCAGCTTCAACTTCAGCCGCCGGGGTTTCCTCTGCGGGTTCGATAACTTCTACTGCCGGAGCAGCCTCTACAGTTTCGACAGGTGCTGAGTCCTCAACCGCCGGTGACGCAGCCGCCTCTTCCGCTTTTACTTCGGCCGCCGGTGCTGCTGCGACTGCCGGCTTGCTTTCTCCGATCTGCTTGATCACAACTGCCAGATCACGCGGCACGGCGTTAAGGATCGTGACAATTCCCTGTGCCGGGCTGTTGAGAACGAAAAGTAGTTTAGCAATAAGCTCTTCTTTCGACGGCAGATTTGCGATCGTCGTCAACTGTTTGAGATCGACCAATTTGCCGTCCACAACGCCGGTTTTGAACGTGTAGATCTCGGCGTTGTCCTTCATGAACTTCGAGATTGCTTTCGAAAGAACAACCGGATCATTCTCGGTCCAGGCGATCGCGGTCACACCTTTGAAATGCTCCGTCGCGTCTTCAAACTGCGTGCCTTTGACGGCAATTCTAGCCAGCGTATTTTTTACGACTTCGTATTTTGCACCGGCCTCACGCAAAGAATTGCGAAATTCCTGATCTTTCTGGACAGTCACGCCCGAAAAGCTGACGACCATCGCGGACTTGGACGCGGCAAGCGATTCGGTGAGGGCGGTCAGATCATTTTGTTTTGTTTCTCGTGTTTTCATTGATTTTTACAGATCCTGAATGTTGGCCACCGAGGTCACAGAGAACAAACTATTTAATAATTAAATAAATCTCTGTGTGCTCTGTGGTAATTCTTCAAAAATCTCTCCTCATTAAGCGTACGCGAGCTCGTCGAGCAAAACGCCCGGGCTCATCGTTGCGGCTAAGTTAATTTTTTTCAGATAGCGTCCTTTCGCCGTGGTCGGCTTTGCCTTCATCACGGCGGATATCAAAACCTTGGTATTCTCGGCCAATTTCGTATTATCAAACGACACTTTGCCGACCGGCGAGTGAATAACGCCCGTTTTATCAACGCGGTATTCGACCTTACCGGCCTTGGTTTCCTCGATGGCGGTTTTCACGTCCATCGTCACCGTACCTGTTTTCGGATTTGGCATCAGGCCTCGAGGACCGAGGAGCTTGCCCAACTGGCCGACCTTGCCCATCATATCGGGCGTTGCGATAAGCGTATCAAATTCGAGCCAGCCGCCCTTGATTTTTTCGACCAGATCGTCGCCACCGGCCACATCCGCACCGGCCTCTTCGGCCTCGCGGATCTTATCGCCCTGGGCAACGACAACGACTATTTTGGGCGCCCCGCCGAGTCCGTGCGGCAAAACGATCGTGCCGCGAACGAGCTGATCGGCCTTTCGCGGATCAACACCAAGCCACATCGTCAATTCGACCGTCTCATCGAATTTAGCAAACGCGATCTCTTTCAATTTCGAGACCGCTTCTTCCAAAGTATGTTTCTTGTGCAGCTCAACTTTTTCCAGAGCCGCCAAGTATTTCTTTCCTCTTTTCATTTTACCTCCAGGTGTTAACGAACGCGTAAAGCGTTCTCCCTTCTTTCAGTTGGCGGTAGGCAGCAGCAGTAGGCAGTAAAGAACTTTCTTCCTGCCTACTGCCGCTGCCAACTGCCTACTCTACCGTCAGTCCCATGCTCTTTGCCGTTCCCTCGATCGTCTTCATTGCGGCAGCGAGGTTTGACGTGTTGAGATCGACCATTTTCTTTTTGGCGATCTCTTCGATCTGCGAACGCTTGATGGTGCCGATCTTTTCCCGATTCGGCTTGCCCGAGCCTTTTGCAATGCCCGACGCTTTTCTGAGCAGATCGGCCGCGGGCGGTGTTTTCGTTTCAAATGTGAACGAGCGATCCGCATAAACCGTGATCACGACCGGAATTTTCATATCCGGGTCGTCGTTTTGCGTTTTGGCGTTGAATGCCTTGCAAAACTCCATGATGTTTACGCCGTGCTGGCCAAGTGCCGGGCCGATCGGCGGCGCCGGATTCGCCTTGCCGGCGGGAATCTGCAACTTTATGTAACCTGTTATCTTCTTTGCCATTGCTTAGTAAATCGTGAATTGTGAATTGTGAATCGTGGTATTTTCTATTCACGATTTACGATTTACGATTCACGCCTCTCATTCTTCCTCTGCAAACGTAACCTTCTCTACCTCTAAAAACGTCAACTCGTACGGCGTCGAGCGGCCAAAGATGGTGATCGAAACCTTGAGCGTCGCCTTGTCCTCGTTGATCTCCTCCACCTTGCCGGTAAAGCTGGCGAACGGCCCCGACTTGATCCTGACGACCTCGCCGACCTCGTATGTAAACTTCGGCTTCGGCTTTTCGGTCGCGACCTCGATGTTACGGACGATCTGGTCGACCTCAGCCTGCGTCAGCGGCGTCGGCGTTTTGCCGCCCAAAAATCCGGTCACTTTCGGCGTCGATTTGATCGCGTGAAAGACGTTATCGGGAATTTTTCCCTTATCGTCACACTCGACCTCGACCAGCACATAGCCTGGATAGAACATCCGCTCCGAGACGTGTTCCTTATTGCCGCGCATCTCGACGACCTTTTCCTTCGGCAGCAAAACTTCGGTGATCTGCTCGGCCAGCTCCAAGTCGCGGATCCGCGCGTAGAGGCTCTCGACCACCTTGTTCTCATGCCCCGAATAAGTGTGGATAAAATACCACTGCTTCATTTCAAATATCCTTATGCTCCGGCGATCTTATTGATCACCCACGTAAGAGCCTCCAAAATAAATACCCAGCCGCGGTCGACCAAAAACAGGTACGCGGCAAAGAAAATAACGCTGATAATGACAATGATCGTCGTGCTCTGAACATCGCTCGACGACGGAAATGACGTTTTATCGAGTTCGGCGCGGGTCTTTTTCACAAACTCGCCAATTCCCTCTTTATGTTTACCCTCATTGGGTGCGACAGCTTCTGACACTTCTCTCTTTCTCCTATAAGTTGGCAGGGGTACCAGGACTCGAACCCGGACCTAAGGTTTTGGAGACCTCCATGCTAACCATTGACACCATACCCCTGTGCATCAACGGAAAACTGAAAGTGGAAAACGAAAAATTAAAGATATATCTTCATTTTCCACTTTCCGTTTTCCGTTTTCCACTAACTACTTGTTTTCTTTATGCAGCCTGTGGCAGCGGCAGCGGCGGCAAAATTTTTTAAGCTCAAGCCTATTCGGCGTGTTCTTTTTGTTCTTTGTCGTCACGTAATTACGCTCTTTGCACTCGGTACACTGCAATATAATGTTATCTCTCGGCATATCTTTTCTCAGTTGTCGGTTGTCGGTGGTCAGTTGCCGGTATCAAAATCTTGTCTGACAACTGACAACCGGCTACTGACAACTGACGTTTTATTCAACTATTTCAGAAACCGTACCGGCACCGACTGTGCGGCCGCCTTCGCGGATGGCGAAGCGGAGGCCTTTTTCCATGGCGATCGGTGCGATCAGCGTGATCTCCATCTGGATGTTG
>JAYVER010000134.1:0-2039 GCA_043748725.1 Chloracidobacterium sp. | reverse complement strand
TTCCTTGATGACGACGTTGTTCTCCGCCTTGAATGCCGCCATTCTCTCAAGCGATTCTAGTTCGCGTCTCATTGCATCACTCATATTTGTTGTGCTCCTAATTAATAATGTCCTGTCCCCGTTTCGCCAAAAGCACACGCGGGTGCGTCGTTGGGAATTCTCTCGTAAAAGGCCCTAATTCCGGCCATTTTGGTATCTAGTGCCATCAATCTATCACCGTTTTTGCTCAGCGCCAAACCGCCCACGGCGTTTTATACATGCCCACGCTCATTCGCGCACTGCCCACAGCCATCCGCGCGCCGCCCACGGTCTTTCGCGCACTGCCCACGGTCATCCGCGCACCGCCCACGGTCTTTCGCGCACTACCCACGGCCATCCGCGCACCGCCCACGGCCATCCGTGCATTCATCTGCGCAGACCTTGGCCTCGCCCACGCACCTTTTGACCCCGACCGAGGTTTGCCCTATTGGACCTACACCTTAATGTAGATCCCCTTGCGGTAGAGGAGCCACATCAAAAACAGCCAAAACAAAATAAAGCTGATCGCGAAAGCGAGCGAGGCGTCGATCGGTTGGAAGATCGGTAGATAGATGTGGTTCATCACCCATCGCTGGACTGAAATGATTTGTCCGTCGGGACCGGGGACGCGGTAAGCGGCGATCATGCGGGCGAAGAAACCACTGAAGACGAATAACGCGAGGGCGTTGACTCCAAATATTACAAACGGCTTTGCCCACGCCTTGTAGCCTTTGATGTCGATGAGCCAGTAACACGAGCCGAGCACGAGCAAGGCGAGTCCCGTTGTTGCAAAAACATAAGAACTCGTCCAGAGAGCCTTATTCATTGGGAAATAGCTGTTCCAGATAAGGCCGATGGCAAGTAGAATAACGCCGAAGAAGAACATGCCGGAAACCTTCGCTAATGATGAATTATGAATGATGAATGATGAATGCGGCTCGGAGGCATTCAATTCATCATTCGTTATTCCGCCTTCATCCTTTTGCGTGAGCCATGTTCCCGTTAACACGCCGGAGATGGTCGTGACGATCGCCGGGATCGTCGAGAGAATTCCCTCGGGATCGTAGACTTTGCCGGAACGCCATATGTGGTTTTCGGTCAGGATCATGCGGTCGATGTAAGCGGCTAGATTGCACGCTTTGTCGCTAACGCTGGTGACCTCGCAGCCCGGAACGGGGATCGTGGTCATTATCAGCCAGTAGCCGAGCAGCAATGCAATTGCGATCCCAACCTGCTGTTTCCAGGTGGTGTGCAGAAATATAAGCGACGTAACCAGATAACAAACCGAGATGCGTTGGAGCACGCCGAAAATGCGCAGAGTGCCATAATTGTACGGAACGACGTTGTATCCGGCCAGATTCATCCCCGCGATGCCGAGCAGAGCGATGACGGCTAGAGCAGCGGCGATCTTGTAATTTCTGAGCAGTAGAAAAAGCAACGCCGCCGTAAACGCGAGCCAGATCAGCATTTTTAACGGGTCGGGAGCGTCGGTCGATTGGAACTGGAAAAACGGAACGATGGAGAGCGCGGCCCCGAGCAAATAGATAGAGGCTGCTCGGGTAACGATCTTCCCGTAGGCTTTGGCATCGGGCTTTACATTCCCATCGGCGGGCTTCGCGGGAACGCGTTTGCCTAAGCTTATCGAGATCGAAACTCCGACAATAAATAAAAAGAACGGAAAGATCCAATCGGTCGGCGTCAAGCCGGTCCATTCGGCGTGGTCGAGCGGCCAATAGACCGGCGAGCCACCGGGATTATTGACCAAAACCATCCCGGCAATGGTCATGCCGCGAAAAACGTCGAGCGATACAAGGCGTGTTGGCGTTGATTCCAGCATATCGACCTAATTGAGAATTGAAAATTGAAAATTGAGAATAAAAAACCAGATTGTCCATCCTCAATTCTCCATTTTCAATTAGCTTTTACCAGCCTTCGCGTTCACGCAGACGCGTAATATGAGCCGTATGATGCAAACTGTGCCATACGTACAAGGCCAGAGCACCGTCGAGCGTCCACGTTCC
>JAYVER010000133.1:0-14187 GCA_043748725.1 Chloracidobacterium sp. | reverse complement strand
ACCGTTTTTGATCTCGTCGGGCAGATCTTTGAGCTCGATCACCACCCTGAATTCTTTTGCTTCCTGGACATTGATGTTTGTCGAAAGTCCGCCGCTCGTCTGTGATTTACCGACTGCAAGAGGTGTTTTTTGCGTCACTTCGCCAACGATCTCTTTATCTCCAAATGCATCGACCTTGATTTTAGCCTTTTGTCCGACGGCAACTTTGTCGATCGAAGTTTCGTCCACTTTGACCTCAACATTGACCGTTGACATGTCGGCGATCGTCATAAGAGCAGTACTTGAAAGGCTCGCAACGGCAAACGTACCGACCTTTGAAGGAATTTCAGCTACGACCCCACTAATCGGGGCAACTTGCATAGTCTTGTCACGTTGGTTTCGCTGACCGCGAAGAACTGCTGACTGCTGGGTGGCCCGGGATTGGTTTGCCGAGACATTCAAATTTGCCGTGTCGACCGCCCTTCGCGCGTCACGCACGGAAACGGCCTGTTGGTCAAGGCGGGTTTTTGCATCCTTGATCGATAGGGACTGAGATTTCAAACGGGACTGAGCGTTTCGCAAAGCAATCTCTGCTTGATCGACCTTGTCCTTAGCGTCGTCATATGAAGAACGTGAAGAAACACCCGATTCGAATAGCTGTGCTGTACGTTGAAGTTCACGTTTGGCAACCGAAACGTTTTTTAGCTCACGGTCAACATCAGTCTGCGTCGCTTCAGCTCCTTGCCGTGCGGAATCAACCGCTACCAGCGCCACATTATACTGTTGCTGCGATTGCGCAAGCTGATTTTGAGCGGCGGTCACCTGCGATTGAGAAACACGAACCTCATCTTGAGCGCTCTGAAACGCAGCGGTTTGAGCATCGGTATTCGATTGCAGTTGGTTTGGGTCGAGTCGCACAAGCGGCTGGCCTTTCGTCACATGATCGCCTTCCTTTACGTAGATCTCTTCGATCCGGCCCTGAACCTCGCTTGTCAGATTCATAAACTGGATCGGCCTGACTTCACCCGACGATGTAACCGTTGACCGTAGTTCCTTGCGCGTTTCAACCTTAACAACGGTAACTTCCGGTGTGTCAGTGCGCGTCGCCAAGATGCTGCCAACAATAATGATAACTAATAAAACCGCGACAGCGGCGCCGATTATGATCTTTCTTTTACGGCTTAATGCCATATTTTTTCAGTCCCTCTCAACGAAAAAATAACTCTTGTTAAAGAGTACAACGAAATCCCAATGTCCTTCCGTATCAAGCCATTACTACGACAAAATTTTTAGCTTAGTTTCAAAAAAATGAGGACGTAAAAAAGCGAGCCGGATTTGTGGCTCGCTTTGTTTATTTTATTGACGAAGATTTTCACGGCTTACGGATAAGAAATACATCCCACGCCCATCGGCCGATTTGCTCATCGTGTGTATCCTCTACTTTCGCCCGGTACTTAAACTGATTCCCGTTCTCGTCGGTTCGCTTGGATTCCTTATAACGAAGATCGATGCTCACCAAGCCCAGTTCGGGAAGGGTTTTTAGTTCGTTCGCCTCCGAAATGCCGTTATGATTCGAATCCTGCCATAGACGAAGATTTGCAAAAACGCTGTCGAGACGAGTGATCTTTCCGTCACCATTTCCCCCGTTTTCAGGCCGGTCAAAAACCGCTAACGCCAGAAAGCCGTTTTTCTTTTCGCCTCGCGGCGGAGCGGGCTGAGGGGCTGAGTTTCCAAATAATTCCGTGCCATTGTCAATTATTCCGTTGCCGTTACGGTCGAGGGCAAGCCAGGCGTCATCGGAACCCATTACGCTCCATGAGATCTGATCCATTATCCCATCACCATTGAGATCAAACTGAACACCATTCTCAGCATTTGTGAGGTTAAATCCGTTTCCCAATACATCGATGACAATTGGCGACTGTACGCATTGACAATATTCCCAGTCCCATGTCCAGCCGGCATCGAAACAAGCGTTTACATCCGACGGCGTAGAGTAGCAAAAATTACAGCTATCAGGTATTGGCGCATTGCTCTCTATTGGCGAATTACCAAACTCGACAGGACTACTACCACAACCACCCCTATGTCCGCCGGGGCACGTGCAGCTCCACTCGTCATAGCCAGGAGACGCGCAGCTATCTTTGTAGCCACCATCACGGTCGCAAAAATAGCCGGTGTCAACGAAACCGCTTGGACAACCGGTCGATGTAAACGTTTGATAATCTGGTTCTGTATAGCAGCCCAAAAAAGGCGTTGGTTCGGGCGAAGCCGTAGGACACGGCGTCGGCGTGCTTGCTGGCGGACAGTAAAGCCTGGTCACTGCACTGACGTCGCACATTGTAGGTGTGGGATATGCAAATCCTGACATGATTGACCTTTTCGGCACGATTCCATGTGCGAGATTATTAACATCGTGGTCGAGTCCTAACGAATGACCGATCTCGTGCGCAGCATCAAACTCAATGCCGTAACCATATTGGTTGTGGTGCGTCGCGCTATTAAGTTCGATTTTTGACCTGTCTACTGTTACGTTATTTCCCGATCCTGTCGTATAGCTATATTCTTGACCTGCCTTATTTGATACTCGAGTGAACCAAACTGTGTACGCGGGAATGCCGGTAAGATCATTACCACCTTGCCCTCCGTAAGTGCCGCTTGCTGCAGTTGCCGTATTGAAATGAATGGAGCAGTCAGTCGTACTCTGATTCCAAGATTGAACGCCCGAGTTAATCCAGGCCTGGTCATCGGCGCTGGAGTCGTAAATCACTACCGAAACCGATTGGCCATGGGTCCATGCTTCCATCGTGGGATGGGATGGATTCAGGAAGGGAGGGTTCGTTCCGCAACATACACTCTGGGCAAATGACACGATGTCGCCAAATCTGATTGCAAGACAACCAAAGCAAGCCACCATGATAAGTAATTGAGCAATGCGTTCTACTTTTTCACGTTGTGATTTCATTGCTTTGGAATCCTTGCGGAAGCCGACACTTTTTCACGAATGGAGCGAAGTAACTCGAAATTCTGATTACTATCAGGAACCTGAACATGATCCGGATTATCAAGAAAAGTAAAGGTTTTCCCCGTTAATTCGTACCCCGTAAGAATCTGATAGTTAAGCCCGCTAACATCGGTCGTAAGGAAAAGGATTTCTGTTTCGCCAACGCGCGGTAAGCCCTTGCCAGTAATTCTGTATATGATTTGTTGGCCACTTGAATATCTGACATAACCACCTTCTCTGTCTACGCTGACCAACTGTCCTTGTCGGACCGTCTTGTCTTTGTCACTTTTAAGAACCTCAAAAACCTCAACAGTGAATTCGGTATAAATCCCTTTTTTGTCGTTCGAGAGGAATGTTTTTGCATCTAGGATTTTCCCGGTTAATACCAGATCACTTTCATTAACTGGTACGGCAGGAGGCGGTGGCTCTTCCGTTGTAAGAATTACGCCTGACCCTTCAGGATAGGGCTTGCTCAGAACCCAGTCCTGGCCATCGTAATGTTTATTCTTTTGTGTTCTGGCTTCACGTTCAGCCGACGTGCCCGAGATTGCCGCATTGAAATCGACGACCGGATAACGGCTCAAGTCAAACTCAACCCTCTTTGGTTTTGAGGCCTCTGGCGTCGGCTGTATGTCATCGTTGTTTTGTGCATGATTAGATCTTGGTACGCTAACGAAAATGGTAATTGTCGTCAAAACCAAAAGTGCGACAAGACCCCATATTATTCTGTTACGTTTCATGACTAGAATTACCCCCTAGTAATAGTTGAAAGGAAGGCTATTGAGTCTTAGGAAGAAAGAGGAGCGGACGATTCGCTTCTGAGTCTTGACAAGGCGAAACAACCTAGGGAAAGCTTGTTCAAGAGTAAATAGTAATTTACTGCCGAGCAG
Source organism: Chloracidobacterium sp. (assembly GCA_043748725.1). GTDB lineage: Bacteria > Acidobacteriota > Blastocatellia > Pyrinomonadales > Pyrinomonadaceae > OLB17. Next base: position 10,314 of record JAYVER010000133.1, on the reverse strand, counting down.
CATATCACCTGTGGTGTCATTTGTCAATAGCCGCCGCCATCAACCAAACTTATTTATATTGCTCGCGGCCAAGAACAATACAGCCTTTTTGCGTAAAAATAACAGCCCGATGATCGCAAAGTTAAATCAAATGGATCACTCTATGAAAGCCTTTTAATCATTTGACGTAAATCTACAGGCGAATTACGATTTACGATGAAACGATAACAAGGTAGAATAATAGTTTGTTTAGGTTATGTACTTTTCGTTGGAAAAGGTGAGTAATTAACTTCATGATTAAATGCCCCACATGCCAAACAGCCAATCTCGATTCGTCACGATTTTGCGATGAATGCGGCTCTAGATTGATCGCTGCCCAACAAGCCCCCGACCCTCAGCCGCCGGCTTATGTTCCTCCGTCAGCTGCCGTCTCGATGCCGGGGATAAGCCAGGAAACATCGGTCGATGTGCGATCCGCCGGTTTCGCATTTGAAGATGTTGCTCCGCCTCAGGGTTTTGCCGACAATAGGAACGGTACGGCCCATGCAGTTTTGATAATTGAGCGGGGCGACGCACCGGGCACGGAGTTTCGGCTCGTAAATGACGAGTCCACTATTGGTAGATGGGATGCCGATAACGGAGTCTTTCCTGATGTTGACCTCGACGCTTTTGATTCGGATGCGAAGGTCTCGCGGCGTCATGCACGCATCCGGAGAAGTAACGAGGCCTATTATATTGAGGATCTCGGTTCGACTAACGGCACATATGTAAATCGCGGACGAAGGCTGTTGCCGGGTAATTCTGAAATTCTGAACGATGGTGACGAGGTCATCGTAGGTAAAACGTTTCTAAGATTTCAAATAATGCACTGATGCGGAAAGGAAGTTTTTCCGAATACAACAATGACCCTCTGTCACGAATGCGGCTCCGAGACCGCTGAAAATGAATTAGTTTGTCTGCAATGCGGAGCCTCGCTCATCGAGTCCCCGGTTGGCGGTGAGCGTGACGTGCATTCATTCGAGGCGAAAAACCCTAAGTACGAACCGGTCGAGCCGTTAACGTCAGACAAAGCAAATCCAGTGCAGCTTATTGATACGGTTTCCGGAGCAGTAGTTGAGAATCTCGCAGATGTTGACGCATCTGATATTGTTTCGACAGAAGAAGGAACTGAGGAAGGTAAAATCATAACAAATGATTTTGCCGAATCGCCCAATGGAGCTAACGACGCCGATCCGCCGCAAAACAAGGGTGAAACCGCTCACAGGATAAGTTCTGACACCGACGGAAAGCGTTCGGGGTTAAAGACTCTTGCCGAAGGAACTGTTCTAAATAGCCGTTACGAGATAGCGCGAAAGATCGGCGGCGGCGGCATGGGAGCTGTTTATCTCGCACTTGATAAAAATCTTGGCGGCGTCGATCGAGCCGTAAAGGAAATGGTCCAGTCGAGCATCGAAGAGCAGCAGCAGCAAAAGGCAATCGAGGATTTCAAACGGGAATCTGTGATCCTGTCGACCCTCGATCATCCGTCGATACCGACCATTTACGACTATTTCTTTGACGAAGCCGAAGGCCGTTTCTACCTCGTAATGAAATATATTTCGGGCGGCGATCTCGCGGCCCGCCTCCGTGCGGCACCCGGAGGCCGTATCGATGAAAAAACCGTAACCGAATGGGCTCTTCAGGTCGCCGACGTCCTGGCTTATTTACACGGGTTACCGACAACGATCGTATATCGCGATTTAAAGCCTTCAAATTTGATGATCGACGGCAGCACAGGCCGGATAATGCTGATCGACTTTGGAATTGCGAGATCGATAAATCAAGAGCAGGAAAAAGGAGTTACCGCCGTTGGTACAATGGGCTATGCCCCGCCCGAGCTTTTTAGCGGCAACGTTGAGCCACGTTCGGATATCTACAGCCTCGGTTCGACGATGTTTCATCTGTTGACCGGCGCCGACCCGCAAAATAATCCTTTGCTCATCTTTGATTTTCAGAAAAATCCGCGTCCTCGTCAGATAAATCCGCAATTGTCCGATCAGATGGAGCGAATCCTAATGCGGTCGGTCGAATACAGCGCCGAGAGCCGGTTTTCGAGCTCGGAAGAGATGCGTCGGGTGCTTGCAGATCATCTCGAAAATCTAAAACGGGGAGCGGTCACCTATGGCGTTACTGAAATTCCTGCGGCTGTAAGCCTCTCAAATCAGATCGTTTTCTGCGGTTTTTGCGGACAGCGGATCGTAGCCTCAGACATGTTTTGCGCGTTTTGCGGGGCCAAGCAGCCGATCGCTCAGCATGGCGTCCATGCCGAAATTTATGCGCGCACCGCTCCGACTGCTAAACTGGTCATCGACGGCACGAGCGAGCTTGACGCCCCGGTATTTTCTTTAGAAAAGAGCGAGAATCTTGTCGGAAGGCGTGACCCGCAGTCGAATGTTTTTCCAGAGGTTGATCTGTCGAAATATGATCCGATGACAAAAATATCGCGTCGCCATGCACGCATCTGGAATGACGGCGGAAATTTTCTGGTCGAGGATCTTGGTTCGTCAAACGGCACTATTCTTTTGGGCAGCATGAGCGATTCGCTTCGGTTGCAGCCGCACACACCTCATGCTCTGGCAAACGGTGACCGGTTGCGGTTAGGTGATACGACTCTGCATTTTTTTATCGGCTAACGCCGGGCAAACTATATGACATCAACCGCTCAGGGAGCAATTTCGCCCGGCAAAACGTCAAAAATGGGCAAGATCGTTGATTTTGCTCCCGAACGGCTAAAAGCGCCTTTCTTTTTGCGTTGCGCGGCGCTCTTTATCGATTACATGATCTTGCTGGCGGTTCCGTTGGGCTGGCTGCTATTTGAGCTGTTCTTCGGGGACGGCGGTGCGAACATAATTATCGGTAATTTTGTTTGGTTTCTCGTCGTTATTTTTTGGCTGATAAACATTTTGCTGCTCCCGCTTTTGCGTGGCCAAACTATCGGCAAGATGCTCACAGGGATAACCATAGTCAACCGCGATGGAACCGATATGCGTTTGGGCGGCATTCTGCTACGTAATATTTTGGGGTATTTACTCACCGCATTGACGCTTGGTTTGGGGTTCTTGATCTCAGCGGTCAATTCGAGCGGGCGTTCGCTGCATGACTTTGTAGCGAGAACAATTGTGGTTCGCGGACGTAAAAGACAGGTAACAAGCGAAAAATTAAAAGTTAAAAGTTAAAAGTGAAGTGTTATTCACCAACATCTTTAACTTATCACTATTCACTATTCACTGATTATATGGCTCATCTGCTGGTAACACATCCAAATGGCGCCGCCGACAAGTTTTCGCTGACGCGGCTTCGAACAACTATTGGCCGCTCAGCACGGAGCGATGTATGTATTCCCGACGCTTTTGCGTCTCGCCTGCACGCCGAGGTGCGACAGGAAGGCGATTCCTTTTGGCTGCATGACCTTCAGTCGGCCAATGGTACTAAATACAACGGAGCAATCGTAACTGCAGCGCTTACGCTCTTGACCGGCGGTGAGATACAGATCGGCGAGACAAAGATCGTTTTCGACGATGACAGCCACACCTCAAAAAATATCAGCGCAACGCTCATCGCCGACGCCACCGAGTCGTTGGACCCGGCAACGACGATCGCCCTCTCAAGCCGCAAAAACCCGACTATCGAGATCCTTGATTCGACCCTTTCAAGCCGTACCGATCTGCTCGGACTGATAAGCAAGGTTGGCGTCGCTCTGCTGTCGTCGAGCGGCCTGGATGAAACACTGAATCAAGTCGCCTCGCTCGTTTTTGACGCCGTTCCCGCCGAACGCGTCGTGATAATGCTTCGTGACGAGAAATCGAAAACCGGCATGGAGATCAAAGTCGCACGCATCCGAGGCAAAGAGGATCAAACGGGCGAAGTGCGTATCAGCCGGGCGATAATGACCGAGGTCGTTGAAAACGGCAAATCCGTGCTGACTTCGGACGCACAGCAAGATCCTAGATTTGCGAGCCAAACGATCGTTCTGCAGGGAATTCGCTCAGTCCTGGCCGTTCCTCTCAGCGTCGATGAACGACATGTTTTTGGCATTATTTACGCTGATTCGCCGGGGTATGAAACCACGTTTAAGGCCGAGCATCTCGACATTTTGACGACGCTTGCATCCGTTGCGTCGATCCGCGTCGAAAACGCAAGCCTTCTCGATGAACGCATCAATCGCGAGCGGATGGAGCGTGAGCTTGAGCTCGCGACCGAGATCCAGCAGCGTTTTCAGCCGTCCGGGCCGCCGATTGTCGAGGGTTATGAATTTCAGGGCATTTCGTTCTCGTGTTACGAGATCGGCGGCGACTATTACGATTTTATCCAACGGCACGACGGTAAAATGCTCGTCGCTTTGGGCGATGTTTCCGGTAAGGGAACCTCCGCTTCGCTGCTTATGTCGAGCCTGCACGCCGCAATTCACGGCCAGGTCGCCGCAAAAACATCGCTCGATCAGATGGTGACGTCCGTAAATGTTTACCTTGCGGAAAACACGCCGGCAAACCGTTTCATCACCCTTTTCATCGCCGAGCTCGAACCCCTTTCGGGCCACATTACATTCATCAACGCGGGCCATAACCCCCCGCTCCTGGCCCGCGCCGACGGCTCGCTTGAGCTGCTCCAAGCGGGCGGTCTACCGCTCGGCCTCATGGATTTTGCGGAATACGAGGTCGGCAACGCGCAACTCAACTCGGGCGATGTTCTCTTCATCTACTCCGACGGCGTTTCCGAGGCCAACAACCTTGCAGAAGACGAATTCGGCATGGACCGCCTCTCCGAGGTAATCCGCACCAACGTCGGCCGCTCCGCCTCCGGCATCCGCGACAAAGTCGAGGCCGCCCTCTCGGAATTCACCGGCACCGCTGCCCCAAATGACGATATTACACTCGTCATCGTAAAGAAAGCTTGATTTGTAGAGATTTATAGAGATATGAAAGTATGCCCTCAATGTGACCAGACGTTTAATGACGACAACCTTATGTTTTGTCTGCTGGACGGCAGTCCGCTTGTTTCGACCGAGAGTCAGCCAACTATCGTCATTGAGCGTCCCGTGACGCCGACGAAAAAGAAAAACACGGGGCTCTGGGTGGGTCTTGTCGTCGTGGTAATGCTGTTCGGGATCGTTGCCGTAGCCGTTCTCTTGATGATTATTTACGGCGGACGGGGCGATGCCGCCAACGGGAACCGCGCGATAGGCGTAAATACCTCGCCGACTAAAGCACCCGCGACGCCGCGATCTACGCCTTCGCAGACACCCGCTTCATCACCGGTTGGCGAGCCAACGCCGAAGGTCTGGGAAACAAAACCAACTCCAAAAAACGACGAGTCCGACGAGATAACCCCCATTGCCTGGAACACATCAGCCGCCACGTTTAACACCGATGTTGGGCAGACATACAAATTTCAATGTCCCGAAAACGGCACCGAGTCGACCATCTGGGGAAGCGATATTTACACCGCGATTTCGTCCATTTGCACTGCCGCCGTCCACGCCGGAGTCATCACCCTCGAACGCGGAGGCGTAGTAACTATCGAGTTCCGCCCCGGCCGTTCGATCTACGGCAGCACTGTCCGCAACGGCATCACATCAAACACCTTCGGCGAGTACCCGCACAGCTTTGTTGTTCGATAGCTCCGGCTGGAATTTTAAGAGAATTGTTCTCGCACCTCAATTAGTGTTACTCAAGTCCCACAAAATCGGCGAGCGTTAGATTGTCGTTGACTTGCAACGTTCGCGGAGCAAACCGAAAGAGTCTGGATGACACAATGAATGTATATGTTCCGTCAGTACCGATATTATCAAACGAGAAAAACCCGAACGAACTGGTCGTTGCTATTCGACTGACGCCCTGAGAATTAGTAATCGACACGGTAGCATTGCGCAGACCGCGACCGTTGGATGTCAAACCCGGCCACTCACGTTTGCATTGGCCGCTACCGGCTGCCAGGTCCCCCAGAGCATGCCGTTGGCAAACACGCGAGGGGCTCCACCCGCCGCATCTACAACATAGAGAACTCTGTCATTCCCCGCTAGATTCGAGGCAAAGAGGATCTGAGTGCCATCCGCGGACCAATGGGGATTGTCACTGTTCCTTGGGTCAACGGTCTCTGTTACTTTTCGCTTGTTCTGCCCATCGGCGTCCATGACCCAAACTTCGCCGTACTGGGTTTCAAACCCTGACCAGAAGGTAATCTTATTACCATCCAGCGACCAATCCGGGACGTTGCTATCCGGATAATTTACTCCGTTGCCTGTTGTCAGTTGCACTTGATTGCTGCCATCGGCATTCATCTCCCAAATCTGGATGCTTCCGCTTTGGCTCGAAGCATAGGTAATTTTATTGCCGTCCGCCGACCAAGTGGGATGCACGCTCCCCGTGATGGGCCCTGTGGGAGGAATGGAAGTAGTGGTCAATTGGCGAAGGTTTGTACCGTCTATGTTGATGACCCAGATCTCTGGATGTCCGACGACGGGGCCATACCGGGTAAATGCAACTTGTTGGCCATCGGGTGACGCAAAAGGCGTGATTTCTCCTCCGGTGAGTGTTCCCGAAGTGATCTGTCTTTTGTTAGATCCGTCAGGGTCCATGATCCAGATCTCAGTGGACAATCCCCTCGTTCGTCCGGAACTAAACAATATATGGGAGCCATCGCGTGTCCAACTGGGATAATCATTTTGCCCTTGCGTGGTCAACTGTCTCTTGTCCCCGCCGTCCGCGGCAAAAGTGAAAATCTGACTCGTGCCCGTTGCGTCATCTCCGAAACAGGCCACGCGGCCATTCCGGATCGTGCTGGTAGGGATCGCGACCGGGTTCCAATCCGGGCCAAACCCGTCCGTGATCCATGTCCGGTAGGTTCCGGCCGTGTCGGTGATGGTCACCCCGCTGTGCGCTTCGCCCGCGCAGGCGCGGAAGAGCAGCACCCGCGTACCGTCTGGTGATCCCTTGGGGACGCCCTCTATGCAGTCCGGCGCGGAGGGCAGGCTCAGGTCGGTCTCCACCTTGCCCGTAGTCCAGGCATCGCTGGAGAAGGAGTAGAGGCGCCGTTCAGTGCCGCCGAGCGGTGGGGCCGGCGCGCGTGGAAATCCGCGCGAGCTGTAGATGGTCCTTCCGTCGGCGCTGAAGCCGGGGTCGGCGTCGCCGCTCTGCTCCATCCCCATCGGGGTGCAGTTGGGGCCGCCGTCGGTGACCTGAGTGCGGGCGGTGCCGTCGGGACGAATCTTGTCCAGCCGCACCTTGAAGCAGTTGTTCGCGAACTGGAGGGGTGTGAAGAGGATCCAATCGTCGCTCGACCAGGCGATGTCCCCACCGACGGTTTCGCTGGGAGCGCCGAGCAGGTGCGGGTTTGAGCCGTCGGCATTCATGATCCACATCGGCCCGCCCGCTGTGTCGAAAGCGATGCGTTGGCCGTCCGGCGACCAGACGGGTTGGAAGCCCCTTCCGGTGTGGGTGAGCTGGGTTTCCTGTCCGCTCGCGAAGTCATAGACCACCACATCGAACTGGGAGTTCGGCTGGCCATATCCGCCCACCAGAAACTTGGTGTAGATCAGCCGCGTCCCGTCGGGGGAGAAGTGGGGGAGAAACTTGTTCAGGCCGTCGTGGGTGATCTGTGTGCGATTGGAACCGTCGAGGTTCATGGTGAAGATCTCTTCGGCACGGCCCGCTGTCGTTGGGACGGGCGCCTCGAAGACTATCTGCGCGTTTGACACCAGGACGCCATTGGCCGCACCAGCTTCGACCTTCGCCTGGTGTGTTTGATATACCGCGGGAAGCCCAAGAACTATTGCAAGAAATGTCATTAAAAACTTCGACATGTTCATTTCCCCATTGCTTTGCCTATTATCTCCCGCAGCCGAGCTTGCTGCTCCGGTGTCAACTTGTTTTTTATACGGATAAGCAGTCCGATCTGGGTGCGTTTGATCTCACGTTCGAGACCAAGGACTTTGTCCACTTGAGTCAACGTCTGAGCCTCATCCACCGGCTCCTGTTTTATCAGAGCCGCCAGCTTTTCAACTTCGCCCTGCAAACCAAATTGCAGATCGGCGAAGCGGGTTTGGGCTTTGCTCAGCTCATCCTTGAGGAAAGTTTTCTGCTCTTCGGTCAGTCCCAATGCCTGCTGATGCTGCATGATCAGTTCGGGCGGAAAAAGGTTTCCGGCAAAAGGATCGGGCTGTTGCGGCTGTTGCTGGCCGCTGACGGCGCCGAATGACAAAAACAGGATGCATAGCAAGTATGTTATCGATCTAATATTTCTCATATCTTCTCCAATTTAGTTTTTTTGATTCGAAATAGTTGTCTTAATGTTCACGACCGATTCGTCCAATCGCGGAACCCGCTTGAATAGCTGCTCGCCCGGAGTTCTCAAAAAGGATTCAGTTGGCGAGCGCCATTGCGAAATCAAGATGGCCTGCTGCCGGGACCCGGCAGACGGTGTTGGCCTGTAAACTCTAGATGGACTTGTAGCCCGAAACCGCGCATGTGTAACCCACATAGCGGCGACGGGCAGTGATGACGAAGAAACGCGCCGGACGACATTGGATGGCAATTGAGAATTGACAGTGGAAAATTGAGAATTATCAGAAGGTATGGAGGAGTTGTTCGCTGCAAGCATCGCAGATTCTGCATTTTCAATTATCAATTCTCCATTCTCAATTTCATTGCTTGCCGGTCGTATTAATATCCACAAACCTGTTCCCGCTAATATGAGCAGCGCGGCGACGCCGGCTGCCATTTGCCACGCCGGCCATCGGCGGCGGGGCTTATCCATGCCATGCATGGCAGAGTTCCAATCGTGAGTAAACGACGGAGCGTTACGCTCATCATCCTCTCTGATTTGTTGGAACAGTTTTTTGATCTTATCGTCTTCCTGATTCATCGCCGATTTCCACTCCTTTCATTAATCGCCGCAGCCTTTGTTTCCCCCGTTCGTAGTGTGTGCGTGCCGAGCCGAGCGAAACTCCCATCACTTCGGCCGCCTCCGCCAGACTGAGGTCGTGGTAAAAAGCCAGTTGGAGGACTTCGCGCTGACGCCGGGGCAATTCAGACAGCGCCCGACGAAACAACGCGCGAATCTCCGAACGATAGGCCGTTTCGTCCGCACTTTCCTCGCCGTCTGTATTCCCGATGCACTCAGCTAATTTTTCCATTCGCACCCCGCGCAACCATCGACGCCGTCGCTCATCAATTGCGGTCATGCGGATCACGGCAAACAGCCATGTCTTAAACGAAGCCCGTCCGTCAAAACGCGCCTTGCCTTCCAGTGCCTTAAGATACATCGCCTGGAGCACGTTCTCGGCTTCCGCCGGATTGTGTCCGCAACAACTCAGTGCCCAGCCAAAGCTTTCGCGATGGTATTTTTCCAATTCGGCCCGCAGTTCGTAATCGTTCATTTCCTCGGCCCGCATGATTGTTTTTCTTTGTCACGTAACATTAGTCGTTTTGCCGCGGCAAGTATATGACACACAATCTAAAAAAAAGGCTCAAACGCATATAGTCTACATTCGGAATCGTTTGAGCACCGTTAAAACTTGTTGACCACAACCGACATTTGCTTTAGAATTGTAAATAGCTTGGTTCTCAGGCCTCCCCGCCAAAATGCCTCCGACGCGTCGAAAAATTAGTCTTATTTATTTTGTGATCCTGACCTTGCTGCTGGTCGGGCTGGTTCCGCTTGTTCTGACCGGGTGGTTTTTGTCCGATAAGAGCGGACGCGAGCTGCGGGCGGCGGAGAATCGCTATCAGATACAGCTTGTCCAGGAAAAGGCACGTCAGATCGAGATGTTTGGGCGACGGTTTGGATCGGTTGTATCGAGTTTATCGACCGCACTTGAAATCGCGCATGATCCGTCGGTTATCTCGTCAGCACAAACCGAGGCCAAGCTCGGCACGATCCTTCGTGAAAATCCCGAGCTTGTCGCGCTCTATGTCAAACCGGCCAATGCCGATTCGCTTTCAGTTTATCGACGCGAAGCTCTCAGCCGGGACGATGTTGAATCGATCTCGGCGGAAATAACGGGCACGCCAGGCAAGCTGGCCATCGGCCAGCCGCGATTGATCGACGCCTCGGGTGTGTCGGTCATGTCATTTTCGTCAAAGGTGATGATCGACGGCTCGAACGCCGCGACGATCGTTGCCATAGCATCGCTCCAAAATATTTCGCAAAGCGTTGTCGGCATTAATCCGACAAAGGACGCAGACCTCTGGAAAGCCGGATTGCCGATCATTTTTGTTGTCGATCAGTCGGGTAATGCGATCTTTCATCCGGATTCGTCACTGTCCGCCGCAAAACGGCCCATGATCGATCTAAAGATCG
>JAYVER010000132.1:0-5553 GCA_043748725.1 Chloracidobacterium sp. | reverse complement strand
GAAACCAACGAAGAGCGCGCAAAATGGCTTGAAGATCAGAAACTGAATACAAAGGACTCATACCAGTCCTATCTCTCGGCCTATCCTAATGGCGAATTTGCGGCAAATGCGAGAACGGGTATCAACGCACTTGAAACCAAAGAGGATCAGGCAAAATGGGACGAGGTACAGATATTGAACCGAAAAACCGCGTTCAAGTCATATCTCTCCGCGTACCCAAACGGCAAGTATGCGGCAACTGCAAAGCAAAAGATCCAGGAGTTCGACGATGCTGAGACGTTAAGGCAAAGGGAACAGGAAAAAGCAACAGAGAAGGCCAAATGGAACGCAGCGGAGAGTTCAAAAACGGCCGCCGGTTACAAGGATTATCTTACGTCCTATCCAAAAGGTGAATTCGCGAGCCTCGCCCGGTTGCGTCTTCGCGATCTGGGCGTAGTCGTGGAGGCTCCGGCCGTTACGCCGCCGACAACGACGGGCAACAATTCAAGTTTGATGTCGGCGGTCACCGTTCGGAAAAACTCGCTTGGTATGGAATTAGTTTATATTCCGCCCGGTGAATTTATGATGGGTTCCGACAATGGCTCGGCGGACGAAAAGCCGGTGCATAAAGTAACAATTTCACAGGGGTTCTGGATGGGAAAATACGAAGTTACTCAATCCCAATACGAGAGCGTTGCCGGGACGAATCCCAGCAACTTCAAAGGATGTGCGGACTGCCCGGTCGAAGCGGTTTCATGGAATGACACAAAGGAGTTTATTTCCCGATTGAATGCAAAAAACGATGGTTTTATCTATAGTCTGCCCAACGAGGCGCAATGGGAATACGCGGCAAGGGCCGGAACAATGGGGGATTATTATGGAGATCTTGATTCAATAGCTTGGTATTCGTCAAACTCCTCAAGGGCAACTCATCCAGCTGGCCAAAAACAGCCAAATGTCTTTGGCTTGTATGACATGAGCGGGAATGTTTGGGAATGGGTGGAGGATATTTACAACGGAAACGGCTATTCGGGATTGCCTGCGAACGGAACAGCAAATATGAGGGTCGGGGACTCAACTTACCGTGTCTTGCGCGGCGGTTCGTGGGACAGCCTCGAAGTCCTCACCCGGTCGGCGACCCGCAACACGGACACACCGTCAAGCCGCGGAGCCGGCAGCGGCTTCGGTTTTTGGGTCGCGGCACGGCTCAGGTAGCTCTCGGTTCTTTTGACCTCGTGCCCTTTGCACTGTTTTTAAAAAAATGAAAAAATGAAAAGTACCCAGCAAGAGTTGACAATAATTCAGAAGACTTATGACCTTATTCCTTGGTTTGTACCGATCATCGAGCGGTTTCCACGCTTTTTTAAGTTTGGTTTGGGAGCGAATCTTCAGAATAGGATGTATGCAATTTTAGAGGAGTTAATTACTGCAAAATACGAAAAATCAAAGGCCGAAAGACTGACAAAAGTAAACGCGAAACTCGATGTGCTTCGCTATGATATGCGTTTGCTGCTCGACCTAAAGGTAATAGACGGGAAAAAGTTTCACTTCGCATCGAAACTTGTCAATGGAATCGGGGTAGAACTCGGCGGGTGGATAAGACAGCAAAAGGCACAATGAAGCGAATCGGAAATCTGTGGACCGGTTCGAGGAAATCCTACACGCTCCACAATCTGACATTTGATCGGGTTAGCCCGAAATAGTGTCAAGCTTTAAGCGAAAAAGAAAAAGAACCCAGTCGCCTCCCACCACCCCCGTCAGACGAAGCGGCTGCCACACCTCCTCAGGCAGGAGGGGAATAAATCTCCGGGTTGCGACTTGATTTACCGTTTCCGTTACGGCGCTTTCGGAGCCGGATGCGGCCATCTCCGGCGACTGAAAACAAAACAGAATCAGACTGATTTATGCTAATATTCCGAATATGGACACGACGATTGAAATAACGGGGTTGCCCGAAAGAGTTATTGAAAAACTTGGCGAAAGGGCTGAGAAGATCGGTGCGACGACCCCTGATTATGTGCGGTATCTGATCGAAGAAGATCTGGTTTCGACGATGAGTTTGCGTGTTTTATATGCTCCGGTGCGAGAACAAATCAAGGCCGATGACATCTCGGATGAAGAACTCGACGCTCTGCTCGAAGAGGCTCGCGAAGAGGTTTTTGATGAACAATTATCGGAGTGTTTATGCTAAGATTCCGAATATGGACACGACGACTCTGACAATCAATTTACCAAAAGATATACGCTTGGCGGTTGAAAACAAAGCCAGGCTGAGTGGGCGGGATTCGGCGGAGTTCATTGAGGATCTGGTTGCAAAAGAGGTCAACCGCCCCTCGCTCGATGAGATTCTCGCCCCGATTCGAAATGGCTTTAAAGAAAGCGGTGATAGCGAGGATGAGATAGTTGAGTTTTTCGAAGAGATCCGCGACGAAGTTTACCAGGAAAAACTTAAAGCTAAATGAGCCGGGATGCGGCATTGCCGGCTGTTTTCGATTGCATGGTATATTTGCAGGCGGCGATCAGCGAAGGTGGGCGGCGTCCGAATTGCTTCGACACGCGGAACAAGGGAATATTGCGCTTTTTGTCGGCGGCCAGATTTTGCAAGAAATCCGCGATGTTCTTTCAAGGCCGCGAGCCGTGGCAAAGTATCCTTTTTTGACTTTGGAGTTTATCGAAGCTTATCTTATTCGTGTTGCCCAATTCGCTAAATTCATCAAGACCTTTCCGGTACACTTTTCCTATTCCCGCGATCCGAAGGATGAAAAATATATTAACCTCGCAGTTGAAACCGAAGCCCAGTATATAGTCAGCCGCGACCGGGACCTGCTCGATCTAATGACCGATCACACTGACCAGGCCAAGAAATTCAGGCAGAGATTTCGCCAGTTGAAGATCGTTGACCCGGTGGAGTTTTTGCAAATTATTCGGAAATTGGATTTGTCACTGGAGCCTTGACAAAAAAGTAAATACCCCAAAAAACGTTGGACAACAGGCCGCGAACATAACCTTTTCGATCCTAATACTATTCCGGCGGCCCCGTGCATCCTGGGCCCATGAGGGCGGGCTGTTTGGTGCTGATGATCGGGTAATTCTCGGCCTCGGCATTCTTTTCGAGCCAATCCATATATTCTTCGGGGATCGACATGTCGGAATAGATGGCCTCGACCGGGCATTCCGGCACACAAGCGTCGCAGTCGATGCAGGTGTCGGGGTTGATCAGGAGCCTGTCGGGCGTTTCGTGAAAAGCCTCGACCGGGCAGACGGCGGCGCAATCGGTGTACTTACAATTGACGCACGGCGTGGTAACAATATAGGTCATTTACTTCTGGTTTTCTCCTCTCGTTCTCACGCACAGCATATTAAAACCGTAATATCCGAAGGCTAACTTGTCAAATCAGGACGGACAAGTGATAAAATGCCTTGAACAGGCAAAGTTAAAACGGATAATTTTTCCAATAAAACCAGATGAAAAACATCAAAGCTGAACGTGAATTGTCGCTCGATTTTCTGCGTGTGACCGAGGCTGCCGCTATCGAATCCGCAAAAACGATGGGTCAGGGCGACCGCAAATATTCGGATCATGTAGCGGTCGAGGCGATGCGCGAGGTTATGGACACTGTGCCGATGCGCGGCCGGATCGTCATCGGCGAGGGCGAACGTGACGAGGCTCCGATGCTCTATATAGGCGAAGAGGTCGGCGGCGGCATATTCTCGGACGAGGCTCGTGCCGAATTTCCCGAGGTCGACATTGCCGTCGATCCGCTCGAGGGAACAAATCTGTGCGCTCTCGGTGCAAATAACGCTATCGCGGTGCTTGCGGCGGCCGAACGCGGCGGTCTGCTCTACGCGCCCGACATCTACATGGACAAGATCGTCGTCGGCCCGTCGTGCCGCGGCTCTGTCGATATCGATGCTCCGGTGACCGAAAATCTCAAGAATATTGCCCGCCGCTTGGGACGCGACGTCGAAGATCTGACGGTCATGTGTCTCGACCGTTCGCGGCACAAAGCGCTTGTCGATGAAGTCCGGGCGGCCGGTGCACGCATCCGTCTGATATCCGACGGTGATCTGTCGGCCGGAATTTCGGCTGCTGTAGCGGGGACAAACATCCACGCGCTGATGGGCATCGGTGGTGCTCCCGAGGGCGTCATTACAGCCGCTGCGATGAAATGTCTCAATGGTGAGATATTAGCCAAACTCGTATGGAATCCGGAACGTCTCGGCGTTGACAAGTCAAAGGTTCCGCCCGAGAAAGAGGTGATGAAGCGTCTCAACGAAATGGGCATCACCGACCCAAACAAGATATACGACACCAACGATCTGGCTCCGGGCAAGAAGATCATCTTCGCTGCTACGGGCGTCACCGACGGTTCACTGCTGCGCGGCGTGCGATTTTTCGGCTCGGGCAAACGGACGCATTCCGTCGTGATGACTACTGACTCGAAGAGCATACGCTTCGTCGATACCGTCCACGTCGAAGGCGGCCCGGACGCAGTTATACGGTTTTAATCTTTTAATAGCCACAAAAGGCACAAAAATCGCAAAAAATGATTGAACAGGTGTTATTTTCGTGGTTCTTAAATTCATTTTGTGTTTTTTGTGCCTTTTGTTGCAAACCTAAATAAATGAGCGACTCGAAACCATACGTTCTTGATCTTAGTCAGGTCAGTGCCGATGATGTGGCGTTGGTTGGTGGTAAGTGCTCTAGTCTGGGCGAGCTTTTTCGCGAACTGACGACGCAGGGCGTGCGGGCTGTGGACGGATTTTCGACGACCAGCCACGCATACAATCTGCTGCTTGATACAGACGGTCTCCGCAAAAAATTACAGGCTTTACTGAAAGGTTTGGACGTCAACGACATGGACGAGCTCGCCCGCGTCGGCAGCGAGGCCCGCGCCTTGATGCTCGAAACGCCGTTTCCGAAGGATGTCGAGACGGCGATCATAAAATCATACGGCGAACTTGGGACGCGGATCGGAAAAAAGAGTTTTGAGGTCGCAGTCCGCTCGTCGGCGACGGCTGAAGATCTGCCTGATGCGTCGTTTGCAGGTCAACAGGACACGATATTAAATGTTCAGGGCGAAGCGCGCCTGATCGAAGCGTGTCACGAATGTTACGCCTCGCTCTGGACCGACCGGGCCATTTCGTACAGGACGGCAAAGGGCTTCGACCATTTTGATCTTGCGCTTTCCATCGGCATCCAGCCAATGGTGCGTTCCGATATCGCGTGTTCGGGCGTGATGTTTACGCTTGATACGGAGAGCGGTTTTCGCGAGGCGGTCGTTATCAACGGCGCGTGGGGCCTCGGCGAAGCGGTCGTGCAGGGAATGGCGACGCCGGACGAATGGATCGTTTTCAAACCCACTCTAAAGCTGGGTTTTCGGCCTATTATTACCCGAAAGCTAGGCGTCAAAGAGGTCAAGATGGTCTTCGCCGATGACGGCACCGGCACGCAGGTTCGCGATGTGGTCGAAACCCAACGAAACCGCTTTTGCCTCGCGGGTTTTGAGGTGCTGCAGCTTGCCGATTGGGCCTGCAAGATCGAGGATCACTATTCAAAACGTGCCGGTAAGA
>JAYVER010000131.1:0-5561 GCA_043748725.1 Chloracidobacterium sp. | reverse complement strand
AAAAGCTAGCTTTTCGAGAGAACTCGAGATCAAACCCGGCCCAAATTTAACAAAAACCCTTGCTTTCCAATTGGGGTAACAAACGGGGGCTGGACAATAGGTCAACGAGACGCCGCCAATTTCGCCCGGCGTGGACAGGATCTGATGTCCAGGATTGCCGCGCTCCCGCAAATCACGGTTGCCGCTATAAACGGCTACTGTTTCGGCGGGGCGCTTGATTTCGCGCTTGCCTGCAAACGGCGGATCGCCTCGCCCAATGCGACGTTTTCGCATCCCGGCGTTGGCCTCGGAATAATCACCGGTTGGGGCGGCACGCAGCGTCTGCCGAGGCTGATCGGTGAAGCAAGCGCTTTGGAAATGTTTTTTACGGCGGCGCCGATCATGGCTGACCATGCGTTTAAGTTCGGATTGGTGGACGGCATCGCGGACGACCCGCTTCACAGGGCTCTATTGGTTGCTGTTGAAAATACTGACTCTGCTTAATAAATGTCGTAAACTCGTTATACTATGAAAGCTAGAATCCTTCCGATCATGATCCTCTGCATAATCTTGGTAACCTTAGCTAAGGCGCAGAATACGTATGTTTCACCCGATGGTTATCCGTTTGAGGTTAATCTCAAGCTCCAGAAAGATACCATAATGCTCGGTGAGCCGACGTACATGGATTTTGAGATCAAAAACCTTTCGGTCGTGGATCTCGGCGTTGCTGTTGGCGGTGACTATAGAAACGAATACGGACGGCCAGAGAGTTTTGATGTGATTGTTGTCGATTCACAAGGCGTCGCTTTACCCAAATCGCAGCTAATGACAATGGGCGGCCTTATGGGTTTTCAAAAAGCCCTGATCGGGGGAAGCTATAATATAAGGCTATATCTTTCACATTGGGCCAATGTCCACCAGGTCGGAAAATATAAGATCCTTGTCAAAAAGGAATTGAATGTTAGAAAGTATGGCTCCGATTCTACTTCTGCTCTTTTGGCGAAAGATGTAGTCTTGATCAATATTGAATCGAGCATAACCGTGGTTTCGACAGACTACGAGAAAATGGGCGAGGTGTTAAACTCACTGGGCGAACGACTCATTGCTCGCGATGATACAGCTGAACGCCTCGTTCCATTTGTAATGGACGACCGAATAATTAGGTATCTTGCCGAGGCTATCAAGAAAACCCCGTCTCTGATCCGGTATCTAGCAAAGTTTAGTGATGACCAAGCGTTGAACGCAATTGTAAGTCGTATAAGCGATACGGATCCGGAAGTAAGGCGAAACGTCTCGGTGGCGTTATCGCTGAGTGTCAACCCGACATCGAAAAACTATCTCCTGAAAATGAGGACCGATAAAAATGTTGGAATTCGTATGGACGTTGTTCATTATCTTGGAAAGACAAAAACTGCGGAATCCACCAGAATATTAAAAGAAATGATAAATGACGAAGATAAACAATGGATCGGCAGCGAAGCGAGAAGATATCTAAAGGAACGCGGAGAAATAGTAGAATAGTATGAATATTCAATTATTAAAACTTGCACATGCCCGCTCCGGCGATAAAGGGGATACCGCAAATGTCGGCCTGATCTCGTTTAAGGACGAATATTATCCGGTACTTGTTCGCGAAGTTACAGCGGAACGTGTCAAACAGCATTTTGGCGAGATCGTAAAGGGCGGTGTCGAGCGTTTTGAGCTGCCTAATCTAAAAGCTCTTAATTTTTTATTGCACGAATCGCTTGGCGGCGGCGGCACGCGCAGTCTGATGACGGACGCTCAGGGCAAGACGTTTTCGACGGCGTTATTAAGAATGCAGATCGATATTGCCGATACCGACGCTCGCGAGTTGGGGCTTTTATGAACCTCGACGAACGGATCACTTTTGGTTACGCGGAAGTCGGACAGCTAAAGCTGCATTACGCAAAGGCCGGCAACGGCGAGCGGCTCGTCATTCTGCTGCACGGATTTCCCGAATTTTGGTATTCCTGGCGGCATCAGCTCGTCGCCTTGAGCGATGAGTACACGGTTGTTGCACCCGATATGCGCGGCTATAACCTCTCGGAAAAGCCGCCGAATAAGACTGATTATGAGATTGACCATCTTGTTGGCGACATCGTCGGTCTAATAAAACATTTTGGCCGTGAAAAAGCGGCTGTCATCGGTCACGATTGGGGAGCGTCGATCGCTTGGGCGTTGGCAATGAAAGAGCCGGAAGTTTTGTGGAAACTAGGTGCTTTGCAGGTGCCGCCGATACCGATATGGAAACGAAACCAGACAGCGAAGCAGTTTCTGGCAAGCTGGTATATGTTTTTCTTTCAACTGCCGGGCGTACCGGAGTTTGTTTTCGAGCGAAACGATTATGCACTAATGGCAAAGTCATTGAGTGAATCGACAGCCGAACCCGACGTGTTCAGCGACGACGAGATCGCCGAGTACAAGAAAGCGTGGAGCCAATCCGGTGCGACGACGGCGATGCTCAATTATTACCGTGCGAATATAATGAAGCGCCTGTTTGGAACGAATGAGATGCCGCTGAAAATCAATGTGCCGACCTTGTTCATTTACGGTGAAAAGGACAAGGCCGTTCTGCCGGAAACGGTTATGGGTGTCGGAGATATGATAGACGGCCCATATACTGAACACCGCATTCCGAGCAGCGGCCATTGGGTGCAGCAGGAAGCCCAAAGGGAAGTAACGCAGGTTTTGCGAAGTTTTCTTTCCGATTGACGCGGCTTGATTCGCCGATTCAGCTCAAACTGTCTTACAATACATCCATTCTCTAATCCATTTTTTTATCGGAGGTTCAATGTTTAGATCGTTTTTTCGCACTTTGCTTTTATTCGTTCTCTCGATATCCATAGTCGCACAATCCGCGATGCCAGGTAATCAGTCGCTGCTTGGTTTTACGCCTGACAGTTCACAGACTCAACGCTCACTCGAAGGGAAATTTGACGGCTTTTTAAAAGCCGACAATCTGCGCGATTGGCTCAAACGCCTGTCCGCACGGCCGCATCATCTCGGGTCTCCGTACGACAAGCAAAACGCGGAATTTATTGCCGCGCAATTTAAGTCGTGGGGATACGACACACAGATCGAGTCATTCGACGTATTATTTCCGACTCCGAAAACACGACTTGTCGAGATGACCGCGCCCGAAAAATATACGCTAAAACTTAACGAGCCGACATTGAAAGAAGACTCGACTTCCGGCCAGCAGGATGAGCAGTTGCCGACGTACAATGCTTATTCGATCGATGGCGACGTTACCGCGCCATTGGTGTATGTAAACTACGGCGTGCCAGCCGACTATGAGATATTAGAACGACAGGGCATCGACGTAAAGGGAAAGATCGTCATCTCGCGGTACGGTGGCTCATGGCGCGGCATAAAACCAAAAGTCGCGGCCGAGCATGGAGCGGTTGGCTGCATTATTTACTCGGATCCTAAAAACGACGGCTTTTATCAAGGGGATGTCTATCCGAAAGGCGCCTGGAGAAACGAGAACGGCGTCCAACGCGGCTCGGTGATGGATATGCCGGTACATCCCGGCGATCCGCTGACAAAGGGCATTGGAGCGACAAAAGGTGCGAAACGAATCGACCGAAAGGACGCCGACACGCTGACCAAAATTCCCGTCCTCCCGATCTCATATTCGGACGCCTTGCCTCTGCTCAAAAACATGGATGGGGCGGTCGTGCCTGACGCCTGGCGTGGCGCCTTGCCGCTCACCTATCACTTTGGAGGCAAAACGCCAACAGTTCATCTAAAGCTCGAATTTAACTGGGACATCAAGCCCATTTTCGACGTGATCGCTAAAATGTCTGGCTCGGAACGACCCGATGAGTGGATCATTCGCGGAAACCATCACGACGGATGGGTGAACGGAGCCGACGATCCATTGAGCGGCCAGGTCGCCATGATGGAAGAGGCTCGATGCATAGCCGAACTCGCCAAAACAGGATGGAAGCCGAAACGTACGATCGTCTATTGCGCATGGGATGCCGAAGAAGAAGGCTTGATCGGCTCAACCGAATGGGTTGAGACACATGCCGTAGAATTACAGCAAAAGGCCGCAGTTTATATCAACACGGACTCTAATGGCCGCGGATTTCTCGGCATGGGTGGTTCGCATACGCTCGAAAAGTTTATTAACGAGGTTGGCAAGGATATCCCAGACCCGCAAGTGAAAATGTCCGTGTGGGAGCGTGCTCGCGCCCAGCAGATCGTTGACGGTTCGCCTGCTCAACGTCAGGAAGCGATGAGCCGGGGTGATCTGCGGATCGGAGCGCTGGGATCTGGTTCGGATTTCACACCGTTTCTGCAGCATTTGGGTATAGCGTCGCTCAATCTCGGCTTTGGCGGCGAGGACGGCGGCGGTTCGTATCATTCGATCTACGATTCGTTCGACAATTATACGCGGTTTATCGATCCTAATTTCGCGTATGGGGTCGCCTTATCTAAAGTTTGCGGTCACTCTGTCTTGAGGCTTGCGGATGCTGATACCCTACCGTTCGAATTCACAAATTTTGCCGACACAGTTGGGCAATATGTAACCGAAGTTACGCATTTGACCGACACAATGCGTGACGAAACAAAAACGATGAACCAAATGATCGGAAGCGGAATGTTGATATCTGTACAGGATCCAACCGAAACATTTATTGTCCCGAAGCCGAGGAATGAAGTCCCATACCTGGATTTTGCCCCCCTGCAAAATGCCCTTGCGAAGTTGCAACAGAGTGCAAATAACTATCAGAAATTATCTGTAGGTAAACAGCCTACGCCCGCATCGCAGAAATCTCTCGATGAAATATTGTTCAAGACAGAACGTTCCCTGACCAGAAACGAGGGCCTTCCCAGACGTGATTGGTTCAGGCATCAGATCTACGCCCCCGGCTTTTACACCGGCTATGGGGTGAAAACATTGCCCGGCGTCCGAGAGGCAATTGAGCAGCGCGATTGGAAAGAGGCGAGCGAGCAGATCATTATCGTGTCGAGGACAATCGAGAATTTTGCTACTGAAATAGATAAGGCCGCGAAGATGTATTAATTGCGAATTGTCCATTGGCAATTGTTAATTGGAAAATAGAAGTAACTTCCATCCAATTCACAATGGACCAAGTTACAATTCACAATCGCAAGAGATGAGTGATAATCCGATCCTTACAAAATCCTTTGCCTTTGCTCTTCGTATTGTAAGGCTAAGCCGCTATTTGGCTGATGAGCATAAGGAATTCACTTTGAGCCGCGAGCTTTTGAGCGCGGGGACGAATATTGGGCGTCATGTCAAGGAGGCGGTAAGCGGCGAGTCTTCGGAAGCGTTTATTACTTTTATGGCAAGGGCCTGCGTCGGTCTGACGAGACGAAATATTGGCTGCAGCTGATCCGTTTCGCTGAGCTGATAAATGAACGCGAGTATGATTCCGTCGAGGCGGATCGCAAGGAGATAACCAAGATGCTGACGAAGATAGTAAAGACCTCAAAAGAGAATGTCTGAAGTACTTATCTATGACCATGAATCGGTTCGCGTATTTACGCTCAACCGTCCCGAAAAGCGGAATGCTCTGAATGATGAG
>JAYVER010000130.1:0-5562 GCA_043748725.1 Chloracidobacterium sp. | reverse complement strand
GCTCTCATGCGTCATAATCGACAAACTCCCATTCGCCGTCCCGTCCGACCCGATCGTCGCCGCCCGCAGCAAATTCATCGACGAAAACGGCGGCAAGTCATTTTTCGATTACAGCGTCCCGCAGGCCGTCATCTCTCTAAAACAAGGCATCGGCCGCCTCATCCGCAGCCGCACCGACCGAGGCGTCATCGCCATCCTCGACCCGCGCTTGCGCACCAAAAGCTATGGCCGCGATTTTCTAAACAGCCTGCCGAGGATGAGGATTACGAACGACCTTACCGATGTTTCTGTATTATTTGAATAATTGGGTGAATCCCGGAAAAGAAAAGGGCGGGACAATTCCACCCTCTTCCGAACAAAGTTTATGCGCCAATCACTGGCATTTACTCCGCTCAACGTATTCCTTATTACCCTTGCTGTTCATGTAGTAGCAACCGCCTTCCGGGCCCTTGATATAGGTATGAGCTTCACCTGTCTTTGGTGTCTTTGGCGTCTTCGGCGTCGCGGTTTTTTTCGTCGACGGCTTTTTAGTTGACGATGTTGACGATGGTGTTGTCGACCCTGTCGTCGTTGTGGCCGGCGTAGTTGTAGTCGTCGTGGCCGGCGTCGTCGAATCTCCGGTCGTGGTTGATTTCGTTTTGTAGGTGGCTGGCTTTGGCGGCTTCTTAGTCTTGGGGGTTACGGCCGTTGTATTGGATGCGGTGTCTGTTGTAGAGGTGTCTGTTGTTGTACTGGTTGTACTCGTCGGCTTCGGCTTTTTAGTTTTGGGCGTTTTAGTCTTAGCCGGAGTTCCGGTTGTGGTCGCAGCCGTCGTTGAGGTTGTCGAAGCCGGCGTGGTTGTAGTGGTCGCCGTATCTGTCTTGGTTTTTGACGGTTTCTTGGTTTTAGGCGTTTTTGTTTTCTTCGCCTTTGTGTCTGTACCGGTTGTAGCAGTGGTTGCTGCTGCTGTATCGGCGGTCGTGACCTTTGTCGCCGTCTTTTTGGGCGTTGGCGTCGGCGTTGGTGTCGGCGTCATCGCATTTACAAGAAACGCTGCCGAAAAACTAACGACTAAACTCATTGCCAGAGTTCCAAATTTGCGCGAATGGGAAAATGTGTTCATATCTGAATCCATAAAGTTATCCTCCTTGACCTAGCGGTAAAGCAACTTTATTCCAAATTATCAACAATTGCAATGCAAATATTCAACGTGACAGAATATACTTTAACTTTATGAAGCCGTTGAGTGAGATACGAAATATCCCCGAGTAGGTTGTAAGAAATTTTATGCTTTCATTTTACGAAGTAATGATAGAACGCAATTTCAGCAGCGCACACCAGTTGCGCGGCTATAAAGGGAAGTGCGAGAATCTGCACGGGCATAACTACAAGATCGAGATCTACGCACGCGGCTCCGAGATAAACAATATCGGCCTGCTTATCGATTTCGGCGATCTCAAATCAGCCGCTGACGAGATAGTTAAATACCTCGACCACCGCAACATCAACGAGCTGCCGCCCTTTGACGAGGAGCTAAACCCATCGGCCGAGAATCTCGCTCGCTATTTTCTCGAATATCTCAATACACGCGTGGGCGACGATCGCGTAAAAGTGTATAAAGTTCGCTGCTTCGAAACCCCGACCAGCGTCGCCACATATCAAAGCGAATAAATAAAAAGCCCCAAAACAAATACGAGTGCTAGTAGTAGATGGCGAATGCGGCTAGACTTACGAGCTATCGTACGTAGACAGCGGTCGAAATTTAGTTCGTGAGATGTCTGTATTACGCAACCATTTAGATTATTAACAAGTTTTGAGAGGCAGACCTTACTAGTCGGGAATGACGCCTTATTTGGCTTCTTCCCCCGAGTCAAATCTACCAGTAATCCAAAAATATGAAAAATTTACTTCGTTTATTTTCACTGATACTTCTTATTATTGCTCCGCTCATCGCTCAAACAAACGGCCGATCAAGGATCAGCGGCTCCGTCAAAGATCAAAACGGCGATGTCGTTGCGGGAGCAAGCGTGACGATCCGCAGCGACTCCTCGAGACTCGGCTCGACGACGATGACGGCTCGTGACGGCACGTTCTCGTTCACTGCTTTGCCCGCCGGCGAATATAATTTACGTATTTTCGCCGGTGGATTTGCCGTCACCGATCAGAATGTTCGGGTCACCGGCTCTAACGCTAATGACGTTTCGGTCACGCTGGCGGTCGGCGAGAGTCGTGTCACTGTCTCGGCCGAGATCGGCCAGGCGGAAGAGACAAAAAATGTTGCGCAGCCTGTCACCATTATCAGCACCGAAGCGATTTTAGAACGGGCGACGTCCGTGCTTGCCCAAGCCGGTAAGGAAGAAGCCGGACTGAATGTCCAGCAGACAAGCCCGACCATCGGAGCGATTGTCATACGCGGACTGACCGGCAAAAATGTTGTCAATTATGTTGACGACGTTCGCTACACCAACGGAGCCCAACGCGGCGGTATCAATACGTTTTTCGATCTTAATGAACCAAGCAATTTCCAGTCTATTGAGGTTCTGCGTGGGCCCAACGGCGCTCAATACGGCTCCGATTCGCTTGCCGGCACAGTAAATCTCATCACCAAGTCGCCAGTCTATGGATTCGATAAACCTGAATTTCACGGCGAATTCACGTCGTCATTTAATTCCGCCAATCGTAGTTATGGAACGTCGGCGTTGTTGAGTTACGGCACGCGGAAATTTGGCGGCTATTTCAATCTTGCCGGTCGCCGGATCGGAAATCTGCGAACAGCGAACGGCCTCGATTCACACTCGTCGATCACGCGGTTCCTCGGTCTCTCGTCAAAGATTCTCTACGACCCGAATCCCGATACCGGATTTAAGCAATACGGCGGGGCAGTCAAGCTAAATTATTCGCCGCGTGACGACCAGCAGCTTATATTTTTCTACCAACGCAGCCAGCAGGACGAGGGCCGTCGCTTTGACCAACTGCTCGGCGGCGACGGCAATCTGATCGCTGACCTGCGAAATCTGATGCTCGATTTCGGCTATCTGCGTTATGTGAAACAGGGGTTTGGCCCGTTCGACAGCGCGTCGTTCACCGTGTCGTACAACAGCCAACGCGAGGAACGCGTCAATCAAGGAGGGCAGGGAAATCCTTTCGGCGACATCACGCACCAGTATGAACGAACGTCGTCAACCGGCGCCAGCTTTTTCCTCGACAAACGGCTCGGTCGAAACAACGATTTTCTTGTCGGCGGCGATTACTATCACGAACGGGTAAAAGCACCGTCATTTATCACAAATCCGGTTACAAACCTGGTCACGATCGCCCGTCCGCGTATTCCTGATAATGCCAGCTTCAACACCGGCGGCGTTTTTGTTCAGGATCAATGGGATGCGATTCCCAGCCGTCTCAGGATAACCGGTGCATTGCGTTACAGCAGTGCGTCATACAAGGTTCGCGCGGGTGATTCGCCAATTGTCGGCGGGCGCACGTTGTTTGGTGACGATAAATTGACTACCAGCGATGTTTCCGGTCGGATCGGGGCAGTTATCCGTGCGTCAGACAACTTTCGTGTCGCTTTTAATTACGGTCGCGGTTTTCGCTATCCTAATATTACCGACTTGGGAACACTTGGGCTGACCGGCGATGGATTTGAGGTTGATCACATCACATCAGGAGCCCTGGGAGGTACGATCGGCACCACAGCCGGTTCCGATGCAGTAACGACCAGTTTGCCGGTCGCAAAGCAGAGCTCTGAGTTCAGCAATAATTTTGACTTTGCGGTTCGCTATCAACACAAGCGGGTCGATGCCGAATTTACGGTCTTCCGGCTCGATATCAACAACGCGATCACCAAGCAGGCGTTGATCCTGCCTGCCGGAGCAACCGGACAACTCTTAGGCAGCGAGTCGATCACCAGCCAATTGGCGAACGGCGTTGTTTTTGTCGCAGCCTCGACAAGTCCGGTTCTTGTCCGCGCAAATTTTACGTCCGCCACGCTCTACGGTGTCGAATACGAAATGGAAGCTCGTCTAACAAACAGACTACTTTTTAAGGGAAATTACACCTATATTCACGCAGCGGACAAGGTGACGGGGCTGCCGCCGAATATCGAAGGCGGAACGCCGCCGCCGACGGCATTCCTGAGCCTTCGCTACAACTGGTCGCGGTTTTGGGTCGAAGGTTATACGACGCTCGCCTCGCGACAGGATCGATTTTCGAGCCTTGATCTTTCAGACCGACGGACAGGAGCAACACGCTCACGGACACAGATCGAGAACTTTATCCGCCGCGGTGCCTGCGTTCGCGGGCTGACATCCAATGCCGCGGGAATTTGTAATCAGGCCGTCGGCACCTACACGCTCCGTGCGACCGGCGAGAATAGCACGCAGGTGCTGACCCGCGTTTTGGGAGCAGGTTTTCCGACTCTGCCGGCGTTCACCCATCTGCCGGGCTATGGCCTCGCAAATATTCGCGGAGGCATCACCTTGAATGAAAAAGCCAATATTTTCTGGGCGTTCGAGAATATCTTCGATCAGGCTTATAGAAATCCAAGCTGGGGCATCGACGGATCGGGTCGCAGTTTCACCGCTCAATTCCGGTTTAAGTTTTAGAGCCGGAGATGCTTGAATGAAAAAAGGGCAAAACGTGAATTTTTTTCACTTTTGCCCTTTTCTACTTTTTCCCTTTCAAAATGGTCGGGGCGAGAGGATTCGAACCTCCGACCTCACGGTCCCGAACCGTGCGCGCTACCAGACTGCGCTACGCCCCGTTAACTCAAGTACATGAGTGTATGTCACCGCCCTCGGCAAGTCAAACTTGATGTTCAGAGTTCAAACTTTAGTTTGCTCTTTGTAAGCGAATCACGTTAAAGCGTGAACTCTATACTTTATCCACCACCTTTCTTGCCAAACCTATGCTTCAAAAACTCGATAATCGGCGGCAGCAGCGATAGAAACACGACGACGATCACAACTTTTTCGATATGGTCTTCGAGCTTGATGTTAAATGCCCGCTCGATCACGCCGCCGAGGAAATAACCGCCCAAAACCATGCTGGGTATCCACAGCAAACCGCCGATAATGCTGAAAGGCAAAAATCGAGAATACGGCATCTCAGCCGCACCGACAACAAGCGGCGCAAATGTCCGCACGATTGGTATAAACCTTGCCAAAATCACGGTCTTTACACCGTATTTCTCAAAAAATCCTTTAGCTTTATCAACCCGGCTTGGTTTAAATATCCATGATGACTCACGGTTAAAAAGCGTCTTGCCCATCGCGCGGCCTGTCCAATAACCGGTACTGTCGCCTATAACAGAACCGAGGAAAAACGCGAGCATAACAAGCGCAACATTTAATTTGCCCGCCGCCGCAAAGAGACCCGCAACCACAAGCAGCGAATCGCCCGGCAGAAAAAAACCAACCGCAAGCCCGGTCTCCGCAAATATCACAAACCACAATCCAAAATAGACATAGTTGCCCAGAAACGCGAGCATCCAGTCGATCAGGTGTCCAGGATTCAGGATCTCTCTTGCCTGATTCAAAAAATCAATAATGGTTACCATAAAAATATGTCAGAACCGGCAGCGGT
>JAYVER010000129.1:0-5577 GCA_043748725.1 Chloracidobacterium sp. | reverse complement strand
CGCCTTCGGCAACCGCAGTGCGGGCAATATCGATGCCTTCCTGCACGGAATGTGTGTAGGCGCCTTCCTGACGAGCACGCTTGTAAAAGCCGCAGAATTTGCAGTCGGCGACGCAGATATTCGTATGGTTAAAATGCCGGTTGACATTGTAGTAGGTGACGCGGCCGTGCTTTTTACGGCGGACAGTGTCGGCCAGTTTGCCAAGCGCATTCAGGTCTTCGGTCCCGTAAAGAGCGAGGCCTTCGTCAAACGTCAACCGCTCGCCATCCTCGACCTTGTCGGCGATCTCTCTCAGATTTGGATCAAATGAAAACTGCATATTAATTGTTAATGATTATTCGGGTCATCGATGACTAGGCCTTCTGCAATTGCAGCATCGTTCAAATCCGAGTCAGCGGAAAGAAAAGTTAATGACGGAATATTTAATGCCACTCTTTCCCTGTGAACATATAAAACGGTCGAAAGTTGAACGGCATCATAACCCCGCAAGGCATACTTTTGGGCTAGCGTTATCGCGTCGCGTACGATATCTCGTGAGAAGTCAACGATAGTAAATTCGGACTTCCAGTCCTGCTCAAATTGGTTGAAGGCAGTCAAGGCTTCGTGTGGAGTCGTCGAACCGCTTTTTCCCCGCCTTGCGATCGCTGAAGCTATCTCGACGATCGTAATCTGCCCAACATATATTTTTTGTTTTAAATTTGGATGAAGGGTTGTTGTAAGCCAAGTCGTCTCTGTCTCAGAAACGTAACGCTTTACCAACGCACTCGTATCGCAAAAGAAAGCCATTTATCTGCTTTCCTTGATGATCGTTTCAGAAATGGGATCACCTGTAACGGTTATCGGCTTGTAGTTATCATACCGCGAAAAATCGGTAATTGGCGGCGGCGGTTTGCTGATAATTCCCTTCTCGTAAAGATGTTGTGCAAATTCCTCTTCCGTCATTGCCGGTTTTGCATCATCTTTTTTCAAAAGCGAATCGACCAGCCCGCGGGCTTTTCGCAGATCGCTTTCCGAAAGTTGTTTCATGCCATTTTCTATTTGCTCAACTGTAACTTGCATATTTCTCACTTCCAGATCTCTTGAATATTCAATATAAAACCCTTGAGAAGCTCGCCGCCCGAGATATCGGTAGGGTTTTCCAGAATTTCGACCTTAGTGTTCGGACGATAGACGTAAACGAGGCGTTTGCCCGCATCGATCAGCCATCCAAGCGATGCACCGTTTTCGATGTATTCTTCCATTTTTGACTGGAGTTTTTTAAGAGTATCGGACTCCGATCTGAGTTCGACAACGAAATCCGGGCAGACAGGCGCGAATTTTTTGCGTTTGACAGCGGGAATTGTGTTCAACTTTTCCAGCGTTATCCATGAAAGATCGGGCGAACGCTTGGCTCCGTTTGGGAGACGAAAACCGGTTGATGAGTCAAACCCTTGACCCGTCCCATCCTTTCTCGCCCAATTTCCGAAATCGATAATTAGATTAAAGTTCTTAATTCCGGTCTCCATTCCTGTCGGTGCCATAATCTCAATATCTCCATTTTTATCCATTTCGATACGCATATCGGCGTTGTCCTGGCAAAAATCAAAAAACTCGTCCTCGCTGAGTTTCTTCGACTTTTTGCCAAAATCTAATCGCAACTGTGGCGTCCATTCCGCAAGCGTTCCACCGACAAGCCCCGTATCAACCGTTATCGAATTCATAAACCCTCCATCTTCGCGAGCCCAGCTTTCGCAAATCGATATGTTAAAATCTTATCAAAAGGACGATAACTAAACCATCTATGAAATTCGGACAAGTAACAAACCCTGAAGACGTCGATTTCACGATCCCTGCCGACCATCCTGATACAAAGTGCGTACTCACGAAATCGATGCCGAAAGCGATGGATATCCATATAGGCTGTGCCAAATGGAACAAGACCGATCTGAAAGGTTTCTACCCGAAAGGCGTCAAGGATGAGCTTGGATATTATTCGTCTCAGTTTAACTGCATCGAGCTAAACGCGACGTTTTACCGCAACTTTCCGGCGACGCAGTTTGAAAAATGGCGTGCGGCGGTACCCGAAGGCTTTAAGTTTTTCCCAAAGCTCGGACAGGAAATCTCGCACTGGAAACGGCTGCAGGACGTCGAAACCATCGTTGACCAATACGTCGGCAACTTCTCCGGCTTGCAGGAAAAACTCGGCGTGCCGTTTTTACAGATGCACAACAATTTCGGCCCGAAGGATTTTGATCGTGTTAAAGCGTTTGTCGAGAATTGGAAATACGACATCCCGCTTGCGGTTGAGTTTAGAAAAACCGATTGGTACAACGAACCGGCTGTCTCATCGGAACTCTATGATTTGCTTGAAACGAATGGCATGACAAACGTCCTGGTTGACACCGCCGGACGCCGCGATCTGATGCACATGCGTTTGACGACGCCGACGGCGTTTGTCCGCTGGGTCGGGGCAAATCACCCGTCCGACTACACACGCCTCGACGAATGGGTGACACGGATCGCTGAGTGGAAGGCTCAGGGCCTCGCCGAACTTTGCTTCTTTGTCCACCAAAATATCGAGAAAGAATCTCCGCTGCTCTCGGCCTATTTTATCGAAAAGTTAAACAAAAAGATCGGAACCGACCTGCAAATTCCCAAGACTTTGACCTCTGGAAATTAATAAGGCTGCGATATGAAAAACATTCAGTTTATCAAAGACATCGATATGAGCGCGGAGACCGAAATGGACAAAGACAAGGAAGTGTCTCAGCTTTTTGACGGAGCGTTTCGCAAACTCGTCGAGGTGCGGCTGCGGAACGGGGCGGTTTTGTCGAGGCACAAGGCAAACGAGCCGATAACCGTTTTCTGTATTTCTGGAACCGGCGTTTTTAGCGCGGGTACTAACCTGGAAGACTCGCGGATCTTGCGTGCCGGTACGTTAATCACGCTCGAAGGCGGTGTCGAACACGAAGTCACCGCCGACCCCGAGCTTCATCTAATTGTTACAAAGTTTAAAGATAGCTAGACATCGGAGACAAGCCAAATGAGAAGACTTTGGATATTAATGATCGCGGTTTTTGTATTTTCGTTTGCCATACTCGGCTGGGTCGGAACCGAGATATTTCGTCAGGCTCCGCCAATCCCGCACGAGGTCGTTACGACCGACGGCAGTGTTTTGATTCCCGCCGAACAGATCATGGACGGCCAGAATGTCTGGCAGGCGATGGGCGGGATGCAGGTCGGGTCGATCTGGGGACACGGCTCTTATATTGCGCCTGATTGGACG
Organism: Chloracidobacterium sp.; assembly: GCA_043748725.1. Lineage (GTDB taxonomy): Bacteria > Acidobacteriota > Blastocatellia > Pyrinomonadales > Pyrinomonadaceae > OLB17. The sequence goes on along the minus strand of JAYVER010000129.1, from coordinate 2,312 downwards.
GCGGATTATCTTCATCGCGAAGCGTTATTTGTTCTAAACGACTGGTCGGGTGGGCAATACGGCAAAGACGGAGGGTCGCTTTCCGGCGAGCAAAAGGCCGTTTTGCTTCAGCGTCTGCAAACGCTGATACGCACCAACACCTACAACGAAACGACAGGGCGGCTCACGCTCGACCCGGTGCTTGGTAGGGCATTCGAGGACAATCTGAAGCATTATTCCGAAGTTTTTACGAACGGCAACAAGGATTACGCGATACAGAAAGGTGCACAGGCCGACCCCGTAAAGCTGCGACAGCTGGTGTCTTTCTACTTTTGGACAGCGTGGGCATCGGCCGCGAACCGCCCCGATAATACGATCTCATACACGAGCAATTTCCCATCAGAACCATTGGTTGGTAATTACCCGACGAGCAGTTCGATCGTCTGGACCGGCGTCAGCGTAATTCTGCTGATTGGCAGCATCGGCGCGATGGTTTGGTTTTACGCCGGTTGGCACAAGGAGGCCGACGAACGCGACACACCAGACGAGGATCCCCTTATAGGTGCAACCCTTACGCCTTCGCAAAAGGCGACGGTCAAATATTTTCTCGTCGTTTCACTGCTGTTTTTGCTTCAGATCGTCATGGGGATAATCACCGCCCATTACGGCGTAGAGGGCGGCGGGTTGTACGGGATACCTCTCGATCAAGTGCTGCCGTATGTCGTCACGCGGACGTGGCATACGCAGCTTGGCATCTTCTGGATAGCAACGGCGTGGCTTGCAGCGGGACTGTTTATCGCTCCCTACATTTGCGGATATGAGCCTAAAATGCAGCGGCTGGGCGTGAATGTGCTGTTCGGGGCTTTGCTGCTCGTCGTTCTCGGATCGATGGCCGGGCAATGGCTGAGCGTAATGCACATGCTGCCGGGCGACCTTTGGTTTTGGTTTGGGCATCAGGGTTACGAATATGTCGATCTCGGCCGAGTTTGGCAGGCGGCGCTGTTTGTCGGCCTACTGCTCTGGCTGTTTCTTATAGCCCGCTCCGCCGTGCCGGCGTTGAAAGAAAAGGGCAACAGCAAATCCTTGATCACACTCTACCTTGCAACAACTGCGGGGATCGCTTTGTTCTACGCTCCGGGACTTTTCTGGGGAATGCGATCGCATCTGACGGTGGTCGAATATTGGCGTTGGTGGGTGGTGCATCTTTGGGTCGAAGGTTTTTTTGAGGTATTTGCAACCGTCGTGATCGCGTTTCTGTTCGCAAAATTACGCGTGATCCGTGCCGACCATGCAGCATATGCCGCTTTACTTTCGGGCGCGATTTACTTAAGCGGCGGCATTATCGGGACGCTGCACCATCTATATTTTGCGGGAACACCGACAGTCGCTCTGGCGTTCGGTTCGGTATTCAGCGCTCTTGAGATCGTTCCGCTCGTTTTTGTCGGTTACGAAGCGCTTGAGAACATAAGGCATTCAAAGGCCCGGCCGTGGCTGGCCCAATATAAATGGGTCGTCTATTTCTTTGTCGCCGTCGCGTTTTGGAACCTGGTTGGTGCGGGTATTTTCGGGTTTATGATCAATCCGCCGATCGCCCTCTATTATATGCAGGGATTGAATACGACGGCCGTTCACGCTCACGGAGCTTTATACGGCGTGTACGGAACACTAGGATTGGCACTAACACTCTTTTGCCTGCGGGCGATGCAGCCGGAGCGTAAATGGAACACTAAATTGCTGGCATTCTCGTTTTGGGCGATCAATATCGGTATGCTATTGGAGATAATGTTTAGCTTGCTGCCGATCGGCCTGCTTCAAACCTATCAGTCTATCTCTGTCGGTTACTGGTCTGCACGCAGCCCTGAATTCCTGCAGACACCGCTAATGCAAAACTTACGCTGGATGCGGATGTTTGGCGATACGATCTTTGCTATCGGAGCAGTCGCATGGGTTTGGTTTGCGATAAAACTGATGGTGACGAAAGGAGAAAATGATCCGGCTCCGATAATTGATCCGGTTAAGGCTTAGCAGATGCCAGACCGATTAGCTCAAAACAGCCTAACCCCATATTTCGGTCAGATTGAGTGTAAATCCGGTCAAAAGAGGGTTGCCTGTGACTTCATTTGGGTCTTCTAATATCTCGATTTCCGTTTCGGGACGGTAAACGTAAATTTTGCGTTCGATCGGGTCGATCAGCCAGCCAAGAGACGCTCCGTTTTCGATATATTCCTGCATTTTGGAATGCAGTTTTCGCAAGGTGTCGCTTTCGGACCGCAACTCGATGATAAAATCTGGGCAAATATGAGCAAAACCCGACCGTTCGCCGTCAGACAGAG
>JAYVER010000128.1:0-14341 GCA_043748725.1 Chloracidobacterium sp. | reverse complement strand
GCTCGTCCGTATGTACCTTTTTCATCGCAAGAATCTCCTTTTCTCATCTTATTTGATTCTTGCCTTCCTACTGGTGTAATTTTAGGGGAGCAGGTCAGAATCTTTGAAGGATTTGATCACATTTGTGTCTGGTGGTGTAGTCGAAATGAAGTTCTACAATGAACTTGCCGCCTCTATTATTCTGAGTTCTTCTAGCTTTCTATTCAAGAATAAACCAAGCTGCATGGCCTCGTCTTCCGTTAATTCAATATGGTAATGATTATCCGTATTTTCCATATCCGGAGTGAAGAACAATAGAAAGCCGTCCTCCTCCTCTCAACTTACATGTAGGTTATTGCGAACTTCGTCTTTTATAACAATTGATTCAAAATCCATCGTCGACACCCGCCTTTCCTACATGTGTATCGTCATATCGTGCACGCCTTCGGCGGCTTCCATTACGGACTCGCTGACGGTGGGGTGGGCGTGCATGATGCGGCCGAGTTCGTCGGCGGTGGATTCGAGGGCCATGGCGACGCAGGCTTCGGCGAGGAGTTCTGTGGCGTGGGGGCCGATGATGTGGACGCCGAGTATCTCGTCGTATTTGGTTTCAGCGACGATCTTGACGAAGCCGTCGGTTTCGCCGAGGATGCGGGCTTTGCCGGAGGCTGAGAAGGGGAATTTGCCGACCTTGACGTCGTAGCCTTCGGCTTTGGCCTTTTCTTCGGTCAGCCCGACGCTGGCGACCTCGGGGTCGCAATAGGTGCAGTTCGGGACGAGACGATGGTTGATCGGCTCGACTTTTTTACCGGCGATTTTCTCGACAACGAGGATGCCTTCCTTTGAGGCGAGGTGGGCGAGCCAGGCGGTGTCGATTACGTCGCCGATGGCATATACATTCGGTTCGTCGGTCTCGCAGTAGCCGTTGACCTTGATCGTGCCGCGCGGATTGACGATGACTTTTGTGTTTTCGAGGCCGAGATTTTCGATATACGGCATGCGGCCGACGGCGACGAGCAGCATTTCGGCTTCGAATGAAACGGCCTCGCCTTTGGCATTTTTGCCTGAGACTTTTACGCTCTTTTTGCCTTTTTCGAGCTTATCGAGTTTAATGCCGGTCTCGCACTTAATGCCCTGTTTTTTGAACGAGCGGGCGAGTTCCTTGGAAACCTCCGTGTCCTCGATAGGAATAATGCGGTCGAGTAATTCGATGACGGTCGTTTCGCATCCGAATCGCGCATAGACGCTGGCAAATTCGACTCCGACGGCGCCGGAGCCCATAACGATCATCGATTTTGGAACGGTGGTAAGTTCGAGAATATGATCGGAATTGACGATCTGCTTGCCGTCCGTCTCAAAACCAGTGATCGGCCGGATGACCGAGCCGGTGGCAATGATGATATTTTTGGTTTCGATCGTTTCTTTTTTACCGTCGGCCACAGCTACCTCGACTTTTCCCTTGCTTGTGATCTTGCCAAAGCCGTTAAAAACAGTGACTTTATTCTTTTTCATAAGATAGGTCACGCCGGCCGAATTCTTTGCGACGACATCCGATTTATATTTCTGTACGCCGCCCCAATCGAAACTTAAGTCTTTCACCTTGAGGCCAAAATTCTCAAAATGTCCGGCTTTATCGTAGAGATGGGCCGCGTTGAGCAACGCCTTAGTCGGAATACAGCCGCGCAGACCGCACGTGCCGCCAAGACGCGCGTCCGGTTCTTTTTCGATAATTGCTACCTTCAACCCAAGCTGTCCGGCCCTGACCGCCGCGACATATCCGCCCGGGCCGGAGCCGATAATTGTTACGTCAAATTGTTCTGCCACAGTTATTTTTCCTCTATCAAGTTTAGAAATATTGCGAAACTCCCATTATAGATTTTTCATCCGAGCCAGGCTAGTTCGTCGATTTGTATTTTAATGTAAACTGTAAAGATTATGATCCATTCCGAAGAGTTTCTAGCCGTAGTAAATGACGCCAAAAGCCGAATCCTCGAATGCGATGTGGACGAAGCCCGCGCCCGCATCACATCAGGTGCGGTCTTGATCGACGTTCGCGAAGACAATGAGTTTGCCGCCGGGCACGCCGAAGGTGCCAAACACATGGGCAGAGGCGTCATAGAGCGCGACATTGTCCAAACATTCCCAGACAAAGACCAAGTGCTGGTCCTGTATTGCGGCGGCGGATACCGCTCTGCTCTCGCCGCCGATATGCTCCTGAAAATGGGCTATGTAAATGTCTGGTCAATGGATGGCGGCTGGAAGGCATGGACAGACGCCGGAGCACCCGTAAATTAGCGCGCCGGCTTGCGCAGCACCCATTCTTCGCCTCCCACACAGTGAATATAACCGCTGCCATGGCCACACTCCAAAACCATCCAGTTGGCGTCGTATAGCCCGTCGTTTTCTCCCAATGGGATCAGCGACAGAACCGCGCCGCCATTCGGCAAGGTCATGAACGAGACGAACTGATATTTGCTCGATGTCTTTCTCTCGCCGCCGGTGAACTTGACTATGATGTAACCACCCGACAACGTGATGATGCCATTGCTAACCTCGCGGACGGTATGGTTAGCGGTTCGCCCGGCGAATTTGTGATCGAATGTGCCGTTTGGCTTGATCGTGTAACTCTCAGCGTAAAATGTTGTGTTCGTACCCGAATAGTTGCCTGAACTCGAATCAACATAAGTTACGACGCTGGCACCACCCTCGTCCCATGTGCCAACAAGATCTGCCATTGTGATCGACTCTTTCAACATGCCGGCAAGAGGTTTCTGCGGTTGATAACCCGGCTTGTCCGGAAATGGATCTCTTTGACTAGTTGGAGTTGGATTGTTTTGAATAGGCGGATTTGTTTTGGCCGGGGCTTTGGTTTTATCCAATTTGATCCCATCAATCAATGCGCTCGCTTGGGCCAGATATGATTCGTCATTAAAAATGACCAGAACGCTCGCCGTTTTTCCAAAGCCGCTGAAAACAGTCAAAATCGCAGCGGCCTTGATTCCTGCATCCAATTCAATTTGCGTTCCTCCTACTGTGGCTTGCCAACCATCGGGAGTGGTTTGTGTTTCGGTTTTCGGACTTGGCTCCGCCTTAAAAGGTTTGACAACAAACGCGTTCCATTCGTTTGCAAAATCTTTTTGCGGGCTACCCGCACTCGGCGTGCCCGCATAAACGGTCAGCAGACAAAAGGCATTGGTAGTCTTGTTGATTTCCGTATAAACCACGGCGCCTTCCTTATATGTTTTAGCCCAGCCTTTCGGCGGCGTGTATTGAACGATGTCAAGCGTTTCCGTCTGGCAAAAAACGTGCGGCGGAACGATCAAACACAAAATCTGTGTGACTAGCAAACCGAAAATAGTCCTGTAGATATTTTTGCTGTTTTTCATATTTTTACTCCAATTAATACATTTCAGTCAGTCAAGGTTTATTAAGAAGCGTCTTTAACCCTATCAATTTTCCATATACCGGCAACTTTTACGAGCGTCAGCGCGATTCGCGGATATTTCTCGGTGCCGAAAGTGACAATAGCCGTCGCCATCGCACCTTTGACAACCAATTTCGACACCTTCACAGCGTTTGCCCATTCCTTGTCCCATTCCTGCGTCATTACAAACGAATCGGCGTCGAAGCCCTTTGCCTCATCCCTGGCAATTTGATTTATAAGACGAAGCGTCACATATTTTTTCAAAGTCGTTTTGCCTTTCTTGAAAGGATCGGGGCCGTCTTCGATGGCGTTGATATACCATTTGTAAAACTCCTTAATGACCGATTCCGGCGTGTTCGAAGCAACTTGAGCGGCACTTGCCGCCGCGTAATTACCTACAAAAGCGATCACTAGCATCGCACCTAAAGCTACGGTTAAAATTTTCATAGTAATCTCGTTGTTTTCTGGCCGACTTTATTGGTCAATCTTGCTATAACTTGCGGTCATCTGCTTTAGTTGGGCTTTGGGATATCGTGTTTGCACCTCTTTCAAAAATTCACTCGCTTCCGCCGGTAACTTTCCGGCGTAAACGGCAATAAAAGCGTCAAACAACAAAGTGTGGTTTGCGTCTTCCTGGCCTGGAAATTCGTATCCGATCCCGTCCATATCCGGGCAATTGTGCGATCCGAAAACCTTTCGCCCTGAATACGTTTTCTGAATTGTCAGCCGCTCTCGTTCGATACTGGCCGTGTAACCGTCCGCGTCACATTCTTCGTGTTCGAATGTCTTGATCAGAACGGCATAGAAGGGGACGGATTTGTAATTTACGTCACGCTTTAAGATTTTTGGCAATTGGTATGGTAGTTCCCATTCGGCGAATTCACGCGACGGGCTTAGACATTTGGCCGAAGGGTCGGGGCAAATCTCATAGCCCTTTGTCTTGGCGGCGACGCTTATTTCTTTTTTGTATATTCCGTCGGGAACGACATTGAGCGAGCAGTTTGCTGACGATTTGACCACAACCTGGCTCGCGGTAAAGGTCAGGCTCAGCTTGCACGGGCCGTCGTCGCCGTCGAGACTCGCGCTTGCGATATTGCCCTTGAGCTGCCCATCACCTTCGCCCGACCCCTCATGGAAAGTTTCTTGCCTGCCGGCCATGTAGAAGTATGTGCCGTTGAAGTTGACATGAATTTTGCCCTTGCCTATGTCGGTGATCTCGACGCTGTTATCAAATCCGCCCTTGCCTTTGCGATAGGTTTTAAAAACATATTTTCCCGCAACTGATGTCGTTTGCATCCGGTTGTTTGCATGACTTGCCGCCGCGTAATTGCCTACAAAAGCGATAATCAGCATCGCCCCCAGTGCCGTGGTTAAAATTTTCATTGTGTTCTCCATATTTCGACCTTCCCGCCCGCGTCACCTTCATTGGCCCGCCCCCGCTCGATGCCCCAACCGCCGCCGAGCGTGTTCACCGGGGCGGACACACAACACCACAAAGCTAAAAGCAATAAGGTTTTTACGATTTTAATATTCACGAGATTCTCCCTTTTCCGCATTAAGCGGCGAGTGTTTAAGGAACAACACAGTTTAGCAAAACGACATAGGCCTTTGAACCCTCAAAGCCGTCGCCCAGCCCCTTGACGGTTCCTTCGACCGTGGCCTGCTCGTGACCGTTCAGTGTTCCCACCGGCAACTCGGTGGGGTGCGTCTTTATTTCTTGCGAACCCACTTCTTGTCAAGATTGGCGCCTTGATTGGGATCGCTAAAGATCGCCTCGGGAATCACGTCGTCATCGTACCATGGGCCGCAGACCTCAAGGATCGTCATGTCGGGAAGTTCCAGCCAGCCTCGTATTACATATTTCTTGGTGTTCCTCTCCTTTATCGAAAGGACGCGTCCGGTAATCGCGACCGTCCCGTTAGTATCTTCTTTGATCTTTTTGCCGTTCTGGATGGCAAAGAAATCGTTGTAGTAGCCCCCTTGCGCGGTTATCGTCATCTTGTTGGTGAAATGGAGCGACTCGAATCCGGCGTATGTGCCCGAATAACGGTCAACGTATCTCGTATTGATGCCGTCGTTCTGCCCCCACTCGCCAACAAGATCGGCGACGGTGAGTTGGCGCGTTGGCATCGGGATCACGAGATGACCGTTTTCGATTTTCGGCGTCAACGATACTTCGGACTGCGGGGCCGGGGCTTCGGCAACGGCTTTTTCCACGTCCATACTGCTGGAAAATGCGGTCAATTGAGTCATATAGGATGTTTCGTTAAAAACCCCAAGAAGGCTGATCGTCTTTCCGCCGCCGCTCAAAACACTCAGCATCGCGACAGATTTGCCGCCTTGAAAATCTACCGCTGCCACGCCTGAGATCACCGTCCAGCCATCGGCCAACTGGGTGTCGGTCTTAGGATTTGTTTCCGCGTTGAGAGGTTTTATAACCAGGTTATTCCACTCTCTCTTAAAATCACTTTTCGGGTCACCCGTGCCGGGCGTTGCTCCATAAAGCGTAATAATGCAAAAACCGCCCGTGGCTTGGTTAACCTGGGTAAATGCGACGATGTTTTCCTTCGTCGTTTTCGTAAAGCCTTTCGGCGCCGTGTAGCTCACGATGCCCAACTTTTCCGTCTGGCTAAAAACCGTTTGCGGAACGAACAAACATAAAATTTGCGCGATCAGCAAACCGAAAATGATTCTCCAAGTGCTTCGATTGTTTTTCATATTTTTACTTCAACTAATACATTTTCATCGGTCAATGTTTATTTAGAAGCGTCTTTGACACGATCAATTTTCCATATACCCGCTGCCTTGACGAGGGTCACTACGACCCGAGGATAGTTGTCGCTGCCGAATGTTACGATAGCGGACCCCGTCGATCCCGCGACGGTCAATTTCGGGACGTCTATGTTATTGGCCCAGGCCCCGTCCCATTCCTGAGTTTGCATAAAGTAATCTGCATCGAGGCCCTTGGCCTCCATACGCGCGATCTGTGCGATAAGTCGCGATGTGACGTACTTTTTCAGCGTGACTTTGCCCTGCTTGAAAGGGTCCGGGCCGGCGTCGACGGCTTCGATATACCATTTGTAAAAGTTCCTGATGACTGCCCCGGGCGATCCTGCTCCAGTCTGCGCGTTCACAGCCAGGTTACTGAACAACGTCATTAATAGCACCAAGGTAAGTGCCGCGGTTCGTTTTTTCATTTTGTTTATCTCCTACTTAAATTATTGCGAAATGCTGATTACCGTCCGACGCCGCATTCGTTCCCCTCGATCGGCGTTAAGTCCATAAAAACGCTACTCGCCGCGGATGGAATATTGAACGTCCGACCCCTAGCCGTAATACTGCCACCGCTGGTTAAGTTCAATGTGATCCGGGGCTGCTCCGTGTCGGTGCCGGTTACCGTGTATGACCCCTTCCCTGCCTCGTAAGCCGAAGCGCCCCCCGGTGTGTAACCTGCATTGTAGGCGACCGTTCCTGACATCGGACTCGAAGGAGTAAAGTTAAACGCAAAATCAGCCAGGCCCGCGCCTTTGACCGTAAAAGGCTTCTCCAGATCGCATACGACTCCAGTGTAAGTCTCGTCATGGCTTGTTCCGCTTACCTTGTATCCCCGGTCGACGATCGTAATGTGGGCAGTGAATATGCCGCTCTTATGGATCGTCGAAGGCAGCAGATCGCCTTTATCTACAAAGTCGCGAACATGATATGCAATTCCTATAGTTGCGACACTCGGCGATGGTTTTTTCGAAGGCGCTACAAACACCACTGTATGATTTGGCTCGTTGACGATATTTTGGAACATTCCGATATCGGCTAGCCAATCGGGCTTAATACGCGATTCTACACCGTCTAAATTACACCATGCGCTAAAGGCGTGTCTGTCCCAAAATCCCTTTTCAGGAACGCATCCTATTAGCTCGAGTTTTATGCTTTCGCCGACGCGTATCGTTGCACTGGCGGGCGAAATTCGTATTTTTGCCAGAAATTCGAAATCCGTAAAATGCGTGGTGGATACCGTAAATGTTTTTCCCTCTTCGTCTATATTAGTAGTTTTGAGAGACTGCCATGAGCCGTCTTTGTTCTGGTAGGTAACAGCGAGGAATTCCGGCACAGTACCCTCGAGATCATGATCGTCATACTTGAGCGAGATCTCGACCGGCGTAGTGAATTTCTGTCCGTTAGGCTCCAATCGGTAGGCATTTCCCAGACCGCCCTGCGCCTGATTAGTGATCGGCTGAATACTAAATTGAACATCGCCGGGAACATCGTTTGGCGGAACATTGACCGTTATTCGTCCGTCCGGTGATGAGATAGAGCCACCCGCCGGACCGATGCTCTTCATCGTCGCCGGGCCGGTCGGCGTGCCGACATCAGTCTTGGCGAATGTAATTTCAGCGTCGCCGAACTTGCTGGAAAGCAAGCTGCAGCCGAGAGTGCTGATGGCAACGATGAAGAGCAGAATTAAAATTTTACAGTTTCTGATCATGGCAATATGCTCCCTATTTAACCAAACGTATTTGTATGGAGTGGAATGTGTCGCTCGCGGCCATTCGACTTCATAAGCTCTTGACGCGGTCGATTTTCCAGATTCCGCTCTCCTTAACCAGGCTGATCCGTAAAGTCTTGTGCAAGTCCTCCGGCGGCGGGAAACTCAACATAACTTTCAAAACGGCCTTGTTACCCGTAATAGCGGCTTTGCCAATGTTCATATTGTCCACCCAGTCATCGCTCCATTCCTGACCGTCAAGAAAAACGTCGTAATCCGCGTTTTGCCCCGCTTTCGAGTAATACCAACGGTTGAACCGGTTCGACATGTAGAAACTCGTCTGGGTTTTCTTTCGCGACGGGTCCTGGACGAGTGATTTCAGATACCAATTGTAAAAACCCTTAACCCGGCTTTCGGGTGTGTTGTTCGTCTGCGCGTTTACGCATGTGAACGAGACCGCTAGAAGTAATACAGTTTTTAAGATTTTGGTTTTCATAGGACTTCTCCTTTCCCCTCTCGTTTTTTGAACATAGTGGCATTCTCCTCGAAATTAACTTCCCAGATGGCGTTGAATCATGTCAGACAGCGACGGCAACCCTAATAGACAAAACTCATCCGGGCCCCGTCGCCGCTTGCATCAGTTTAAAAACACCCGAGCACAGCTTTGATCCGAGTTGCGTCCGCTATCAGTTGCGCCTTTAGTGCAGGGGGAATCACACTCGGAGGCTGCGCCTGGACTACAGCGATGAAGACGCTGAGAGCCGCGCATGCCAAGGGCTTGTTACGGGGATTAGCCAGCGCGGTTTGCAGGGCCAGCAGGAGCCGTGTCGAAAGAGCCGGCGGCAGTGGCATGCCGCGCGCAAGGTTTATCAAATCCACGATCTGTTCGGGTGCTCCTTTTATTCTCACGTTGAAGCTGGCTTGGGCGGTGTTGCCCGCTGCATCGCCCGCCGTGCATTGCACCACGGACGTGCCGATAGGAAATACGCTTCCAGAAGCAGGCGTGCATACCAGCGATGTAACACCAATGTTGTCGGGCGCGGTTACCACAAAGCTGACGACCGCGCCCGATGGCATGGTGGCATTTGCGACGATGTCAGCCGGTTGTGTAAAAACCGGCGACGTGTTGTCCACCGCCGCAGGCAGCGAAAACGTGGCGCCCTTGACGTTTCTCGAGTTCGGGCCGTCTTCGTCGCTCGCCCAGACGACGCGCAGATCGCCATTAGGCAGCTTGGTGATGTCATTTAGCTGCTCGTTCACCAGAGGAGTGTCGGTAATTTGGTAGAGCAGGTTGGTGACTAGGTCATAGACGAAAATGTCGGCTTTGGCGCTAAGCGTGGGAAGACGGCTTTCGAATGCGATGTAGTTGCCGGCGATGCTAGGGTTCAACTCGAAGCTCGCCAGCTGCAGCTGAACTTCCGCGCCGCCCGTCAACGCGCGCCGGTAGATGTCCGAGTTTCCGGCGCGATACGAATCATAGACGACGAGCGTGCCGTTGGTGTCCGGGTTGGCTTCGGCGTTGGGAGAGTCGTTGACCACGCCGACGTTCCAGACCGCTCCGTTTTTCACGGCCTGCCAGATGTCGCAGTTACTCAACGACGAGTTGCAGTGTTCCCAGGTGACGACGTTGCCATCGGGAGAGACAGACGGGCTCTGATCCGGGTTCGTGTCGTTGGTGATCCGCGTCGAGGTCGAAGTGGTGAGGTCGTGGATCACGATCTCACCGTTGGCCTCGAGGCCAAAGTCGACGTAAGCGATTGTGTTGCCGCCAATCGCCGAGCCCAGGCGGGTGGTCCCAGGCGCGGGATCGATTTCAATCGGCTGGACGGCGGGGGTCGCTGCGTCGAAAACCATGACTGCGGTCTTCACTCCGGAAATGATCCGCGAGAAAACTATCTTGCTGCCACTGATGTCAGATAGCAGATCTCTCGCAGACGTTCCCACCGGGATCTGCGCATCGGTGTTGGTCGCGAAGTTGTAGTAGCGAATCGAAAGGTCTGAGGTGTAGGCCACCCAGTCGCCGCTAATGTGTGGGTCGTTTTGGTCGCCCGCGCCCGCGTTGATAGTGACTGGAGTCAGCGTTGGAGGCGCTCCGTTGACCGGTACGATGCTCTGGGCAAAGGCCGAACCGCATGACAGAACAAAAATTAGCGAAATCAATAGTGTTAGGTTTTTCATTTTAAAATGATCTCCTTTTCTTTTTGATACTTTGGCAGTGAATTCATGCAGACTGAGACTCTGTCGGTTTCGACGCTTTTGTTTTGCATAGATTTCCCTCTATCCATTACGCGGAAACAAGAGTAAAATTAGCTCAAAAGTTCTTTCTTTTTTGCCGGCGGACAATGGAGAAGTTGCCGTGAGATAGGCGAATCGGACGAGCAGTATGGATTGTGATGACCCGGAAAATACAGATCAATTGACAGACGAATTTGATCCAAGAGCCAGAACAAGAGAGATCGCGGCTGAATTTGCGGCTCGCGGCGATTCGCTTGGGTGGTTTGAGGCGTTGTACAAGGAATCCGCGGACGATCTTGAGCTTATTCCTTGGGCCGATCTCGAGCCAAACCGTTTGCGAGGACATGGAAGAGCCGACGGAATTGCCCTGGGCCCTGTCACGCCGCGATCTGTCTCAATTTGAGAGAAACGGCCTTAGGCAGACAGATTTTGTGGTAATGCTCGGCGAAGAGGACGAGCCCCCGCTTTTTGTGGTGGAATACAAAAGACTATAAGACGATTCCGTAATTTCGCCCGATTTTATTTTAACCGCGAAACACGCAAATAGCACAAAAATTTATTTCGCGTTTTTAGCGTGTTTCGCGGTTAACCCTCGTCCGCTTACGGTTCGGCCGTAAGGTCGAGGTCGGCGAGATCGTCGGTCACGGATACGAGGCGGGAAGCGAAGCGATAGCGTCGCGAGGCGGCGGCGATGGTGTAGGTTTCACCGACGGCTAGGTTGTCAAAGCTGTAATGACCGAATGCACTGGTCGTCACGGTTAGCGTGACACCGTTTTGGTCGGTCATTGTGACTGTTGCGTTTCGCATGCCCCGGCCGTCGGGCGTCATCACCCGGCCTGCGAGGCTCACGCCTATTGCGCCGGTATGCAGCACTGATACCACGCCTTTTTGATCGTAGGTCGTGCCAAGCCCGATGCCGTTTGTATCGGAGGTGACTTTGGCAATTACACCGTCGTCAAAAGTGATTGGCGTTGCACCGAATGCCGCACTCGGCAGAATGTGGAACATGACAGCGGCGATGCGTTTTGTACCCGCAGTGACAGCTCCATCGCCTGCTCCGTTAAAGTTTTCGACGATGCCGATGTGTCCCGCAGCCACCTGACTCGCATTGACTGTCAGCGTCGTGCCCGCAGGAGCACCAGAACCCAATTTGACATTTGGGTTGGAGCCGCTCATGTCGCTGATGGCGAGCACCGCCGGGTCGAAGTTGAGACTGTACTGGGTCGCAACCTCATTGCCCTGGGCGTCCGACTCAACATACACAGTCACATCTGTGCCGGCATTACCGCTTACCGAAATAAGATGGATAACACGGGCATCGGCGACATCCTCGCTTTCCAGTTCGGCAACTGTCTCTGGTCGTGACGAAGCCGTACAGATTACAGTCACCGGGTTGGTCGGCCCGCCCGCCGCTGTCAACGGATCGAGGCCTGCGCTATACCTGTCGAGTTGAGTTCTGTCCGACGAAGTTATCGTTCCATTGCCCAATGTCGCCAGCGGACCGTCATCAAAGCGTTGGAATTCGTTCGGCGTGGTCTGCGGGGAGTCCAGCCCGTTGGCAAAACGGTCAAATTGGGCACCGTCGCGTACGTCGACAAATCCGTCTCCGTTTCCGGGAACCCCGAGAGCGGTGCGATTAACATCCCCTTCCAGATTGCCGCCCGGTGGTGGTGGTGGTGGGCCGCCCACGTCGTCATTGAGGATCGTTCCAACACCGTCCGTCGTTGAGACAGTACCCGATGTTGCACTGATCAGATGCAGAAAGAACGTCTCGTTCGGCTCGGGAATCGGGTCGCCGTTAACCAGAACCACAACATCCCGCGACGTATCGCCAGGTGCAAACGTAACGCAATTTGCCGGACCAGCAACCAAAGTAATGTAATCAACAGGTGCCATGGCCGTGCCGTCGATCGTGTTGTAACAGACCGTCGAAACAAGCGTCGTGCCCCCGAACCTGAGTATTGAGAACCTAAATGCTCTCATTCCCGTGTCACCCTCAATGCCGTCCACATTAGTGACCGCGAAACTCGACGGTGTCGGAGTCGGCGTCGGTGTCGGAGTCGGCGTTGCCGTAGGCGTTGGAGTCGGAGTCGGAGTCGGAGTGGGAGTCACGGTTGGTGACGGCGTCGGCGTTGGCGTCGGTGTCGGAGTCGGCGTTGCCGTAGGCGTTGGAGTCGGAGTCGGAGTCGGAGTGGGAGTCACGGTGGGTGTCGGCGTCGGCGTCGGTGTAGGCGTTGGTGTAGGTGTAGGGCCTACGACACAGGCGCCTAAGCGAACGGATACCGTGTTTGCTAAAAAGTTAGCAGTTGCGAAATCCTGTCTGCCGTCGTTATTGAAATCTCCTATAGCTATGCCAAAGTTAATGTTGGTGATGCTGACATCGGGAATGCTGCTGAATCCGCCTGAGCCATTGCCTAAGCGAATCGATGAGGTGGCAACATTTGCGTTGGCAGTCACAAAATCCTGGTTGCCATCGTTATTGAAATCGCCGATCGCGACATAAGTAGAACCATCGCCCACACCGATACTTGTCGTGCCGTTAAATCCGCCCAGGCCGTTGCCCAAACGAATCGATACTGTATCAGAGTTGCCACTAACAGCCGCGAAATCCTGATTGCCATCGTTATTGAAATCACCGATCGCAACTCCATCTGGACCATTATCAACGCTGACATCGGTCGTGCCGTTAAATCCGCCCAAACCGTCGCCTAACCTTATAGAAATATTACTAGAGAAGTTATTAGCAGTTGCAATATCCAGCTTACCGTCATTATTGAAATCGCCGACAGCAACTCCCTCAGGACTACCACCGACACTAACCTCAGTTGTGCCGCTAAAGCCGCCTAAGCCGTCGCCCAACCGGATGGATGACGTTCCTCCGTTGCGGTTGGCGGTTGCGAAATCCTGATTGCCATCGTTGTTGAAATCTCCCACGGCGACACTGCCGGGAACATTGCCGACACTCACCGCCGTTGTGCCGATGAAACCGCCCAATCCATCGCCAAGGCGAATTGATACAGTGGCTCCATTAAAGCTGGTAACTGCAAAATCCTGATTGCCGTCGTTATTGAAATCTCCGATCGCGATACCTGCCGGAAAAGTACCGACGGCGACATCGGTGGCGCCGCTAAAACCGCCCATGCCGTTGCCTAAGCGAATTGATACCGTGTTAGCGTCTTCGTTAACAGCAGCCAAATCCTGTTTGCCGTCGTTATTGAAATCTCCGACCGCTACGGAAATAGCAGTAGCTCCGACGCTTACGTCGGGCGCATTGGTGAACTGAACCGCGCCATTACACACCGCTCCGCTAATTACGTTCAGCGTGAAAGTCCTGGTCGTCATCCCGCTCGCATTAAAAGCCTTGACCATAACCAAGTATGAACCCGCCGGAGACGCGTTGGTTATACGCACCACGCCCGTTACGGGACTGGCGACGAAAGTTCCTTTAAAATTGCTGTTGGTGGAAACGTTAATGCTGGTGGCTCCGGTCGGTACAGCATCCGGCGTAACGGTCGTGTTTGCGCCCACGGTAACTGTTGTTGGCGGGTAATTGCCGAGCCCGGGCGGCAGAAGCACCGTTGACCTCATTTGAGCAAATGACGATGCCGCAAATATCAGACCGATGCTCAGAGCGAGCATGAATGTTTTTGTATTTTGTAAATTAAACATAATTTTATCTTCTGAAATGTTTTATCCTTTGAGCGAATTTCTGCAGACGAGCGAACCTTGTCCGGTTTCGATCAAGTGAACCTCGCCGTTTTTGATCATTTGCAGCCAAATCGAAATCTGTTGGGTTGTGAATGTCGAGACATCCCGTTTGCAGCGATTGCAGTAAACGGAAAATTGACGCTGATGTCTGCTAATGATCGTGACGTCGTGCGTTTCGATTTGAATTTCGGTTCGGTGTGTTTTGTTTGACATTTGTTTTAATTTTTTCTGCCTGTCTAAATCTCTTCCGTCTTTCAACGATGTTTGGTAAAATCTCCGCACGGACAGAAGTTTTCTCGAACGTTCATGAGTTTGCTCCGCGTCCTTGTTAAAAAGCCTTAAATTGGGCGTTAAAGAATCTTAAATTTTCCGAAAAGCTCCGAAATGCAATGAAACATCTCGCGATAAACGGTTTTCGGTTTGGGAATTTCGAGCTTTCCACGGCAAGACGCTTGCTGTTGAGGGGCGGGATTCCGGTTGCTTTAAACTCAAAAACCTTCGATCTGCTCGAA
>JAYVER010000127.1:0-5587 GCA_043748725.1 Chloracidobacterium sp. | reverse complement strand
ATTTGATTCTTGCCTTCCTACTGGTGTAATTTTAGGGGAGCAGGTCACTATGGCTGCGATCTCACGCAAATCTGCGCCCGATGCAAAAACATCATCGGAGCCGGTGAATACTATTCTTTGTATGCCCTTGCTAACCGCACACGCCTCGATGATCTGATTTATTGACCCAAGAACAGCAACAGACAGCGAGTTCCTGATTTCCGGACGCGTAAATCTTATAACCAAAGCACGATCAATAATTTCCGTTTCGAGACTGTCCGTTCTAAATGCATGCATCGCACCTCCTTCTTGTCAGAACCAGGAACGGTAGTGACCGGGTTCTTCCAAAGTGTAGCCGTCTCACCGTCTATAAGAGGATACTCAATTTAACGGCTAACGACAGAAGGTATTTGGCTGATTCTGCCAGGGACGCGCAGCCGCCGTCCGCCGCATTTACCACCGGCAGATTCATTGCATCGCCCTAATATCCCCTGGCTGAAAGTAGTTTTGCTTTCATGATTGTATTTCTTTGATCATTCCTATTAAAAAATCCAGATTACCCTGGGTACGTTCAGGAGGAGCTATGACATTATGCGAGACTTCGGCTGCAAAGCGTGCCTGTAATATCTCGACATCGATTTTCGAGGCTCGGACAATATATTCTACATCGGCAATATCGTGAGGGTAATTTCGGCTGACTTGGTAAGCACAATGTCGTGCGGCTCCATTACTAATAATCGAATATTAACAAATTTAGATGGAGTTATATCCGTAAGCCGCTCAGCGTAATCGTCGGGTACGACAGCTATGCCACCAACGAGATCCAAGTAGATCCCATATTTTTCGTGAAGAGCCGATCCTTTGCCCGCGAGTTCAAAAAGCTCTTGGTAATTGTTCCGCACCAATGCACTCAGTATGTCAACATCCTCCGTGGGACGCGGCAAACCAAATAAACACACGATCGCAAATGCTCCGAAGCAGTGAAACTGAACCTCAGAGTCCAACGATTCATCGATCTCTGTGAGAAATGTCAACCACGGTTCGGGAACGCGATTATCAGGCATAATAGTTCAATTGGTACGGTTCAAGGTTGGTGAGCAACCGCCAATGCCGCGCCGATTCTGAGCGGTTCGCATTTAGCCATTTTCGCTCAGCATTCGTCATCGATTCTTTGCAAAGAGTGCCTTCGTGAAAAAGCCGCGACTGTTCAAGAGTTGTCTCGACTCTACATAGTTTTGCGGTCAGCGTTGCGTTATCTTGGTGCTCAGCAACGCCACGGGCGACTTGTACCACAAAACCCAAACGGTTTTGCAGATCGTTGACCTTTGCGGCTCGCACAAGCTGTGTCCAATTCATATCGGGAAACGTCAGTACAACCCACGGAAGAGCCTCGACTGATCGTGCTTCGCAAATATCGGCCTTTAACGCGGAAAGCAAAACCACAGCCGGATTTTTCGGATTGGAACTTTTTAGATACGAAAAGCCCGGATAACCGAGCGTCGCCAGATCGGCTGCAAGCTGGTCGTCCGAAACCGCGGCAACGTCCGACAGGTTCTCGTTCACCGGCATTTCGGTCGGCGGCAGATGAAACGCACGAACGGCTTTGGCACGCAGCTCATCCGTCAGCGGCCGCTTCCCTTTCTCCAACAGTGAAAGATACGTCTGCGACACCCCAAGCTCCCGCGCCGTCTCAACCTGCGTCCGCTTGCTATGCTTTCTGAATTGAACTAGCTGCGTCCCGGTCATAAAACCTCAACTAAATTTTACAGCGGCTGAAGTAATATTACAAGACTGTAATATTACTTCAGGTTTCATGTCACGAATGACATTGGTCTATAGCGTTGACCAGAGGATATGGACCCCCTCTTCTCAAAGCTATCCGACGCCGTTTGCTTTGAGTATTGAAATCTAGCCTTCGATGAAATCAACACCGTTGGATCGCATAAAGCCCTTCAAAACTTCCACGTCTATGCAGTGTCCAACGTGAAGAAACGCATGATCCTTAACCGGTTTTTTTACATGCCCGCGCACTACTTGCATGTCAATATCAAAGTCTAGATCCAAATGATTAGTAGAAGACTGTATACCCCATACCCGTCCTTCAACATCGAAAGCGGGGCCGCCGCTTTGTCCTTTTAGACCCGGGGTGGACAACTCGAATCCCACGACATCATTTCCGTCAAGCAAATGCCGTGTTACCATTCCGTCGATAGGAAATTGTGGCGTCGCATTACGTGGATCATTGTTCCACCTAATGCTGTCGCTGGCGACGTCATATTCAAAATTACAGAATTCTGGAAACGGAAAGCCCAAACGACAAATTGATTTGCCTTGTTTTAACTCCGATCCATCTACTGCAAACACCGGAAATACGTCGCATTCTACCTTAGTAAAATCATTAAATTTTATTAGGGCAATATCCTGCGAAGGATGGCTTCGAATCTCACAGTCGCTCATCGCATCTACACAACTCACAAACGTATTTTCAATCTGGATAGTTGCGTCTCTTGCATAGCCAAATGTACGTTCCAATTGGTTAAGTTGATTACGAGCTTTCTTCCCAGGAATAATTTTGGAACGTTCAATCTTGAAGTTTTCGTACTGACTATTCACCTGTTCAGCAATGAGCAAGATTTTGGCGACATGCCCGCATGTCAAGGCCCAACCATCAGCATTTACCAGAATAAGAGTTGCGGCCCCCGGTACTACAGCGTTGAATCCGAAGTTACGAGTAATCGTGTGGATTGGCCGGGTGAACTTAGCGGCAATTTCAATCGCTTTTGCAAACATGTCACTAAATATAACGTAAAAAGACCGCAGTGTGTAACACCGTATTATTACTGCAACATTTTCTTGATGTTACAATTCTTAGTTTAGATCGTTCAATACGAATGACCCGATGTACGGCGTGTTAAAGAAAGCTAGTGAATTGCATATCGTAATTCGTGAATAGAAAAGGCTGGTGAGGTGAGCAGGGCCGCGAGCAAAGCTGAGGAAACATGAATAACGCCAGCTTTGATCAATTTTTGCAAATTTTAGCCCTGCTTGCGTTGAGAAAAGTTTTAATTGCGTCGGAAATCCGCAAAAAGTGAAAAGCGGAAAATTGAAAATGGAAAATGTCGGTTAGCCTCCGGTTAATTCAACCAAACTATCGAAATTTCATTTTCTACCAGTTTGAATTCCGGGTCGCCGGTGGCGAGTTGGGCTTTTCTTTGTTTTGTCAGGGCGGCAGCGAATGCATCGGCGAGCGACATTTTGTTGGTTGATTTGAAGCGGCCAGCTTCTCTGGCAAGTGTCCAATCGGCCTCGATGAATTCGACGCTCAGGTCGCGAAGCTGTTTGACTGCCCGGTCGGCGTCGGCGACGGACGCTTCGCGGGCAAGGATGTACCAGACCTCGGCGGCATTAACGACGGATATCAGAAGCGGCGCTCCCGCTTCATGTGCGTCCGCTATAATGTTCGCCACTTTTTCCGAGGATTCCTCGCCCTCCAGATATGCGATAACGGCCCACGAGTCGAGGACTACCGCCGTGGATTTCTTCGGATTCACAATTCGCGTTCCCTCTTCTTTTCTGCCATTAACGCCTTCATTAGGCCTTTACCTCGAAGACGTCCGCTCATATCTTTCACGTATTCGCGGGTGATGGGCCGGAGAATAATTTCGGTTTCGTCTTTGCTGAGTTCGATTTGAATTCGGGTGCCCGCCGTGATACCCATGAGCCTACGAATCGATGACGGAATGACTATTTGGCCTTTGGTTGAGGATGTAGTTTCCATTAGAATACCTCCAATCCAATGTAGCCTGCTACTCGTTTGTAAGTTAATAAAGAAATGTAAGTCAACTATACGGTGGGCGGAAGTACAAACGCACCAATATGCGGCGTGTTGGTATTCAAACAAGTCTGCAAAGCCAGGATGAGCGAGTCGCGCAAGTTTTCGGGCGTGACAATGGCATCGACGAGGCCGCGGGCGGCGGCGTGTTTGGCGTCCAGCTCTTTGTCGTAGGTTTCGCGGACGGTTTGCATTTCGGCGAGCATTTCGGCGGGCGGCTGTTTGCCCGCTTTTTTTAGTTTTTCGATCTCGGTGCCGTAGATGGCCTGGGCGGCGGAGTCGCCTTCCATCACGCCCATACGGCCGGTAGGGAGCGAGAAGATGAAGTCGGGATCGAAGCCCTGGCCAGCCATTGCGTAATAGCCCGCACCGGAGGCGTGGTTAACGGTGAGGACAATCTTCGGGACGGCGGCAGTGGCCATCGCTTCGACAAAGCGGGCACCGGCACGGATGATGCCGGAATGCTCAGCCTCGGCTCCGACCATAAAGCCCGAGACGTCCTGAACAAAGAGCAAAGGCGTCGAATGCCGGTCGCAGTTTTCGATAAAGTAGGCTGTTTTCTCGGCGGATTCGGTATAGACAATGCCGCCAAAACGCGGCGGCGTGCCGGGTTTGCCCTTGGACATACCGCGTGAATTCGCAATCACGCCGACAAGAATGCCTCCGATCCGGGCTGTGCCGCAGATCATCTCTTTTGCAAAATCGGCCTGGAATTCGTCAAGCGACGGGTCAGAACCGGAAGCGATAGCGACCGGGTTCTTATCGAGTATGCAATTGAGGACGGCCCGCATGTCGTAAGGTGCCCGGTGATCCTCCGGTAAAATGTTGTAGAGCGAAGAAGACCCATTAGCTACCGCTCCCGGTTCTGACACGGACACACGGCTTATTTCTTTTGCTGGAAGTTCGGCCACTAATGCACGAATTTTGGTGATACATTCCTGCTCGTCTTTGGTGCGGTAATGGGCGACGCCGGAGATGGCGTTGTGGGTCATGGCTCCGCCGAGGGTTTCGTTATCGATGGTCTGGCCGGTCGCGCCTTTGACCAGATTTGCACCGCCGAGGCCCATGAACGAAGTGTTTTCGACCATCAAGATCACGTCTGACAACGCCGGTAAGTAAGCTCCGCCCGCGACGCACATTCCCATCACGGCGGAGATCTGCGGCACTTTCAGATAATGCCGCATGATCGAGTTGTAGTAGAAAATCCGTGCGGCGCCGTATTGGCCGGGGAAAACGCCGCCCTGATATGGCAGATTCACACCCGCCGAATCCACAAGATAAACGATCGGCACGCGGTTGCGCATAGCGATCTCCTGCGCTCGCAGGATCTTCTTGATAGTTTCGGGATACCAAGCCCCGGCCTTGATCGTCGCGTCATTGGCAACGACAACGCATTCGCGGCCCTGTATCTTGCCGACGACCGTCACAACCGCCGCCGCCGGAGCCGTACCGTCATACTGGTCGTACGCGACGAGCAGACCGATCTCTTGCGAGAAGGTGTTTTTATCCAAAAGTAGGTCGATTCGCTCACGAGCGGTCAGCTTTCCCTGCTTATGGATCTTCCCGATCTTTTCCGGGCCACCGCCGAGCTTTAGCTTGTGTTCGAGGCGAACGTATTCGTCGGTGAGTTTGCTGAGACGAGATTTAATTGAGGAAAGTTTCATTTCTTCACTTTACTATTGACCTGCTCCCCTAAAATTACACCAGTAGGAAGGCAAGAATCAAATAAGATGAGAAAAGGAGATTCTTGCGATGAAAAAGGTACATACGGACGAG
>JAYVER010000126.1:0-5592 GCA_043748725.1 Chloracidobacterium sp. | reverse complement strand
TTGCCTTCATTGCTGGTCACATTATTAACCGAGAAACCTGATGGCCCTGGCGTCGGCGTCGGCGTAGGGATCGGCGTTGGTGTAGCAGTCGGCGTCGGTGTCGGTGTCGGCGTCGGCGTTGGCGTTGGCGTTGGTGTTGGTGTTGGTGTTGGTGTCGGTGTCGGTGTCGGTGTCGGCGTCGGCGTCGGTGTCGGTGTCGGTGTCGGTGTCGGCGTCGGCGTTGGCGTTGGCGTTGGTGTCGGTGTTCCACCGCCGCCACTTGGCCCCTGGACTTGGACAGTAATTGGGGCTCCGGTCTTATAGAAGCCGATGGTCGCATTCGTCGTCTGCGGGGGGCTATTAGAATCAAAACGGAAGTTATACATGGTGCCCCAACGGATAGCGTTCGCGTTCTGATTCTGGGCTAAGGTCTCAGAGCTCCAGGTCATAGAACCTGCCAACTGTGTCTGATCCCAGGGCGTGTTGCTATACCCGGCATTTTCCACCGTGTTATCGAAGGTCCATCCGGGCTGCTGAGGAGGCGCGTGGAATCCGAGGTTGCTCAAGTTACTCCCTGCTCCCAAAGGGACGCTGAAAGATTGAATGGCTCGATCGAGATTCTGGTTATAGATCGCGTATTCGTAATGCCAGACACCGGATGACGGATTCGTTACTTTGTAAGCCACCGTTCCAATGCCGTCGTTAGCGGGATCCGGGTTAATAGTGTTTTGCACAGCCCCCGGCCAGGCAGTGATGGCTGCCCTCATTCGCACCGTCGCCGCGACAGACGAAAAGCTGAACGGACTGCCGGTACCCGAGACACTGTACTGTCGGTACGAGACGTTGTTGTTCATGTTGCACTGTCCCGGATTCGCCTGGCACCAAACATACTCATGCGGCGTAACGTACTGTCCCTCGGCATAATAGGTCGCCCCGGTGTTCAGGGTTGTGTTCAGGTCATTGATCTCGGTCAGTATCCGGTGCGATGGGCCCAGGTGCGTATGGCCGCTGTGATTGTTTGGCGGTGTAGAAGAATCTCCTCGCGGATAAGCACCGGTAAACGGATTTATCCATGCCCGCGAACCCAAACTGGGGCCTGAATTCAGGCTGGCCGAATAAGGATCGGAGCAGCCGGAGCCGAGATGAGTGCCGCTAACATTGCCAGGACAACCAAACCCGCAGGTGTTACCGGCCAATGCCGTAAACGCATGTTTGACGCTGGATTCACCAATTTGTTCAAAGCGTTCGTCATTCGCGGCGCCGCCGCTCATTCGATAGAGATTTTGCGGGATCACCGGATGGTCGTTGCTCGGCAAGGCAAACCAGTTCAAGTCAACGACACCTGCATTGCAGGAGTCGGTTCCCACGGCGAGACCGACCTGCGTTCCGCTGCTGGGGCCAAATTGAGCGAGCCCATTCAGATCGCCGACAATGACGTCTGGCCCCGGAACGGTCCCGAGGTTCGGTTGCGCAGGGAGGACATCCGAAGTGACTTCGCCGTCAACCTGTTGAGTGATTTCGATCGGCCGCATGGTCGCTTGTATAGAGATCTTTCCGACAACCGCCCCGGCGTCAGACGGACGCCCAAGCTCGCCGGCAAAATCTTTTGAAATCAACAGTCTTCCCATCTTGACGCTGAGCAAATGCTGGCTGGCGTCGTAGTTGTATTCATACCCTTCGACATTGAAAAAGACGAAGCCCGTTTTCCCGTCGCGGACGACCATCTCAAATGGCCCGCCCCATTCGGCGTTCTCGATGACGAGTTGATGATAGGAGGCATTCAATTTTGCGGGCAGAGCTGCGGAATTTTGGGGAATGATCGCCATTGTGCCGGGCAAAGGCCCGCGCAACTCATCGTTAAAAACAAGAAAAGTAAAAAAGGAATCGCGCTCGGCGTCGAAACGCAGCACGCTTGGCCGCGATTCTTTCGCGCCGAGGCCGATGCCATTCAGTCGCTTCAAATCGACATTCATCGTGACGCTGCCGGTGGCCACGATCATTTTTTCAAGCGTACCCGTATCCCCCTGCCTGCTGTTCTGGCTGATTCCAGTCAATGATTGATACGAACCATCGGTAAAGAGACCAAGGAAGGGGAGCAAAGCGATGAGAATTATTTTCAGCATAATTTCGAATTCCTGCCACTTAATTGTTACAAAGCACTAACTGTAAGACGCGTCGGCTGTCTAAATTGTCACTTTCCTTTTACACTCTTTTAGGTGCTTAAATCAAGTCAGACAAGAATCCGGTAATTGTTCAGTCTGTAGATCGATGTTTATGAACGACATAATTTCTTCTTGGCGATCTTTGCGGCTTCGCGTGTATACGGCTTTATCTCACGCAAAGCCGCAAAGTCCGCAAAGGAAGAAAAGCAGTGATGTCGTTTAAAATGTCATGTTTTTTCGACACTGAATCACTAACCGGAATCCCATTCAGCCAAAGCTCCGCAGAACTGAGAGCGATTTATGAAAACTGGTTGTGAAAGTCAGGAAGTAAAGAAACAGCGGTCAATCGCGCTTCCTGTCCTCAAAAATTCGGCGTTTCAGAACAGCGGTATTCGAGCTTCAAAGACAAGCCGATGGCGCGCTTTGGCTCTCATCACTCTTACGCTGCTGATGATCGGTCACTTTATTCAGTGGCGTTTCACGGGCCAGACAATTTCGCCGATCGAGCCTTCCGAAGCTATGGCAACGCTCCAGCGCGGTGCGGTCAACGCGGGATTCGTATTTTTCATTCTGGCAATTTTAGCGACGCTCATTTTCGGGCGTTTTGTTTGCGGTTGGGGTTGTCACATCCTCGCTCTCCAGGATCTCTGTGCCTGGGCTTTGAAGAAAGTCGGCCTCACGCCAAAGCCGTTTCGATCTCGGCTGCTGGTCTTTGTTCCGCTCATCGCCGCGCTATACATGTTCGTTTGGCCGACCGCGTCCCGGTTTTTCGCGGCGGCTAAGAACGAGCCGCTTATTCCAAACTTTACCAACCATCTGGTCACCACCGATTTTTGGGGAACCTTTCCTTCCGTTGCCGTCGCCATTCCCTTCCTCTTCATTTGCGGCTTCATGACGGTTTATTTTTTGGGACAGAAGGGTTTCTGCACGTACGCCTGCCCATACGGCGGGTTCTTCAGTATCGCCGACAAGTTCGCTCCCGGAAAGATCCGCGTCACCGACGCCTGTAATCAATGCGGCCATTGCACGGCGACCTGCACTTCAAACGTTCTCGTCCACGCCGAAGTAAAACAATACGGCATGGTTGTCGACACCGGCTGCATGAAGTGCATGGACTGCATCAGCGTCTGTCCGAATGACGCTTTGTATTTCGGCTTTGGGAAACCGTCGATCACCGTCGGCAGAAACCCAAGCGTCAGCGCGGGTGATTCGATTGCGGATTTCGGAATGCGGAATGCGGAATTAAATCCAAAATCCAAAATCCAAAATCCAAAATCCAAATATTCTCTGACGTGGCCGGAAGAAATAGTCGGCGCGGCTGTGTTTTTAGCAAGTTTCCTCGCCGTTTGGGACGTTTACCAACTCGTTCCAATGCTGATGGCGCTCGGGGTTGCCGCGATCACGACGTTTCTCGTCCTCAGGGTATGGAGATTGCTGCGCGCACAAGAATTGTCGTTTTACCGCTTCAATTTGAAGTCGCAAGGCAAATTTCAAAAAGCCGGATGGGCATTTCTGGGCTTGAGCCTTGTTTGGATCGGGTTGAATACACACAGCGGCTGGGTTCGCTATCACGAACGCAACGGGGCGCTCGCTTTTCAAAACCTCCAGATCCCCGATGAGCTCGCGCTGGCACGGGCAAATCCCGATCCGTGGCTCAGTCCGGCTGATCGCAAAAATATCGCCGATGGAAAAAAAGATTTTCGCGTTGCTGTGGATTACGGACTGTTCACAAATACCGAGGCTTTGCCAAAGCTCGCGTGGTTTGAATATCTCTCCGGCGACACCGAAGCTGCGATCCGGCGGCTTGGCAAGGCAGCCGACAGCCAAACAGGACAGTCCAAAGCCTTGAGCCTCTACTACAGCGGAGCGATCCTGAACCGTTTAGGGCGTTACGATGAGGCTCTGACGAGTCTCGATCAAGCGTTGGCCGCCGCGCCCAATCTAATTCTGGCCCGCGAGGAACGAGGCGAATCGCTCTGGCAGCTCGGCCGCAGGCCTGAGGCCGTTTCGACCTGGAGCGATGCCGTCAAATTAAATCCGAGCCTCGTCTTAGCGAATAATTTCCTCGCGGGTGCAGCCGCATCGCTCGGCAACCCCGAAGCCTCAACCGCTTACGAAAAACAAGCCGATCAATTCACCCCAGCCGATCCGTTTTTTCATTGGATGGTCGCCCTCCGCTTACAAAACATCGGAATGAACGACCTCGCCGAAAAACACTTCGCTCGCGCCGTCCAACTTGATCCCGCATTCCGAAAACGCCGATAGCTGGGCTCCGAGTGTTCAGAGCACACGACAATAGCGCTAGCTACACATGGAGCCGTTCCGGCGGAATGTGTAGAAACGAGTCGACCGGAATGCGAGCGTGTGAAACATGCGGAATTAGTCCCACAAATGTGAGCGATCAACGGCAGATGGGCTTTGGTGCCAATGACAATATGAAAATAGAGCTTGGCGTATGACATACTATTATGTCGCGTGTTTCACACGCTTGGGTGGTTTTTGTCAACTTTACTACAGGTTCCGCTTTCGCTGCACCTGTAGCTAGCGCTATTTCGCATGCTCCGCACGCGAGGAGCAAACGGCGCGGGTTTTTATGAGCAACACCACGCTACGACGCAGTAGCCGCCACCACACTCGCGGATTTCTGATTTCAGACGTGATTGAATCGCACGAGTGCGGGCCTGACCCCGGTCCGCTTCTATGATATATTGGGGCAAATAAACGGGAGTTGGAATAAGTTTGTTGTTATCGCCCTCCCGCCCCGTAAGGTGTGAAACCAACGTCTAGGGTAGAAGCTATGGCATGCAGATCACTATAGGACGATAAGGGAACTTCGAGAAATTGTGGCAGACGAGACGACTGTAAAACCAGAAGAGTTACAAGCGACGTCACTTAAAGGATTCATCGATGATCATCAGAAAATGATCTCGGTTATCGGTGTTTTTATTGCTTTGGGGCTGCTTTGGAAGACGATCGAGGGTAAGGAATCAGTTCCTTACATTTCATACCTTTGTTTTATTATAACGATTCCAATTCTCTTTGAGATTCGTAGAGCTTGTAATGTAAAAACGGCGTCCACGACACTACGAATCTTCATCGACACTCTCACGGGCATCTTACTTTTTACTGGAATCGAATTACTTACGACCTTTCCGGAGCGAACACTGCGTACAGTGATCCTGACGACTCTATGGCTTTTTACATTTCCTCTCTTGAAGCTTATTGAAACGTATACGCAAGAAATCAAGGATAGAAAGCTTAAGAGAGCGCTTGAGTTGCAGAGTCGCCTTGATGAGGCGAATACGCCAAAAGCGGAACGCGACCCACAGATTATTCAAGTAAACAAAGAACTCTCGCGTACTCGCACCTTAGCAGATATTCTTGGCCTTGTCCTTGTTATCGCGGTCTTCCTGGTACTAATAGGAGTGCAAATACTAATTACGAACTGTCC
>JAYVER010000125.1:0-2078 GCA_043748725.1 Chloracidobacterium sp. | reverse complement strand
AACATCCAGATGGAGATCACGCTGATCGCACCGATCGCCATGGAAAAAGGCCTCCGCTTCGCCATCCGCGAAGGCGGCCGCACAGTCGGTGCCGGTACAGTGTCGGAGATCGTGGAATAGCGATGAGCAGTCAGCAGTCAGCAATCAGCGATCAGCAAGAAATGATCGCTTTGGCTGAATGCTGAATGCTGAATGCTGAATGCTAAATTTATGTTAAACGAAAAGATTCGCATCAAGTTAAAGGCCTACGATCACCGCGTTTTGGATCAGTCCACCGCTGAGATCGTGGAAACGGCGAAGAGAACGGGAGCGAGGATCGCAGGGCCGATACCCCTTCCGACCGTCAAAAATAAATGGACGGTATTGCGCTCGCCACACGTCGACAAAAAGTCGCGTGAGCAGTTCGAGATCAGGACGCACAAGCGTCTCATGGACATTCTCGATCCGACGGCCGAAACGGTCGATGCGTTGATGAAATTGGATCTGCCGGCCGGTGTCGATGTCGAGATCAAGGCGTTCGGGAAGAATTAGTTTACCGAGTTACAGAGTTCCAGAGTTGACCGAGTTAAAAACTTTCTCATTCTGCAAACTCAGCTAACTCGGCTAACTTGGTTAACTTAAAAAACTATGATTAGTGGAATCATTGGTAGAAAAGTCGGAATGACGCAGCTCTTTGCTGAGGATGGCACTGTAACTCCGGTTACGGTCATCAAAGCGGGACCGTGCGTTGTCATCCAGACGAAAAGTGCGGCCGGCCGTGATGGCTATAACGCCGTCCAGCTTGGCCTTGTCGAGGACAAGCCGGTTCGTTTGAAAAACGTTTCAAAGCCGCTTCGCGGACACTTTGAAAAAACGGGCGGCGGCACGCCTCCGACCCGCGTTTTGCGAGAGTTTCGCCAGGCAGGCGAGCCTGATGCCGCGATCGGCGATCAGATCAAGGTTGACGTCTTTGCGGACGGCGACAAGATCGACGTCATCGGAAAGTCAAAAGGACGCGGTTTTGCTGGTACGATCAAACGGCACAATTTTCAGCGAGGACCGGAATCGCATGGTTCGATGAATGTGCGTGCACCCGGCTCGATCGGCCAGTCGGCATATCCGTCGCGTGTTATTAAAGGAACGCGTTCATCGGGTCACATGGGCGACGCCCGCGTTACGGTTCAGAATCTGACCGTCGCGCGAGTTGACGTCGAAAATAATTTATTGATGGTTCGTGGAGCGGTACCGGGACCGAACGGCGGGTTGGTAATGGTGAAAAAGTCCTGAGTCGAGAGTCGAGAGTCGAGAGTCGGAAGAATCTGACTCATGACTCACGACTCATGACTCTCGACTCTAACGGAGTGAGAATATTATGCCTACCGTAAAGGTTCGCAATTTGAAGAATAAAGAGGTCGGCGATGTTGAGTTGTTGGATGCCGTATTCGGCGTCGAGCTTAACGAAGCCCTGATCCACGCGGCGGTGATGAATTACCAGGCGAATGGCCGGCAGGGAACTTCGGCGACCAAGACCCGCGGCAACGTTTCGGGTTCGGGCCGCAAACTTTGGAAGCAAAAGGGAACGGGACGAGCGCGTATCGCGTCGATCCGGTCGCCTTTGTGGAAGGGCGGCGGCAACGTCCACGGCCCGCAGCCGCGCGACTGGTCGTATCAGATGCCGAAGAAAATGCGTCGCGGCGCTCTCAGGTCGGCGTTGTCGGAACGGCTTCGCGAAGGCAATTTGCTGATCATCGACGAGTTTAGTTTCAAATCGGTGAAGACGAAAGATTTTATCGGTGCTGTCAGCGGACTCGCTCTTGCGACGAGTAAGAAGCCGGTCAAGACGCTGATCGTTGATTCGCTCGATAATCAGAATTTGATCTTATCGTCACGAAACGTCGAAAAGACCAAGGTTACAAATAGCTTTGGGCTGAATATTTACGACATCATCTATCACGAAAAACTTTTGATCTCAAAGACGGCACTCGAAGAGTTGACCAGTTTGCTTGATCCGAAACGTGAAAGTGGGACAGCGGCAGTAGCAGCGGCAGTTGAAGAAAAGCCGAAAGCTAAGAAAGAGGCAGTTAAAGAGGCTGTGAAAG
>JAYVER010000124.1:0-5620 GCA_043748725.1 Chloracidobacterium sp. | reverse complement strand
TTGGTCTTAGGCGCTCTGGTATTTTGGTTGTTACGCGGGCGCGACACCGGGCAAGCCGTTCCCGCCCCTCGGAACGTCTCATTTGACGATACAAGCGGACAGAATCCTTCGGAGCCAACAGGCTATCAGACGATCACGATCCCGGCTGACGAGATCGAGCGCTCCGGTATCAAGATCGAAACGGTAGGCGAAACCTTGTCGAGCGAGGCAGCGAATCTTTCCTCAACTGGTGTGGTACGGGCTAATGCATACGGTGAAACTCCGCTCATCTCGCTGCTCGGCGGCGTAGTTCGCCGAGTCAATGGCAAACTTGGACAGAATGTTCAAAAAGGCCAGACCCTTGCCGTCGTGTTCAGCGATGAACTTGCCGCAACTCAATCGCGTTACATCGCCTTGCAGACGGAAGTCGCAACCTCGCGGCAAGCTTATGACCGAGCCGCTAAGCTCGCGGATCTAAATCCGGTAAGCCGTGCCGAGCTTGACGAAGCAACATCAAAACTCAAAACCGCCGAAGCCGAACTTGTAGAGAAGGCCAAAAACCTTGATCGAACAACCAAGCTTGTCGCCATCGGTGCCGCCAGCCGCGAGGACCTCGAACAGTCGACCACGCGGATGAGAACTGCCGAAGCCGTTGTCGCACAAACCCGCCAACAACATCATCGAGCGGTCGAAGTCGCGAGGCTTAACCCTGTTAGTCGCGGGGAATTTGAGCAAGCGGCTGTCAAACTGCGAACCGCTGAGGTCGAACGTGCGACGGCACGGGAAAAACTTATCCTGCTTGGGTTGTCCAAACAACGTGTGGATTCGCTCCGTTCGCCGTCTCAAATAACATCTGAGATCGCGCTGACCGCGCCTGTCTCAGGCACGATCACCAGCCGCTCGATCAATTTGGGCGAAGTAGTTGAGGCAAACAAGGAACTAATGAAGGTCACAAACCTCTCGACAGTCTGGGTGATCGCACAGGTTTTTGAAAAAGATCTATCGCAGCTCAGGACTGGAAGCGGTGCCAGTGTTACAAGTGCTGCATATCCTGACAATCTGTTTCGAGGGCATGTGGCATACATCGATCCGAATATCGAGCAGCAGACTCGCACAGTGCAAGTCCGCGTCGAACTTGAGAATCCCGGACAGGCATTAAAGATCGGGATGTACGTCAATGTCGCGTTCGGCTCCATGGGTAATGCCGAACGTACAGTGCCCATGATTCCTGTTGCCGCCGTTCAGAATATGGGCGATAAACAGGTAGTCTTTGTCGTCACCGATAAACCGAATGTTTTTGCCGTCAAGCCGGTGCGGCTCGGAAAGGAGAACAACGGGCGATTTACCGTGTTTGAAGGGCTGAACGTCGGCGATCGTATCGTTACTGACGGCAGTTTTATGCTTCGCGCGCAAATGCTCAAGCAGGCCCCGATGCAGCACTAACGGCGATTACGAATTGAGATGGCCCCCAATCACGGTCTCAATGACCATGATTAGCAGCCATGTTGAAACGCTTCGTAAAAGCGTTAGTATGAATCTGTTCGCCGCGAATGTTTGCGTCACAGCATATTCCACTTTACCACTCCTAAACACCTCTTCTCACAACAAGAACCGAACAAAGTGTATGATGCACAACGCCGTTCGAAACGGAACCGAGCAAGCGTCCCCAGAATCCGTGTCCGTGTGAACCTACAACTATTATCTCGGCGTTCCATTCCGCGTGCCATGGAAACGGGTTGCGATTACACCCTTATTCAAGGTGGATTGATGCCCTTCGGCCCGATTTATTTGTTGTTCTTTCCGCTGATCGCTTCGAAACTACGCGGGCGGCTTCGATAGGACTTCCGCCAGAGTCGTAAGCAGCGTTTCGGCGGTGTATGGCTTTGAGAGAAATGCGTTTACGTTCAGGCTTTTCAGCTCTCCGGTCTGTTCCACACTCACCAGCCCGCTCATCGCAATGACTTTAACCTCGGGATTCATCTTTTTTAGTGCCCTGATCAAAGCCTCGCCGTCCATATACGGCATCGCCATATCGGTGATAACGACAGCGATCTTGTCGCGGTGTTGAGCATAGACGGCGAGAGCTTCGGTTCCGTCGATCGCAACCTCTGCCCTGTAGCCAAACCGTTCAAGCGTCGCTTCGGTGATTTGACGGATATTTTCTTCGTCATCAACGACGAGAATAAGCTCATTATTTCCGCGCGGAAGCTGCTTCACGACGGCCGTCGTGCCCGATTCTCTCGCCTCCTCTACCGATGGAAAGTAGATCGTAAATCGGGTTCCTTTTTTTACCTCGCTATAAATATTGATAAATCCACCGTGACTCTTAACGATAGTTAATGCGGTCGAGAGACCAAGACCGGTACCTTTTCCTATCTCTTTAGTTGTGAAAAACGGGTCAAATACCCGCTTTACAACTTCAGACGGCATGCCCATTCCGGTATCGGTTATTGTGAGCAATACAAAATTTCCCGGTTTGGCGTCCAGATTCATCCGCGAATAGTTTTCGTCGATCGAGACATTTTTTGCCGCGATCTTGAGCGTCCCGCCTGTCTCCATGGCGTCGCGTGCATTGATGCAAATGTTCATTAATACTTGGTGTACCTGCGTCGGGTCGGCCGAGATTGTCCAAAGTTCAGGATCAATATCAAATTTGACGTCTATCGATTTCGGGAGAGTTTCTTTCAGGACACTAACCAGCTCTTTAATGATGTGCTTGAGCCTTACGGGCATTCGCTCTCCGGACATGCCGCGTGCAAACGTTAGTACCTGTTTTACAAGATCCGCACCACGCTCGGTATTTTCCTTGATCATTCCCAACCATCGGATCGCTTCATCGTTCGGATCATTGAGCATCATCATATCGACCGCCATCATTATCGGCGAAAGAATGTTGTTCAGATCATGCGCGATCCCGCCGGCAAGAGTGCCGATGGATTCCATTCGCTGGGCACGCAGAAGATGTTCTTCCGATTGTTTTTGTTCGGTAATGTCCGTGTTTGTGATGAGATAGTAATCCGGTTGTTTAGCATCGTTTCGAACAAGTGTCCACCGGCTTTCGACTATGATCTGTTCGCCCGATCGGGTAAAATGCCTGGATTCGGATTTCCATTTATCCGAAGTTTTAAACCCCGCTTGAGCTCTTTCCGATTGTGTGCGGTCACCGGCGCAAAGAATGTCGCAAACGTGCCTTCCAAAAACATCGGTCGCCGTCCATCCGTAAATCCGCTCCGCACCCTTGTTCCAATAAAGGATCTGATGGTTGAGATCGCATACGAGGATCGCGTCCTGAGCCTTGTCCAGTAGCGAGGCCTGCTGCCTGATCCGCTGTTCGCCAAGTTTGCGCTCGGTGATCTCGTACCGTATCGCGACGTACTGAAACGGCTTCTTGTTCTCATCGAGGTACGGCACTATCGTCGTGTCAACCCAGTAGATCGAACCATCCTTCGCCTTATTGCGAAGCTCGCCGTGCCAGACCTTTCCATTTGCGATGGTCGTCCAGATATCGCGAATAAATTCCTTTGGATGAAACTCGGAGTTAATGATCCTGTGATCCTGGCCGATAAGTTCTTCGCGGCTGTACTTGGAAATTTCGCAGAATCTGTCGTTGATGTAAGTGATCCGGCCCGTTTGATCCGTAATAGCGACAATAGCCGACTGGTCGATCGCAAATTTAAGATCCGACAGTTCTTTGAAAAGGTCTTGCTTTACCGGTACGGCTGCAATCTTTTTTTGTGTTTCAGACACGGTTTTATTCAGCATCAGACAGATCAAAGCTGTACCCGGCCTTTCGGAGCTTGTACCGGAGTTGGTCGCGGGAAATATCCAAAAGGCGCGAGGCGCGGGTTAGGTTACCGCCCGTTCGCTCGATAGCTTGCCTCGCAAGATCAAATTCGACCGTTTCGAGGGAAGTGCCGTCGGGGGGTAATACCACAGCGTATGCCCCCTGACTAACTCCCCCCGGAACGCCGCCCAGCATATCGGCGGGTAGGTGGGCCGATGTTACTACGTCACCATCTTCGAGGATCGACGCGCGTTCGATCACGTTTCTGAGTTCACGCACGTTCCCGCTCCAACGATAGTTTAGAAAAATACGCTCGACCTCCGGCGAGAGGCCTGTAAGTTGTTTTCCACGACGCTTTTTATTTACCTTTTCTATGTAATAATTGGCGAGTAATATCACGTCATGGCCACGCGTTCGAAGCGGCGGGATATCGACCTGGATCACCGACAACCGAAAGTAAAGGTCCAGTCTAAAATTACCGGCCTCACTTTCCTCCTTGAGATTTCTATTTGAAGCCGCGATGATGCGGGCGTCGAGATTGATATCCTTGAGGCCGCCGACGCGCCGAAACGATCCTTCTTCAAGCACGCGAAGCAATTTCGCCTGTAGCGATAGCTCCATCTCGCCGATCTCGTCAAGAAATATTGTGCCGCCATGAGCCTGTTCGAATAACCCCTCTTTTCGCTGCTTAGCGTCGGTAAACGCTCCTTTTTCATAGCCGAAAAGCTCGGATTCGATTAGGTTAGCGGGCAGAGCGGCGCAATTTATCGCTAAGTAAGGAGCCTTGGTCCGCTCGGATGCAAAGTGGATCGCACGGGCAAAAAGGTCTTTGCCAGTTCCGGTCTCGCCGTTGAGCAGAATCGAGGATACATCCGATTCGGCGACGCGGCGGCCGAGCTCCATGGCGCGCTTCATCGGTTCGGATTCGCCTACGATCTCTAAAAAACTGAAGCCGCGTGAGCGTTCGTTTCGCGCCACCTTAACTTCGCGGCGCAGCGAGCGCATTTCCAACGCATTGCGGAGCGTGACACGCAACTCCTCGATGCGGACGGGTTTGCCAATAAAATCATGTGCTCCGCCACGCAAGGCAGCGATGGTGTTGCCGACATCGACATTTCCCGTGATCATGACCGCGATCGTGTCGGGGCTGATTTCCTTAATGTCGTTCAGGACGTCAAGACCGGAGCCGTCGGGGAGATCGATGTCCAGCAAGACGATACCGGGCTCTTCGTCGGCGAATATTTTCTTCGCAGTGGCGACCGTTTCGGCTTCGACGGTCTCATATTGCCAGGATCGAAGCGCCTCAACGAGCGCCATTCTCACAAAGCGATCATCATCCACGATCAAGATCTTGGCAGCGGTTTTTGACATTTATCTCTTTCAATACAAAGATTTACGAACCGCACTATTATTATCACATAAGACTGCATCAATAAAGCCAAGAGTGCGAAAAATTCCACACCCTTGGCTTGACGCTCGAAGAGGGTTTATTTGTTTTTAAGCGTCTGGATATCTTCCTTTAATTTTGCAACGGCGGTGTTGCCCGCATCGACGCTCTGGAGCTTTGCCAGCGTCGCCTTGGCTTTAGTGTCATCGCCTTTTTTCGTGTATGCAACTGTTAGATTCTGCAGTGTCTGAATATGATTCGGGTCGGTATCGAGAGACTTGCTAAATTCCTGTATTGCCCGGTCGTAATTTGGCGGCTCGCGAAATACAAATGTCAGGCCAAGGTCTGTCCGGACGTTTACGTCATCCGGCTTTTTTGCAAGGGCCGCCAAGTACCATTTTTCGGCTTCGTCATAGTGATTACCGTCGAAATTGGCATTGCCGAGATGGACGATCACCTCGCGGTCGTCC
>JAYVER010000123.1:0-5621 GCA_043748725.1 Chloracidobacterium sp. | reverse complement strand
GGCCGAGCCATTTGGATTTGGCAGAATATCAGCGCCGTCGATCACATACGCCTGCCGTTTGTTAATATCGGGCATTTCGCTGCCCCAACTCCGAAATCGCTCCCGTAAATGAGTTTCGATATCGTCGTGATATATAAGCTTGCGGCCTATAGCATTAGCGGTAAATTGCCGCGTAATATCGTCCTCCGTCGGCCCGAGCCCGCCGGTGGTTATCACAATATCCGAACGCCGCATGGCATCGCGAACCGTCTCCTCAAGCCGCTCTCCGTCATCGCCGACGATAGTTTTGAGCATCACCTCGATGCCGATGTCGTTGAGTTTTTCGGTCAGCCAAAGACTGTTTGTATCGGTCTTGTCAGGCGTCAAAAGCTCGGAACCAATAGCGATAATTTCAGCAGAAAGCATATTCAAAATAATTAACCGCGAAATACGCGAAATAGACGAAAAGAAGATTTTTTTGACTTTTATTTCGTATTTTTCGCGTATTTCGCGGTTATCAATCTTTATAAATCTCGACGACGGGTTTTCCGTCCGAGTTGATGTAGGCACGGTACATGCCGGTCGTAGTGAACGAGATCGCCATATTGCCAAATTTGTCCATTGCGATCACGCCGCCGTTGCCGCCGAGCTTCTGCAGTTTATTTTTTATCACCATATCGGCGGCGGCCTGCACCGGCATCGCCCGATATTCTATCAACGCCGAAATATCGCGGGCGACGCCGAGTCGTATAAAAAATTCACCCGTCCCAGCACCGGAAACACCGCATGTGTTGTTGTTCGCATAAGTTCCGGCTCCGATGATAGCGTCACCGTTGCGACTGTATTCCTCATTGGTCACGCCGCCCGTCGAGGTTCCAACCGCAATGTTGCCCATGCGATCGAGTGCTACTGCTCCCACTGTTCCAAATTGATCGAATGCGGATTGCGGTTTTCGGTTTGCGGTTTGTTTTTCATCGACAAACTCGATTTTCTGCTCCTTTGCAAATTTTTCGGCGCCGTCGCCGGCCAGCATCACATGCGGCGATTTTTCCATTACGGCACGGGCCAATGTGATCGGATTTTTTACGTGGTGCAGACCCGCAACCGCACCGGCGGCGAGCGTTTTTCCGTCCATGATTGACGCGTCGAGTTCGTTTTTACCGTCGGCACTGAAAAGCGGCGAATCCTCCATCATACGAATGGCGATCTCTACCGCATCGACACTCGACTTGCCTGCCTGCAAAGCCTTGTAACCGGCAAGAACAACTTCCTCCAGCCTGACGCGGTATTCCTTTTCTTTTTCAGGCGTTAGCGATCCCTTTTTTACAGCGGTGCCGCCGTGAACAATAAAACCAATTGCCGGATTTTGCGGCGATTGGATCTGTTTGATCTCGGGGTAGCTGCCTTTTTGCGAAAAAATCGTCGTCGGCAAAGCAGAAAACGCGAGAGTCAGGATGAGTGCGATGATCTTTTTCATTGGATGTTACGTCAAACCACTGAGATGATTTGCGAACAGATTAACATAGCGGCTACGTTCCCGGTAACTACTCGTCCACAACTGCGGCTGTATTTAACGCAAATAGATGTTGAAATTCCACACTTTCGGCCAGCAAACTTGCCTCTTCGACAGCCCACGGCGAAATCCCGGTATTTATATCTCCTGCCGCAGAAAGGAACTCGCTCCATTTCACCCAGCGAATTTCAGCGATCTCGTCGGCACGCGGTTTTGGCTTTTTGTCCGTGAAACATACAAATACCGGGCAGATCTCATTCTCGACAATGCCGTCCTTTTCAGCCCGATAGCGATAATCCGACAAAATCTTATGCAATGTGACGCCGCTTATGCCAATCTCGTATTTGATCCGCCGTTTCGCCGCCGACTCGCTCGTTTCGTGCAGCATGACGTGGCCGCAGCACGAATTTGACCACACGCCGGGCCACGTTTTTTTTGTTAGAGATCGCCGCTGCAGCATCAACTCGCCGCGACTATTAAATAGAAAAATAGAAAAAGCAAGATGCAGCGGAGTGTCGTCCGTGTGTACATCTGCCTTTGGTTTCGTCGCTATCGGAACTCCCGCATCGTCGGCAAGCACGAGCATTTCGTCAAATCGATAGGCAAATCGAATCCACAAAAATATCAACACAATCAAGATTGATATTCCGATCAACACGGGAATCGCCATCCCTGCAAAAACGGCGATTGATGTCCAGAAAAATATGATCAGAACCGCACTCGATGCGAGTTGGATAGGAATAGGCAGCAGCGGCTTTCTGAGCCAAGTGAAAATTTCTATCAAAACTGCTCCGACGGCTCCGCTGACCAGCCAGCCGACAAAATTTGAAACCGGAACGCCGTAAAATTCACCGCCGCCCGCGTAATGCCAAAACCCGAGCCGCACCGCTCCCGGATCAAGCACCAAATCGAACGCAGTAACTATCAAAGCCGCGCAAATAATCCGCACCATCGGATTACGAAAAACCGACGCCGATACTGCGTAAGCAGCGATCATTAACGGCGTCCACGCAAGACATACGGTCCATGGAGTCGTGCCGAAAAGCTTTACTCCGAGCAAATCCGAGTAACCGAAATGACCATAAGGAAAACCCGTTAGTATAGCGGACGTTTCGACCAGCAAAGCATAAACACCAAGCACAGCCCATAAAATCGCTGCATCCCGCCACCCAAGCCATCGCCGCGTCGCCCAAAACGCGGGAATCGCAAACAGTACGACATTCATCCCCGACAACCAATGCGACCACGGCGGCAGATCGACGTTAACCATAAAAAACGCCCCGACAGCCAAAAAGGCCAAAAGACCCAAGATTAAAATTATTTTTTTGGGATTAATTGCTCGCTGCATTAAAGGCCATTGCGGCGTCGCCGCGCTATTTGGATGGTATAAAGACAGGCAAAGCCCAACCTTAAAGTTATAATGCATGTATGCCGAACTTCCGATTTTTGTTAAAGGTCAGCCGACCGCGATTTTGGATCTATATCTTCGGCCCGTTCATCGTCGGTCTCGCAGCCGCGGCCTCGACAAAAAGCGATCTGCTCGATTGGCGAAGCGGCATATTCGCAATCTATTTCCTGTTTCCGGCTAATCTGCTGATATACGGCGTCAACGACATTTTTGATTACGAAACTGACCGTCTGAACACCAAAAAGACCGGGTACGAAACGTTGGTTCGTCCCGAACACTGGTTGACACTCGGCATTGCGATAGCCGCGTTTAACATTCCATTTATTATACTTGCCGCGATCGTTTCTACACACGTGATTTTGGGGTTGGCCGCATTTCTTTTCTTTTCTATCGCTTACTCTGCACCGCCGATCCGTGCCAAAACAAAACCGTTTCTCGATTCGGCATTCAACATCCTCTACATTTTACCGGGCGTTTTTGCTTACAAAATGATTGGCGGCGAGTATCCGCCGATCGAGATAATCGCAGCGGGTGCCTTGTGGACAGCGGCGATGCACGCATATTCCGCGATTCCCGATATCAAGGCTGACCGCGAGGCACGACTCTCGACTATTGCAACCGTACTCGGCCCTAGGGCCACGCACATTTTCTGCATCGCGTGTTACGCAGCTTCGACGGCGTTTGCCTATCCTTATATTTCATGGCTGGCAGCCGTGCTTGGCTTCGTTTATATAGCAATGATGACCGCATCGATAATCTTTTCAAATTCGCGGGGCGTCTTTACGGTCTATAAAACCTTTCCTCTCATCAACGCCGCGTCCGGCTTCGCCCTTTTCTGGTTTGTCGCACTGCATAAGTTTTTCTAAAGCGTAGTTCTAAAATCCGCTCATCTTACTTTGCGTTCGTTATGTATCCCCCGAACAGCCTTATAGTTCCTCCAAAGGCCCGACGGACGTAAGGCCATGAACGCGTTTATAAACAAGCTCGGCACTGATCAGGCATATCTGTGTGCCGATGCCCGGATTCGTTCCCGCTCCGACGTAATATAAACCCTTTACTTTTTTAGAATAATTTTTCGGACGGAAAATCGCCGTCTGCATAAGCGTGTGAGCCAATCCGAGAGCCGAGCCTTTGAAACTATTGTAATCCGCCGCAAAATTTTCAACCGTGTAAATGCGTTTGTATTCAATTTTTTCGCGTAAATTCGGCAGGTTCATCTCGCTTTCCATGA
Organism: Chloracidobacterium sp.; assembly: GCA_043748725.1. Lineage (GTDB taxonomy): Bacteria > Acidobacteriota > Blastocatellia > Pyrinomonadales > Pyrinomonadaceae > OLB17. Next base: position 1,490 of record JAYVER010000123.1, on the reverse strand, counting down.
GACTGAGAACGCGGTCGGCATAAGCATCTTTTTCCGGCTCCGAAATCGTCATATCGGAGGCAATCGGCACCAGCACGAACAGATTTTCCTTGCCTGTCGCCGCAACGCCTGCGTCCGTCACACTCGGCGCGCATACGTAAAGCGACGGCTCGTGCGGGAGGCACGGGTTTTTGTAAATGTCGTCAAAATTCTTTCGCCAGTCTTCGCTAAAGAGCAGATTGTGATGGGCCAGATTAGGCAGTTTTTCGCTCACGCCGAGATACATAATGAATGCCGACGGTGCCATCACGCGTTTTTTCCAATAGCGGTCTCGATGCGTCCGCCATTTCGGTTCCAGCATTTTCGTCTCGGTAAACCACATATCCGCGTTCGATATAACCAGATCGGTCTCGACAACCTCGCCCCCGCTCAGTCGAACGCCTTTTGCTTCGCCATTTTCGACAATAATTTCGGCGACGGGCGAATTAGTTCGAAATGTCACTCCATTTTTCTCCGCAATCTTTATGAGAGCCTTGATCAGCTCGTAAAAACCACCCTTCGGATAGAAAACACCCTGGTTAAAATCCATATGCGACATTAGGTTATATAAGGCCGGAGCCTCATACGGCGAGGTCCCGAGAAAAACCATCGTGTATTCCATTACCTGACGCAGCTTGTTTGATCTAAAGAAACGCGACACGAATGTGTGCATTTTCGAGAAAACCGACAGCTTTTGCCCTTCCGCTGCGACACGTCTATTTAGAAAATCAAAGATGGTGTCGTAATTTTTGTACATGAAATGCTGTGTCGCAACGTTGTATTGATACTCAGATTGAAGCAGGTATGCACGCAACTTTTCGCCCGCACCTGTTTCGATCGCTTCAAAAGCGGCGGCGTCTCGTTCAATATCGGAATGGATGTCGAGCTTTTCGCGGTCTTTGCGAAAAAAAATGCGGTATGACGGCGAGAGCCGGACGAGATCAAGATGATCCTCGACCCGCTCGCCCATGAGATCAAAGAAATGTTCGAAAATATCAGGGGCGAGATACCATGACGGCCCCATGTCAAAGCGAAACCCATCCGCCTCGAAAATGTTCGCACGGCCGCCTAAATTAGCATTTTTTTCGAGGACTGTTACGTCGTAACCTTTTTTAGCAAACAATCCGGCGGCTCCCAGACCGCCGATACCGGCGCCGATAATTACGACTTTTTTATTCATAGACGCCGGCCAGAGCTTTCATTGAGAGCCACAGTTTCTGGCGGAAATTGGTGCGGACACGGCCGCGATAGATATTATAATTTGCCCGCTCGATCTCGGCTAATATCGCTTTATAGAGAACATACGAGATGCGTACCGCGAGACGGCCGCGCCAGTTGAGCATCGGAATGCCGGGCATGGCTTCGCGATATACTTGACGATTTCGAGCGATCTGAAAGTTCATAAAATCCACGAACCGCTCGTCATAAACCTTCGCCGCTATATCTTTTTCCGACAAGCGAAAACGCCGCAG
>JAYVER010000122.1:0-14450 GCA_043748725.1 Chloracidobacterium sp. | reverse complement strand
CACCAAAGTCTCAAACAAATAACCCCCAACTTTTCAAAAAAATCGCGATTCCTTCCAAACCGTGAAAAGATTCCGGTTATTCAAAGGACTCTTATAATTGATAATTTAAAATTGAGAATTTGTCCTGCGACCAGGGTGACGGTACAGCGCGTTGGAAAAACTCAGTGTGAAATTTGGGTGCAGTCGTAGTTCCTAGTGGTTACATGAAAAGATCACAGATCATTATTGTCATATTGATCGGCTGCGTTTTAACCCTGCTGATCATTCTTTATTGGACGCCGTATCAAAGCGATGACGGGATAATTCACGCGAGTTGGTATATTCATTTTTCCGAACAATTATGGAATGGCAATCTTTACCCACGTTGGCTTGTTGGTATGAACAGCGGACTGGGAAGCCCTGTTTTTTTCTATTATCCGCCTGTACCCTATTTCTTAACGAGTTTACTCAAACCGCTTTTCCCCGATGATGTCTTTGGATGGTATCAGTTGCGCGTTTCGGCCGCGTTGGCATTGGTTTTATCGGGTTTCTTCTGCTATTTGTGGATCAGACAGATCACTGATGTAAGGTCGGCATTGATCACCGCCGTCTTGTATATGGCCGGGCCATATCATTTGGCCTCAGACCTTTATATTCGGTTTTCATTCGCCGAATTTTGGTCTTTTGTCTGGCTGCCTTTAATTCTCTACTTTACGCATAAAATCGTGGATGGCAATCGGCTGGCTGTTGTCGGTTTCGCGATCGGCTATGCCTTGTTGATCATGACCCATTTGCCCACGACACTGATTTTTTCAATTGTTCCAATATGCTATGCGGCAGTTTTAAAGACTGACGGGAAGTTAATAAACGTCGGAAAGATTGCGGTTTCAATGGGGCTTGGAGCCGGCTTATCGGCGATCTATTTTTATCCCGCAATGGCTATGCAGAACTATGTTTTTCTGGACAGGATGAGCATCGGATACTTTTCATACGAAAACTGGCTTTTTTTCTCAAATTTTTCGCTGTGGACTGAAGACAAATTAATTATTCTACTTCTGCTATTCGACCTTCTGGGGATAGCTTTCTGTTCTTTCATCATTTCCCGAGCAAATCCGGATAAATTATATAGAAAATTGGGAATATTTTGGCTTGCAGCGGCAGTAGGGAGTTTTCTGATGATGACCGAGCTCAGCAAACCGATCTGGCTGATATTCTCTCCCCTGCAAAAGATTCAATTTCCATTTAGATTCACTGTGATCATTACGTTAGCGGTAACTTATCTGATCGCGTTAGCAATTTCGTCTTTTAAAACAACCGGCCTTTCCGAAAACTTCTCTCTTAAAGTGATCGTTGGTTTGCTCATTGCGGCGTGGGTACCGGCTACATTGTGGGCGGCAGCAACGGCTCCCCCGCTTCAAGGCTTAGATCAAGAAACAGTTAACTCCAAAGTAATGAAAAGTAGAGAAGCTCCTGAATACCGTCCGCGCTCAAGCGAATCTATGAACGACATTGACTGGGAAACGTCAAAGGATATTGAAAATTGGGATACGCAAATGGAAAAAGAGTTTGACGGCCTATTAAAGCGAGTTGGAGCAGGCGATAACGGCATTTCAAAAGTCAAAATAGTCGACGGAAAAGGCCAGATAAACGTAATAGGCTGGGAATCACGAAATATTCTGTTACACGCAAAGGCCGATACTGAGATGAACGTCTATGTTTCACAGTTCTATTATCCGGGTTGGACAACCCGCATTGAAGGAGAGGTTCAGGATTTGATCGTCCAGCCTTCCCCGTTTGATGGACTTCTGAGCCTCGCAATTCCCAAAGGAGAGTATGACCTTCGATTAACACTGAGAGAAAGCACTGAAGAAATTACCGGGAAAGTAATCAGTTTAATATCAGTTCTTTGCGTTATGGCCTACGTTATTGTGATTGGTTTTGCTAAATTTCAAAGTCGCAGACAGAAACGTTAGCGGAAAGGAATTATATCCGTGACTCTTAAGGGCGGTTCTAAAAATTCACTCTCATCTTCCTTGCGTTCTTCGCGGCTTTGCGTGAATATCTCACGCGAAGCCGCGTGAGAGCGGCAAAGTCAGACAAGAAAAGCAACATAAATCCATCTCCAATATTATTTAAAACTGCCCTTAAGTCTTCCGCATTCTCGGCCTAGAAAAGAATGTCAAAGCCCCCGGTAAAATATCGGCGATAGTTATTAAAGAACATCCCAAATTGCGGGTCCGCCAGGTTGTTTCGAACGTTTCGAGGATTAAAGTGATCGCTTAGATTAAAGCCTTTAAGCGACAACCTGACCGCATATTTTTTTGTTACCTGAAAATCTTTGGAGATTTCGGCATCGATCGAGAAAAAAGATGGAAACCGGTGATTGTCAGCGTTTCGCAATCCGACAAAATTTTGTTCATTATCAAGTATCGAATACGGAAATCCGCTTCGCCATTCGAAAATGGGCGACAGAGTGATCTTTTTCGGTAATGAAATATTCCCCCAGCCAAGCAGTCGATTAGGAACATCGGTCGGAAGATTGGAAAACTGATTTTGCCGAATGATCGGAAAACCAAAGTCGCCAAAAAAGCTATTAAAATCGTTCAGATTGCCTCGTGCTTTTGACCGCACGTATGAAACATAAAACGGCAGATCTTTCGGTAATGTGAATTTCGCGGTCAATTCCAGCGAGTCATATGTTGCCTCACCGGACGGGCTGAGGACAATCGCCGTTCGTCCCCGGTAATCGGTCTCGGGCGCGACCGCATAGATCCGATCTGTTCGGCTGTGTGTATAACTCGCACGAAGACTGACTCGATCGTTTACGACCTCGTCAAGCTGCAAATTCCATGTCAGGTTTTGTGGCACAAAACCTATATCTCCTCGCGACTTTCTGAAATCGAGCGGTAAAAGCGAGGGGTCATCGACCAGAACATTTTCGAAATGCCGTCGATCCAGAATCGTGCTGCCATCGGCCAGAAAACGTGTGACGGTTCGATCCGGATAGTGGGTAAAAGTACGTATATTGAGGGGTACTTTGTCGTAGAAGAAACCAATGCCGCCGCGAAGGATGGTTTTATCATTCTTGAAAGGCGACCATGCAAAACCGGATCTGGGTGAAAAATTGCGTTCACTTGCTATGCGTTGGTCCTCGATCCTTATCCCCGCATCGATACTAAAGTTTGGACGAATGATCCAACGATCTTGAATAAAACCTGTGTATGTTCGATTTTTGACGCTGGTCGGAACTACGGTTTGAAAAGTCGTCCTTTCGGCCAGCGTTCCGTCAAAGCGCCTGATGTTTACGGGACGTGCGGCATAACTTAACCAATTTGAGACGGCTGAAAAATTAAAACCGCCCTTAATATTGTGGGTACCTGTCAAAAATTGCCGAGCGGGCAGATCATAGGTTACAAAAAACTCCGTTCGTGATGAATGACGGGCTTGCTCGGAGAAATAATTGCCAAATTCACCCACCGGTGTAATCGTTTGCTCCCCACGTCCCTGTCCCCAAACATTGGCTAGAAAGCGCTTATACGAAACAGTCGATTGGAGCAGACCGCCATTTTGAAACGAATAGTTATCGTGGAGCGTGACGACATAATCCTTTTGTTTGTAATTGGGCGTGACCGGGCGCTGCCGAAAAAAGTCGAGACCCACGAAACTCTGTCGTTCCGGAAAAATCCCTATCGTCGCAATAACCGAATGGGTCGACGACGCGAGAAAATCGAGCTGCGTAAAATAGCTCTGCGATTCGGATATGGTTTCGTTGTTTGGAAAAACCAATCCGCGAACGGGAACCTTTGAGATGCTGTAGCCAAGCGACTGCGAAATAAACAGCCGGTTTTTAATAAGCGGGCCGTTGAAATTAAGATGCGGCGAGTCGTCCCGAACTCCGTGAATTTTACCATTTTGAAATCGAAAATCGGGTAGAAAATCGTTTAACTCGAAATGCCACTTATCGCCGCCGCGTCTGGTCTCGATATCGGTCAGACCGCCCGTAAATTGACCATATTCAGCCGAATATGGATGGCGAAATACCTGCACCGATTCGACCGCATCCACCGGCAGATTAAGGCGAAAATTTCCGCTTGCGGGATCGGTGACATTGACCCCGTTGACGCGAAAGGCGCTTTGCTGCTCTGACGCTCCGTTGATGCTGATCTCGCCATTCGAGGAGCGGATGACGCCGGGCACCAGCGGTATAGCTTCGTCAACGCGACGGGTTGCAAGCGGCAAACGCTCGATTGCCCTGCCATTCAATTTTCCCGCCGGCGGCGACGATCCCGCCTCAACGCCGACCGTGCCATCCAATGGGTTATCGACGGTAACCTGAGCCGCAACATCCGCGACGTTCAGAATGACCGCAACTTCCAACGGCTTCGAGTCGATACTGATCTGCGGTTTTTTAAGATTTTGAAAACCGGCTTTTTCGATCCTGAGATCGTAGCTGCCTGTCACGATAGTATCGAAAACAGCCGTACCGCTTTCGTCAGTCAGCTTTTGAGCGACAACGAGCTTTTCTTTTAGCAATGAGCAATTCGCACCAACGACTACCTTATTTTGCGTATCCGTAACGATCACGCGCAAATGTGACTTTTCAACGATTTGCTGCGCCCACGCAGCATATTGCATCGCGGGCAGATGAAATAAAGCAGTAAAAATAATTAAGACAAAACCTTTCATAACGCAGCGGGTTTTCGCCCCCGACACAGCTTTCGGAATGAGACATTTTGAGATGACGAAGTGTCATTAGCGAGTCGAATGTCCCAAACGACATCATTCTCCTGCCATTCCGATATCAGCAGTGACTAATTCAATATTCGACGCCGGCTGATATGTTTCCACAAAGCGAGTCCCCGACGGCGGTTTATCGAGAGTGATCAGCCGCCTCAATTTGCGCCCGTTTCTCAGACTGCCCCGCTCAACCGCTGAAACACGAAGATCATACAATTTCATTTCGAGATTTTTTTGAAAATCCGGAAATCTCATCTGCATATTCCGCGTAATATCGTCGACTAACAGGGACCGAACATCGGGTGCGTTGAAATCGTTTGCTTCGACACAGATATCGACGACATCCCTTCGGTTTTCATGCCAGACACGAACTTGCCATTCGTCCGTGGCGTTCGCGGCTCCTCTTAACAACTCGGCGAAAACCCACGGGCTAATATTGCCCATGCCGCAGACAATCATTTCGTCTACGCGTCCCTTGATCTTCGCGAGCCGTTTAACGACAAGACCGCACTCGCACGGCTCATCGATCATTCGCGTAACATCCGTCGAGCGATAACGTATCAGCGGCATAACGTCCCGCGTCAACGTCGTATATACTAATTCGCCCTCGCCATCCGAATTGGATTCAGGCGTTTCAAAAAAGAAGTTCAGATCGTTGCGGTGATACCCGTTGTGTTCCGCACATTCGACGCCAATTACGCCAAACGCTTCGGTTTGCCCATAATTCATGTGAAACGGCGCGTTCCAGATACGTTCAACTTCAGACCGCGTTTCCTCGGCAATGTTTTCACCGCCGGCGAACAAAAACTTAACGTCCCAGACGCCGCGTTTTTCGGCGATCTCCGAAAGACGCACGAGCCATGACGGCTCGCCAAAAATTACCGTCGGCTTATAGACGATCGCCCGATCATAAAAGTCGAGCGGGGCGATCTTTCCCGCTTCGGCATGAAAACATCCCAGGTATTGAAAAGCTGTCCGCACAACCGCCGGGGACACCCAAAATGATGCGTCAAACGCGCTCAACACCCTATCTTCTCGCCGCAGTCCCAATTGATACAGGCCAATCGCACTCAACCGTCCCATCTGATTTAACTCGCGGTTCGAGAAATATATATGTTTTGGTGCAGCGGATGTCGTTCCGGTTGTCTCAAATACCGTATCGGGGCGCCCGGCGAGAAAGGCTTCCGCACCGTACTCTTTCAGATCGTCGCTCGTCGTAAAAAAATCGCCAAGCTGTTCGGGGTGTGTTATTTTTCGAACGTCGATATTTCGGCGTCGAAATTGCTCCGAATAAAACGGCGTTTGGCTCGCGAGTTTCAACGTCTGCCGAAAACGCAATTTTTGCAATTCTGAGATCACGGACGGCGGCATTTTGCCAAGCATTGCAAGGGCGAGTCTTGGGTTGGTCCGCAAAGCCAGTTTTTCAATTTGCTCGGTTATTCTCGACAACAGCATCTATATTCTCTCCGGCGCGCAGCGTCGAATCAGCATTTCGAGCATCTCGATCGACAGATCAATTTCTTCATTAGTTATTTCAAACGACGGTGCCAGCGTAAAGACGTTTTTATAATAACCGCCGACATCCAAAACCAGACCCATTTTTCTGCCCGAAACATCGAGGTCGCCCTTCATGCCCTCGGCAAATATCTTATCGCACAATTCGCGGTCTGGCTCGAACCCGTCCGCCTGACAAATCTCTATCCGCAATGCCATCCCGATCCCATCCGTGTGGCCTATCACTTTCGGATACTTGCGCTGCAATTCCTTGATCTGCTCTAGAAAATACGCACCTTTTACACGGGTTATCGATTCGTAATCGGTCTCAGCCATCATGTGCATCAACTCAAGGGCAACCGCAGTTCCGAGCGTGTTGGACGAGAATGTCGAATGTGTTGAGCCCGGCGGAAATTTGTCCGGCGATATCAAACCTTCTTTCGCCCAAACACCTGAGAGTGGATTCAATCCGTTTGTGAGTGCTTTGCCAAATACAATGATGTCAGGCGTAACGCCAAAGTTTTCGATCGCCCAAAACTTGCCCGCACGGTAAAAACCCATTTGAATTTCGTCGTCGACCATTAAAATATGGCGTTCGTCGAGGATCTTTTTGAGTGCCGGAAAATAGCCTTCGGGCGGAATGACGTAACCGCCGGTTCCCTGAATCGCTTCCACGTAAAATGCCGCAAACTCGGACTCCTGTGCCTTTGCGTCCCAAAAAGAGTTGTACTCCGTGTCAAAATTTTTGGCGAACTGATCGACGCAGTAAAGTTCGCACGTATCGCGTTTCATGCCATACGGACAGCGAAAGCAATACGGGAAAGGAACAAAGTGCGCGCGGTCGCTGAAATGCCCGAATCGGCGGCGGTAGCGAAAACTCGACGTTATCGCTGAAGCCCCCAATGTTCGTCCGTGATAACCGCCTTGAAAAGCAAAAACCAGGCTCTTGCCTGTCTCGTTACGGACGAGTTTCAGCGAGTCTTCGACGGCCTGCGAACCGCCGACGTTGAAATGGACGCGCCCTGTTTCGCCAAACTTAGATTCGTTAAGCCGTCCGATGGCGGCCGCAAGTTCGACCTTTTCCGTATGCAGGTATTGCGACGCAAGTTGCGGCAGCTTGTCGATCTGCGACTTCAGGGCATTATTGAGCCGTGGATTGCCATAGCCGAAACTAGCCGCCGAATACCACATTTGCAGGTCGAGAAACGCAGTTCCGTCGGCGTCGTAGAGATAACTTCCTTCTGCCCTTTCAAAAAATTTCGGCGGATCGAGATAGTGTACCGTGTCGCCAAACGAACAGTACTTGCTCTCCATTTCCAGCAATTCGTCCTCGGTATGGCGGCGTTCGATCTGGTGCAGCGCGCGTGTTGTGTTTGTCATTGTCATAAACGTTAAATGAGTAATTCGCCGTTATTTTTATGTTTACGCCGGACTGATCGACAATTCTCCCAATACACCGTTAAATGCTGCCGGAAGCGATTCCGTTGCCTCTCTGAAACTTTCGGCGACTTGATTAAGATTAGCGTATTCGATATGCGGAATCTTATTTCGCCCGCAAAATTCAGCCAATTTTTGCTTTGCGTACACAATGTCCGCCCTCTGGGCAGCAAAACGATCCGACAGGCCGTCGCCGATAAATATAGTCGGAGCACCGAATGACGCGTTCATTTTCATCATCGCCGGTTTGCAAGTCGCACACCCGTCGCTGCAAACATCCAACAGGTGGGGGAAATCTGTCCGCCATTGATCTTTGGCAACCGGGATCAGTTCATTCGCCCAGACGCCAATATTGTGCACTTTCTCCTGATCCTCGATCCCTTTCCTGAGCATGCGGCGGATATAATATTCAAAACCGTCGCTGACGATATGTACCCGCATGCCGATTTCGCCGCACAGGTCAAGTATAGACGTAACGCCTTCATCGAGTCCGAAACCGCAAAGATATTCGTCCATTTCATCAGGCGTGGCCCGGACAAGCTCAAACTGCTGTCGAAGACATTCGCGCGATCCTATCTTGCCATCGACCCATTCCTGCTCGACTTCGAGCCATCGATCGTCGGCAAATTCTTCGAGAATCGCGTCGATCACGTCACGTTTTGACACTGTTCCGTCAAAGTCCAGAAACAAGACCGGGGAAACCGGTCTTAAAAAAATATTGTTCAAATCAAAGTTTGTCTTCATATTTGAGTGCTTTGCAATGAAATTTTGTGAATTGTATCGCCCTTTTCGTTCACCTCGGGTAGCGACAATAGCTGCCTCAGCGGCACTACCTCCAGTCCCTTTGCTCGCAGCCCGGTCAGGATCAGCGGTATCGAATCGACCGTAGATCGTCTGTCACGCTTTCCGGCGCTGTCACCGTCGTGAAGCAAGACGATCGAACCGCTTTGAACAGTATTTATAACATTTTCCGCGATTTTCGTCGCCGATATATTCTTCCAGTCAAAACCCGTATCGCTCCATTGGATCGTTTGCAGGCCTAGCTCTCTAGTCGCCGCAAAGTACCTGGGCGAGCGTACACCGCACGGCGGACGCGCTATCGTTGGCAAAACTCCGGTCGCGTTTTTAATGATCTCCTGTGTATTTTCAAGTTCGCGTCGCGTTTTGTTAGATGCACAAAACAGAAAAATCGGGTGCGAAAAGGAATGATTGCCGATCTCGTGTCCGTCGTCGATTATTTTCCGGGCGATTGCCGGATATTTTTCGACATTGCCTCCGACCAGGAAAAAAGTCGCCTTTACATTTTCGACATGCAATATGTCGAGAATTCCCAGCGTATCCGGTGAAGGCCCGTCATCAAAAGTCAACGCGACCGCGTTTATTTTAGTGTTCCCGCGCCAAATCGTTTCACCTAAAACCTGCGAGCGAACGGCGTAAGTCACATAATATATAACGCCCCACGCGCAGAGCGCGAACAACAGAAACGCCGAACCGGCAACCAAAATTGTGTTGATACTCCAATCGCTCATTTCACTAGATATGCGCGAGGAGATATGTTCTCTTTGTAAATCTCAAATCCATAATCAAACATACTATTCGCCCTTACTCCGTGCGAGCTTCAGCATCACTTTTGGAAGCCATATTTCGTAAGCAGTAAATCTCCATCCTGAATTATTCCGATTCCCGGTGCAAAGATTTTAAATTCTATATCTTTCGCGTCGAGGTCTGTTGTTTCTTCAACCTTCAAACAGCTGCTGAAAGTTCCCGCCGGAGTCGTTTTCGTCTCACTCGTGCTGATGATTTCCATTCGATCCATAGCAACACCCGGCGCAATTTCCGAGTAAAATCTTGCGCCGAGCAAAGCGAGTCCCGGACTAAAAATCCCCGCTTTGTTTTTGCCTCCGGCTATCCATGCGCCTTCGTGATTCGCTATTTTACCGCCCTTGTAGATGTCCACTTCCTCGCCGAAATAATAAGCGCTGCTCGTCTGCCGGCAGAACGCAAAGAAATTACGCTAGACCTCGACAGTTTTACCGTTCTTAGACTCGTTCTCCTCGACTACGCGTGTCTCGACGTTGCCGATTTTTTTTGTGTCGGTAAGCACCGTGATGACGAGCCGTCCACCGGCTTTGTCTTCGAGAGTGAGTTGGTAACCGGGTTCGAGAATGAAATACGTATTGCGGCCGGTAGTCGTAAATTCGCATGTGTCCTGCATCAACGATTCGGTGAACGCTCGGCCGTTATTTTTAGTTTGGGCAGTGATGCTCATCACGCCAAAAAAAGCGACGACCAAAAATAAAATAGTTTTCTTCATAAATATCTCCGAGTGTATTTTTTTCGACGTTACAAAGCTAACAAATTGAAAATGAATAGACGATTAACCCCAAAATGCAATCATGGTGCTTGCTCTCCAGTCATGTATCACGCTCCGGCGTTTGTTAAGTATCGCGTTTCGACGCGCTCCCTTAACCACAACGCCACTTTTGCAGCCGCATCGTTTTGGCCAAGTTTGGCGGCATTTTTTCGCAACTGCTCCAATGTGGCATTATTTTTCAGTAATCCGATAACCGTGGCGACGGCCTCGGCGACGGTTTGTACACCGCGTCCGACCCCAAGTTTTTCGAGCGTTTCATACTGCACCCGCTCAGCGCCCGGCGGTGGCGGCAAAGCGACGATCGGCAAGCCGCACGCCATGGCTTCGTCAAATGTATTTCCGAGCTTAGAGACCATAATGTCCGCTGTCCGAAAGAGTTCAGGAACACGATTTGTCCAACCGACCACGCGTAACCGTCTTTCGCTAGCCGAGTCCGCCTTTAATTTTTCGCAATTCCCTTTTACTCTTTTGTTATTTCCAGCCAGAACAATGATCGAAGCTGAAATTTCAGATTGTAGCAAATTTTTAGTTATTTCTTCGATTTTGCCCAACCCTTCGCCGCCTCCTGAAATTAAAATCAGCGGAGTATCAGGCTCTAAATCAAGCCATTTACAAATTTTTTGGCGTTCATCTGCTCTTTCGTACTCGCTCGGAACAGCAAATTTGGGCTGCATCGGAACGCCCCACGCAAACGTTTCATCCGTACGCGCCCCGTTGCGAACAAAACCTTGGCACATTGTGTTGGTCACCAAACAATACAAATCGACTTCCGGCTGAACCCACGCGCGGTCTGCTTCGTAATTAGGATTTACGGCGACGAGCGGAATTTGTAACTGCAAATCACGTTTGATCAGAGCCGCGATCTCGCCGCATCCGACCTCGGTTGCGACGATCGCGCTAGGTTGAATTTCGCGCGCCAGATCAAACAGCTTCCGGCACTCACGGCGATAAAACCACTCCGGGCTGGTTTGTGTTTGTTTTTTCTGATAATTGTCGATCTTCTCCCAAACCGCCGGTGCATTTTTTACCAACCACAGATAAGCCGTAACATGAGTAAAACGGGCAAGCGGCGACATAAAGTCGGAAACGTCGATGACGCGTGCCGGAATCGGCGTATCCAACTGTTGCCACGCCGAGGCGATTGCCTTCGCCGCCTGTGTGTGCCCAGCGCCATTGGCGATCGTCAGAATCAAAATCGGACCGGGAGGCGACCTTTCGGCGCTAGCTGTTTGAGCTTTACTTAAAGTTTTAACGGCTAAAATATTCATTTAACAGCGAGACCCGATCCGGCGAACCTTTCGTCGGCAATCACCTTATTCTGATCCCCCGTTTGGTTTTTTTTTGAAATCGCTGTTGCTCCGATCTTTTCCAAAACAAAATTGGCGATTTCGCGGGCAGCGTCGGGACGGGCGAGTTTCGCTATGTTTGCGGACATTTCACATAACCCGACTCTTTCTCTCAAAAGCCGTAAAACCGCAGCTGTAGTTTCTGCCGAACCTCGCGTCATGATCGCCGCATCCGCCGCGACAAATCGGGCGGCGTTCGATTCTTCGGGTCCCGGAATTGGATCGAATAAAACAAGCGGCAAGCGGCAGGCAGCGGCCTCGCTGAGAGTGAGACCACCGGGTTTCGTCACCAAAATTGACGAAATCTGCATCAACGCGGCAACCTGATCCGTCCAGTTCAAGACCTGTAACTTACCCGACAGGGGTTTTGGAAGGGCTTTAAGCCGGGCAGAGGCTTTTTTGTCATTTCCCGGAATGGCAACAATTTGCAGGTCCTTTCCCGTTTTCAATAGTCTGACTGCAACTTCATCCATTCTGGTGGGGCCCATTCCGCCGCCCATCAACAGAACAATCGGACGGCTGTCCAAACCGAATCGCAATCTTGTCTCATTTGCGTCGTGTTTTTCGCTGAAGCTCACGTCTATTGGGATGCCGCAAACTTTGATTTTGCCGCCAGAAATTCCCCAGTCTTGCAGTTGGGTTTTTACTTCCTCTGTCGCAACCGCAAATCCTGCAATTTCAGGTTTGACCCAAATCGGTTCGGTCTCAAAATCGGTGATAACATTAAAGATCTCGGCGTTCGTCAGGTTATCGCGTCTGGCAATGACGGCGAGCTCGTTTGCTCCGACTTCGCACGCAATAATCGCATCGGGCTGAAATGCCGCGATTTCATAAAAGACTTGCCTACAGCCATTACGCCATGCCCAAACAGGAGCGGTTTGCTCATCTTTTCTCTCTACACGGGCGTGAAAAAATTTATTCCATAACCGCGGTGCATACCGGATCATCATCCAATACGGCCAGACGTAAAAAACCCGAAACAGGAATCGGCAATTTTCCAGCGCATCGACGACGCGGATCTCGGCGTTCTGTGACTCCCGACCAAGCGCCGACGCGACCGATTGGGCCGCTCTCACATGACCTGACCCAAATGACAGAGTGAGCACTAAAATGCGTCGCTGATTAATCTAGGCTTCCCTCCACGACATCTGCCAAAAACCTACAAGCAGCGTGACGACAGCCATCCCGCATAGCACCGCCAATTCAGTTCCAATTATAAGATCACCCGAGAGAATTTTGTTGATCGCCTGAAAAATATATGTCGTCGGCAATATTTTCGAGATCCAGCGAAAGGCGGTCGGCAGCGTTTCGACTGGATAGTACACCGGTGCGAGCAGGACAAGCCCGCCGCCAAGCGCATCGGTCATCAGCGAACCGGCTGCAAAGCTGCGTACGCGGGCAGCTATGACCACGCTCAGCCCAGCCAGAGAGAGAATAGCCAGAAACACAACGATCATCAATAGAAAAATGCTTTCGATGCTATCAATCGTAAATTCAACCCCGAGAAGTTTGGCACCCGCGAGTAGTGACATGCTGCCCAATACGCCCTGGCCGAGCGCAAAGATCAGCACACCGAGCACGTATGACGACGGAGCGATCGGCAGCGTCGCAAAGAGTTTTAGGCGGCCCGTAAAACGATTTTCGAGCAGCAAGTAGCCGAACCAGCTGATTGCCGTGAGAGAAAGCGAAAAGACAAGCGATGCGGCGACAAAACGCAGTTTTATACTTGGTGTGAGATCATCGGAGTTCTGCCCGCCCACGCCGTTGGCAAAGAGGAACATTCCGAGCGGAAAAACAATCGCGGCGAGTAAAAACGGACCCGATTCGGCCCGCAGACGAGCGAGATGGATACGAAAAATACAATAAATGTCCGAAAAGCGCTTCATTTTTTTTCGAGCTGACCGTCGCCATTTCCGTTCAACTGTTCACCGACTAGCGAAAAATAAACATCCTCTAGGGAAGATGTTGCGATCTGATACTCTTGGGGCTCGGTCTCCTGAATAAACGCATGCACCTCATCGAAACTCTCAAAAAAGAGAGTCTCCGGCTGCGTGACCGATAGGTTCCGCGTGAATCGCATTCGATAACGAAGCGGAAACCGTTCCCGCAGCTCAGCCAATGTTCCGAGCGCGACGATCTTTCCCGAATCTATAAATGCGATGCGCTGGCTCAACTGCTCCGCCTCTTCCATATAATGAGTGGAAAATATGACGGTTGTGCCGCCGGCGATAATTTTTTTCAGCAGATCCCAAACAGTGCGTCGGGAAATGGGGTCTAGCCCGGTGGTTGGTTCATCAAGTATCAGCAACGGCGGATCGCCGATGAGTGCAAGGCCAATGAGCATTCGCCGTCGTTGGCCTCCGGAAAGCTCGCCGACTTTTTTTTGCTCGTATTCAAGCAGATCGACGTCGGAAAGCAGCTTATCGGTTTGCAAGCGGGACTTTTCTTTCGTTAATCCCTTTAGCCGCCCGAAAAGCTCGATGTGTTCCCGCACCTTGAGTGTTTCGAAAACCCCGGCTTCCTGCGGTGTGACGCCTATTTTTGTTTTCGCCTTCTGCGGCTCCCTGATCGCATCGATCTCAAAAATGGATACCGTCCCGGCGGTCGGTTCGAGTTCCGTAGTTAGCATTCGAAGAAACGTGGTCTTACCGGCCCCGTTCGGACCGAGGATGGAGATCGATTCCCCGCACGAGACTTCCAGATCAATGCCGCGCACAGCCTCGGTACCGTTTTTATACCGTTTTACGACACCCGTCGCCTGTAATGCGATATTTTGTTGATTGACGAATTGCGACATTCGTTATACGATCTGCAAAAATTCCATCGCGCTCCGGATCGCGGTCCACGGGTTATTTCGGTACGCCGAGACTTCATACGGACAGCCGATCTTGCAGCCTTTGCAAAAATCCCACATATCGGGAGCCTGTTTTATGATCTCTCGCACTTCCGGTGAAGCGTAGATATCCTGAAGGCTCATCTCCGGGGCTCCGCGATGTTTAGAGACAAAAGCGCACGGGAACTGGATCGATCCATCCGGGCGCATATTTATGAGGTGCGAAGCCGAGCGGCATGGAAACTTTTTT
>JAYVER010000121.1:0-2083 GCA_043748725.1 Chloracidobacterium sp. | reverse complement strand
CCGAAGCCAAATTCCTCTATTTTTGCGCGCGTCCGCGGATGAACCGGAAATATGATCGGCAGCTTTTTCGCGACCGCGATGAGGGCATCCATGATGCCGGAAAGGGTTTTGCTGTCATCGACATTTGAGGGCCGATGAAGTGTCAGCACAGCATAATCTTGGGCTTCAACGTCAAGCTTTTCTCGAACCGTCGATGACTCGGCAATCTTCAGATGATCCATCAGCGAGTCGATCATCACGTTGCCGACAAACCGAATCCTGTCAGCGGGAATTCCCTCTCGCGACAGGTTTTCGTCCGCGTCCTGCGAGGTCGTAAATAGCAGATCGGAGATCGAGTCGGTCAGAATGCGGTTGATCTCCTCCGGCATCGAGCGATCACGTGAACGTAACCCGGCCTCGACATGCGCGACCTTAACCCCAAGCTTCGCACAAACCAAAGCACAGGCGATCGTCGAATTTACATCACCGACCACAAGCACCCAATCCGGCTTCTCTCTTAAAACGACCGGCTCGAATTCGGTCATGATCTTCGCCGTCTGCACCGCGTGAGAACCTGAGCCGACGCCAAGATGAACGTCCGGTTTCTGCATCCCAAGATCGTCGAAAAAAGAATCGGACATTACCGCGTCATAATGCTGACCGGTATGCACAATCATCGGAGCAAACTCAGCCGAACGTCGCTTCATCTCGGCGTAGATCGGCGCGACCTTCATAAAATTAGGCCGCGCTCCGGCGATGTTGAGAACCTTGAGCATTAGAGTCTGACGATTCTTGCCTTGCAATCTTTTCGAATTTCCGGCGAAAGGGCATTTCGCGTATCAACGACAAGCGACGCGAGGTCGCAGACGCGGCCATAATCAACCGGCGAATGCTCGGTGCAGATGATGACGCAGTCTGATTCGTGGATCAGATCGTCGGTCAGCTCTTTGTTGTAAAGCGGCTCGGCGTCACCGATCGTGTAAGCTTGATCGAAAGTGACCGTAGGCACGAACGGATCGTGGTAATAAACATCGGCTCCGTCGGCGCGTAGCAAGTCGATTATCGACAAAGCGGGTGACTCGCGCATATCGTCAATGTCTTTCTTATATGCGACTCCGAGAATGAGAATTTTCGAACCGTTGACGGCTTTTTTTGCATCATTCAAAGCATTGGTAGCAAGCTCGACAACGTAATTCGGCATCGTCGAATTGACCTGTTCTGCCAACGAGATAAATTGCGAATCAAAACCGTGCTGGCGAGCTTTCCACGACAGGTAATGCGGGTCGAGCGGTATGCAGTGGCCGCCGATGCCGGGGCCCGGATAAAAGGGCATAAAGCCAAATGGCTTGGTCGCCGCCGCACGGACAACTTCCCAGGTGTCGATGCCGAGGGCGTTGCAGAGCTTAGCCATCTCGTTTGCCATGCCGATGTTTATTGCACGAAATGTGTTTTCCCAGAGCTTAGCGGCCTCGGCGACGCGTGCCGACGAAACAGTGTGAACCTGCCCGACGATCCGGCCGTAGAGCAGTGCAGCAATCTCCGTCGAATCGTTCGAACATCCGCCGACAACTTTCGGAATATTGTGCGTCTGAAACTGTGGATTGCCCGGATCGACACGCTCCGGCGAAAACGCGAGCAGAAAATCTTCGTCAAGTTTGAAACCGCGCTCCTCGAACATCGGCTTCAAAACCTCGTCTGTCGTGCCGGGATAAGTTGTCGATTCTAGGATGATTAGCTGGCCGCGCCGCAAATATTTTTGAATCTCGCCGCCGGCGGTCAGGATGTACGACATATCCGGATCTTTCGTTTTGCGCAAGGGTGTCGGGACGCAGATGATAATTACGTCGCACATCGCAAGCTTGCTAAAATCCGTCGTCGCGGTCAAACGGTCTGCGTCAACGCATTTTTTCAGGTTATCGCTAGTGACATCAACGATATACGAGCGCCCAGCATTGATTTCGGCGGTCTTTGTTTCATCGACCTCAAAGCCGACGGCATCAAAGCCTTTCAGGCAAAATTCGACAATTAGCGGCAAGCCGACATAGCCGAGACCGATGACGCCGACGCGCGCCTGCTTGCTGCGAATCCGATCGAGAAGGCTGCC
>JAYVER010000120.1:0-14459 GCA_043748725.1 Chloracidobacterium sp. | reverse complement strand
AAGGAACGCGACCAGGAAACACGCGGCATTGTACACGCCAAATGACAGCCCTCCCCATTCAGTGCCCTGAGCGAAAAGCGGAGATTTTTCATCCGGGGCGAGAAAGACGTGCTTTGCCACTGCCAAACCGTAATACTGCCACATACATGGAAGGGCAAACCACGTAAAAAATTGTACGATTGCCAACTGCTTCATTGTCGATGGCATATCTTTTAGCGCGTCGATAATTTCCTTAACAATCGTCGTGACAACATTCCCCTCGGCTTGCTTTCGCCGAAATTCGTCCATGTCGGGTGGCGGATATTCGTCGGCGGTCAAAACAGTCCACAAGACTGCGCCGAGAAAACAAACCGCTCCGATTATGAAAGCCCACAGCGTCGCATGTGGAATCCCGCTCGCCATCACGCCTGTTACACCCAATGCCGCCAAAATAAACGGTGCTGAATTTGCAAGCGTTTGACCGATGCCGATAAAAAACGATTGCATTACAAAACCGGTCGTCCGCTGCTCCTCAGGGAGTTTGTCGCCGACAAACGCGCGAAACGGCTCCATGCTCGTGTTGATGCTGAAATCGAGTATCCAAAGCAGTCCGGCGGCCATCCACACGGCCGAAGAGAACGGCATTAACAACAAACAAATACTCGAGAGAATTGCGCCGACCAGAAAGAACGGACGCCGGCGACCGAGTTTATTCCATGTCCTGTCTGACATTGCCCCGATAACTGGCTGGATCAGCAAACCTGTGATCGGGCCCGCAAGCCATAGATACGGCAAATTGCTCTCTTCGGCGCCGAGATATTTATAGATCGGCGACATGTTTGCCTGCTGAAGCGCAAAACCGATCTGAATGCCCATAAATCCGAAACTCATGTTCCAGATCTGCCAAAAAGTTAGCTTCGGTTTGTTTTCCATAAATTTCCTCAACGTGAGTAGATGCTAATGTCCTCAAGATTAACGTTACGGTCAAGCGATAAAGCGTAAACAAGCGTTTTCGCCATATTGCGAATGTGAATAAATCCGGCCCGCGGCGCTTGATCACCGGCCGATTCCACATCTACCAGACCCGGGCAGAAATTAAAAACGCGAATGTTTGCACCGCGCCCGCGCATGTCGTCGCGGACGGATTCGGCAAAGCCGAGCAGACCGAATTTAGACGCACAATATGAGGGAACGTCCGCGTATCCGTTCTTCCCGGCCTGCGAAGAAACGTTGACGATATCGCCAAAATCCAGCTCCAGCATTCGCGGCAGCACGAGCTGCGTCAGCCACATGGCACCGCGAAGATTGGTGTCCAGCACCGTGTCCCATCCGTCGGCGGTGATCTCGGTAACCGTCTCTGGTACAGCAAGGCCGGCGTTATTGATCAGGATGTCAACCGCTCCAAATTTCGTCTCAATATATTTTACGAGAGCCTCAGTTTGCCGTCGGTCGCGGATATCGAATGTGTATGGCGTAACACGCTCGCCGTGTTTCGCATTCATATCGGCGGACGCTTGTTCCAAAATCTCGCCTCGGCGAGATGCGATAACCACCGCGCCGATCTCAGTGTCCAGCAAAGCTTCGGCAAACGCCCGCCCGATACCGGTCGCTCCGCCGGTTATCAATGCAGTCTGTGCTGAAAGCGGTTTGTCGTTCATTTATTTGCTACTAATATTGCCGCCGAACGCGAAGGCATTGTAAAGCTCACGACACCCTTGTTAACCCGGACATCCGCTGTCTTACCAAGTGCGTCCCGCAATACCGTGTTTGCGGCAATTTGTTTGATCATCGATATATCAAAGCTAATGGCTGCGGGTTTGACATCGTTGTTGAACACGACGATCACGGCCGCCTTGTCGGTCACGCGGGCATATGCCATCTGCTGCTCTTCGTCGAGGAGATCGAGTGTTTTTCCGCGGCGGAGCGGATCGAGTTCCTGCCGTAATTTGCCTAGTTTTGCAAGATAGCTCCAAATCTCGTTCTCGGTTGCCGTGCGGCCCGACGCGGTGAAGGCATTTCGCTTATCGCCGGGAAAACCGCCGGGAAAATCGCGCCGATTATCCGGATCGCCGCCGCCGGGCATTGCGATTTCGTCGCCGTAATAAATGATCGGCGTGCCGCGCGAGGTCATCATGAGCGTGTCGGCGAGTTTCAGGCCTTCGATAGTGGCGCCCTTTTCGCCCATAAATCGTCCGACATCGTGGTTTCCGAGAAAGGTCGTCAGCACCTCGGGACGCGGATACAGCCAGTCGTGGGCAAATGTCTGCGAGATTTCGCGCACCGGTTTGCCCTGTGCAAAGGCGTCGCGGATCGCATAATAAAGCGTGAAATCAAACAGCGTGTCGATCTGTGTATCAATGCCATCGTGACCTTTGCGTCCCGTTTGGAAATACGCGAGCAATGCCGGATCGCCGTCGAAAAGCTCGCCGAGGATGTTCAGCTTCGGATATTCGCGTTTAATTGCCCCGCCCCATTTCGACCAGAATGTGCGGGGCACGTGCGGCAGCGTGTCCATGCGGATCGCGTCATATCCAGCACGCTCAACCCACCAGATGCTGTTTTGAATCAGGTATTTAGCGACCTCGGGGTCGTCCTGATTGAAATCCGGCAGGATGTCGACGAACCAGCCTTCGAGATTTCTCCGCTGCGTCTGATAGGTCGCACGCGGGTTCATTGTCGTCCATTTTTGCCAGTTGTTTGAGATGTGTTTGGCGGCAGTACCGTTCCACCACGTCGGTGTCGGCGGGTCGTTTGCCCAGACGTGGAACGGGCCGGTGTGGTTGGCGACCTGGTCTTGAATCATTTTGAGGCCGAGCGCATGGGCCTTGTCGGTCAACTCTTTTAATTTCGCTGCGTCGCCGAAATGCTCGTCCACCGCATACATATCGACCGCCCCGTAACCGTGATAGCCGGTCGTCGCCTCGCCGTCATAAACCTCTTTGGTATCGAGTTTGTCGTTATTGTCGTAAACGGGCGTCGTCCAGATAGCGGTCACACCCAGCGATTTAAGATAGGGCAGCTTGTTTATCACGCCTTGCAGGTCACCGCCGTGGTAACGACGAGTCTTACTGCGATCATAAAGGCCTTTTGATTTTTCCGGGTCGTTATTCGACGGGTCGCCGTCGGCAAATCGGTCGGGCATCAGCAGATAAATGACATCGTCGGGCGTGAAGCCCTGGTATTTGCCTTCGCGGGGAGCACGCGGCAGGATGTCGAAATTGAAATCGGTCGAGCCGTTCGGCTTTGTGACTTTTAGCTTGTGTCGGCCTTGTTTGGCGTTTGGGCCGATGGTGAGGTCGAAGAACAGGTAATGGCCGTTATCGCTCCATTTGAGGTTCCCGGTCGTCAAACCGCTGCCAGCGGGAACGAGAACAGTTGCGTTTTTCAGGTCGGTGCCGCGAAGAAGAACGCGGACCGGATTTATCGTCATGCCCGTCCACCAATTCGGCGGATCGACCTTCTCGACCGTCGGAGATAGCGCCAAGACGGCGAATGAGAGAAGAAGTATTACAACGCAAAGACGCAAAGTGGCAAAGACGCAAAGTTTTATAGAACGAAACTCTCCGACGAAGCGCCAAATTTTATTGTTTTGACTTTGCGGCTTTGCCACTTTGTGACTTTGCGTTAAATCTCTTTTTTTCATAACATCACTTCCCATTACGCCCATATATTTCCGTTAGCTCCTTTAAACGCTTAGCGATCTCATCCGAGATCGAGTCTTTTGTCATTCGCCAATGCCAATTTCCTGATGCGGAGGCGGGCAGGTTCATGCGTCCCTCGGTGCCGATACCGAGCAGATCCGCCATTGGCACGATCGCGGTATCCGCAACCGAAGCCCAAACGGCGCGGACAAAATCCCAGTGGATCTCGGCACCGTCGGACGCGAGGTATTTTAAACAATAGTCGCGTTCGCGGGCGATCTCGATGGCGTCCCGCGTCGAGCCGGCGCCGGCCTCTGAGTTGAACCAGCCGACGGTCGTATCATTGTCGTGCGTGCCGGTGTAGGCGACACAATTATTGATGTAATTGTGCGGCAGATCGAGATTTTTGGCGTCACCCCCAAAAGCGAATTGCAAAATACGCATTCCGGGAAAGCCAAAACCGTCGCGAAGCTCCTCGACATCCGGAGTGATGACGCCGAGGTCCTCGGCAATAACAGCAAGCTCCCCGAGCGATCTCTTTAAGGTGACGAAAAGCTCTTTGCCGGGAACATCGACCCAGCGTCCGTTCTCCGCAGTTTTGTCGCTGCCCGGCACCTCCCACGAGGCGGCAAAACCGCGAAAATGATCGACGCGGACGATATCTACCATTTGGAGCGTCGAAAGTACTCGTGCGATCCACCAGCGAAAATCGTCACGCCTCATCGCCTCCCAATCGTAGATCGGATTTCCCCAAAGCTGCCCGGTCTCTGAAAAATAGTCGGGCGGAACACCGGCAACTACTTTGGCCGAACCGTCTTTGTTGAGCTTGAATTTATCCTGGTTGCACCAAACGTCGGCGGAATCAAGAGCGACGAAGATCGGGATGTCACCGATGATCTTTACGCCTTTATGGTTTGCATATTTCTTAACCAAAAACCATTGTCTAAAAAAAAGGAACTGATAGAATTTTTCCGCCTGTATCTCGTCAAACATCTCTTCGGCGGCGATTTGCAGAGCGGCTACGTCTCGCAGCTTAAGCTCGACTGGCCAATCGTACCAAGGTCGCAACATCTGTTGGTTCTTTATCGCTCGATAGAGAGCATAATCGTCCAGCCAAGATTCATTTTCCTGGCAGAATGTTTCGAATTTGCCCCTGAGATCAACGCTTGTTATGTGATGAAAACCGGCATACGTCGCTCGCAGTAATTGGTTTTTCCAATCGTAAACGCTGCCAAAATCAACTTTGTGTGAGAGAAATTCGGGTTTACCTTCGAGATCCTCTTTGGTAATAAGTCCATCCTCGATCATTTTCTCCGGCGAGATCATCAGCGGATTTCCGGCAAATGCCGAAAAACACTGATATGGCGAATCCGCGTAACCCGTCGGGCCGAGCGGCAATATCTGCCAATACCTTTGGCTGGTTTCGACAAGAAAATCGACGAAATCAAAGGCAGAGCCGCCAAGATCGCCAATGCCGAAATCCCCCGAGAGTGATGTCGGATGCAGCAAAACGCCGCTCGCACGCGGAAATTTCATATAGTCCTATACTGAGATCAACGCTTCAACAAAAACTCGAGCGGGATATTCAATCGTCTTGCCCATAAAATTGCCAAAATTATTCGTGATATTGTTTTCACAATTTTAACCTACGGCTTTTTAATTTGCTGGACCGATGTCGGGATTTCCTGGGTTTTATCATTCGCCGTTGCCGCCGCCCCGGTTTTTGCATAGGCCTTTTCGAGCCGTTTAAACTCCGCAAAATTTGCTTCCGCTTTGTCTTTCTGTTTCAAACGGGAATACGCCAAAAATAATTGATAACGAATGCCGGGGTCTTTTTTGTTAAGTTCGGCGCCACGTTCTAAAATTTGTACGGCCTCATCCACTCGCTTGAGCCTGAGAAGCATTCGGCCTAAGTCATAATGTGCCGAAAAAATATTCTTATCTTCCTTAATTGCCTGATGGAAAAAGTTTTCAGCTTTTTCATTCTGCCCGCGTTCGGACGCAAAAAAACCAAGATTTGCCAATGCGTCGGGATTATTTGGCGATAGTTTTAAGACCTTTTCAAAAGCAACTATCGCCTCGTCATAATTTCCTTCAGCACGGGCCAGGAAACCTTTTAGATACGTTATGTTGAGATTATCAGGTCGTTTTTTATCTTCCTTATTCAAAATCGCCCGTGCCTTTTCGTATTGCTGAATTCGAATGTAAGTTACGCATAAACGCACCTGATATAGTAAATTTTCGGGTTCCTGGGCGACGGCTTTTTCGTAAAATTGTTGTGCTCCAACGTAGGCTTGTTGTTTGGAAAGTTCTTCGGCAATCAAGAAATTTGCTTCGTGAAATCCCGGTCGAAGCTCTACTGCTTTGAGCCATAAACCGAGCGCGTTTTCGACCTCATTTTTAGCCAGGGCGACCAAACCAAGCCGATAAAAAACTTCACCACTGGTCGAATCTAAATCAACCGCACTTCTCAAAACCGCCTGAGCCTGGTCAAATTCATTAAGGTTATAGTACGCGATTCCCAAATTATAGAGAATTTCAAACCTGTTAGGAATTTGTGCATTGACCTTTTCAAAAAGCTGTTTTCCTTTTTCGTATTCTTGAGCTTCCGACAAAATTAAGCCCAGAGTAAAAAGCAAACGTGAATCATTGGGTTGTTGTCTTTCCAAAGTTTCCGCAATTTTTACCGCCTCTTTCGTTTTTCCCGATGCTGCATACGCCTTTGTTAGTGCCAACAGAAGGGAAAAATCTGTCGTGACCGGCATTGGATGATTAGGCGTAATTCCGACCAATTTTTCCAATAATGGCAATGCTTTATGTTGCTGATTCAGTGCTGAATAGGCTGCTGCCAGATTATAAGCAGCCTGTTGATGATTTGGTTGAAGCTGCAAAACTTTCTCAAGCATTTTAACCGCCTCACCAATTCGTTTTGTCTTGACAAGTAAAACGCCAAGGTTTGCCAATGCCGAGACTTCATTGGGGCTCGTTTTCAAGACTTCGCGATAAAGGTTCTCAGCCTCGCTAAAACGATTTTGGCGGTCAAAAACGACGCCTAACAACACTTTTGCTTTTGCATCATTGGGTATTTTGTTTAGATGGGTTTGCAGTAAAGTTTCGGCCTCGATTAGATTTCCGTCCTGTAAAAGTTGCGTTGCTCTCTGAATTGTCGGATTAGTTTGTGGAGCAGATTTTTGTTGAGAAAGTGTCGTTACAACTAACAAACCACAAATCAAAATCGCACAACCTAAAATTTGGGTACGAAGTTTGGCTTGTAGAATTTTTGTTTCCCCCAAAAGCATAAAACTAATGTTGCATTGCTTTCATAAATTTTCCCCCATCTTCCGGTTTAACGGTAATTGCTTTTTGGACAATAGTTTGCCACCACAATGTGGGGTCTTTGATCAAATTGCCTGAAAGAAAAGTTAGTCTGATTTGATAATCTTTGTCCGTTTTTTCATCTCGCCACCAAAGTTTTTCCTGCTTTTTATTGTCGACAAATCCTATGGTATAGCGGTCATCAAATCTTTCTCCGGATGTAACTTCGCCAATGTTTGAAGAGTTTGGGAGACGCAAATCAGCCACCCGTAGGGTTTGTGCGTAGCGCAAAACAATTTGTTTAGCCCATTTACCTTGGGCAAAAACTATCTGTAATTCGCCCTCGGGCAATGATTTATAAACAACTCGAATGTCCTTGTTGCCCTCCCCTTCATTCCTTTTGGCGTCCGGTCTTTCTTGTCCGGGTTGACGAAGAGCATTGACGAAAACAGTTTGCAAAGCGGTTGGAACATCCATCCCGATTTTCACTCCATAAACATTCATTTCATGTTCTTTGCCGCCGATGCTTTCCGTCTGTTTTTGTGCTAAAACCGAACTTGCAGCCAATATCAAAAACCCGAAACTCAGTAAAACGTTTCCCAATTCTTTCATTTCTCTCCTAAACTTAATTTGGTAAATTCAACAATTTTCTAAATTCCTTCTCGTCATCAGAGTTTAGAAAAATTTCTTTTTGGGCAATTTTGACCACGAAATTTGCGCCAGCTTTGAATACCTTTTCAGAGACAAATTGAACGCGAATCTTATACCCTTGCGCCGCTTTCTCATCACGCCACCAAATTCTTTGCAGTTTTTGATTGTCTGTAAAAGCAACCGAATACCGATCGTCATATCTTGTCCCATCAAGTGCTTCTCCGCGCCGTCGGTCAGTATTTGCTAAATTGGTCGCATTGAATTCGTCGATTTCTTTAGTTCCATCAAGGACCTTCGTGTTTGTGCTTAATCCTCCCTGTACGGAATTTAGTGGAGTTACTATTGTTGATGTGGTTATTAAACTGGTTGAGTTACCGAGAGAACCTGTATATGAAAGCCGTAAATCATCCACCAGAGGCGGTTTAGCGTAAATTAAAACCATTTCCCTGACGTATTTTCCATCGGCAAAAACAATCTGTAATTCTCCCTGTGGAAGATTTTTAAAGACGATCCGAATATCTTTTTTTTCCTTGCCTTCCGTCTTTTTTGCATCAGGTTTTTCTTGTCCGGGTTGGCGATTAGCATTGACGAAGACCTTTTGTAGGGCAGTTGGGACATCCATTCCGACGGTCACCCCCAAAATATTTGCTTCGTGTTCTTTGCCGCCGATGCTTTTAGTTTCAGAATTTTGCCCAAAAACATTACTTGCTCCAGTTCCAAGAACTACAAAAGCCATACATAAACCAATAAATTCGAACACTTTCGGTTTCATTTATTACTTCTCCTCTTGAGATCTTTGATTTGCTGCTCCACGTCGTTTTTCGTGAATCGTTTTAACAATTTCTGTTTCCGTGGCTGCTTCCGTTTTTTTACCGAGTTTGCGATAAGCAATAGCTAGTTGAAAATGAGGTTCGGGGTTCTTACGAGCGAGTTCCGCTGCTTTTTGCAAATGAATAATGGCTTCCGCAGCCCGATTAAGATGGATCAGGGTTTTTCCTAAAACAATTCGAGCTTCGTATAAATTCGGGTCAAGCACGACTGCTTTTTGCAAAGCATTTAAGCCTTCTTCTGATCTGTCGCCCTCGGTTTTTATCAACAAAACGCCAAGCCCTAAATTTCCGTCGGCATTATTTGGACTAAGTTCTAAAACCTTACGATATTCCGCCAACGCTTGAGCTGTGTTTCCGGCTCTTTCCAACGCCGTCGCTAAAAAAAATCTGGCCTGTGGATTGCCGGGTTGAATTGATATTGCCTGTTGAAACGAAATGACCGCTTTATCAATTTCCCCGTTCCCAAAATATGCCCGTCCTAATGAAAAATTTGCGTCAAAATGATTTGGAACGAGACTAATTGCTTTTTGAAGCTGCGT
Organism: Chloracidobacterium sp.; assembly: GCA_043748725.1. Classification (GTDB taxonomy): domain Bacteria; phylum Acidobacteriota; class Blastocatellia; order Pyrinomonadales; family Pyrinomonadaceae; genus OLB17. The sequence continues at coordinate 5,504 of JAYVER010000120.1, read as the reverse complement.
AATAGATAGCGTATTTTCGTTTTGAACCGCCGAAATTATTGCCGATAGAACCAGTGAATCGGCTAAAAGTTGATTATTTTCTTTGCTCTTTGAAAGAATCTCAATCGCAACTTCCAGACTTGAGGCGGCTTCGGGAAATTTTTTTAAGTTAAATAAGGCCAACGAATTGCCGTAAATACTCAGAGTATCTCGCGGCTCGATTGTTAGCGCATTTACAAATGTCGTTAGCGCCATTTCCCAGTTTCCATCGTGTAAATAGGTAAATCCCCGTTTCCTAATTTCTTCAAGATTTTGCCGGTTTGCCTGAGCGCGAACTCCTGAAAAAAGCGAAAACTGAAAACAGAGTAAACCAGTGCAGAATAAAACTCCAAATCTTTTTGGTTTCAGGCTCATTTGGCAAATTATTATCTTTATTATCGCAAAATATTGACCTGATATGAATAAAAATCTTAAGGGTTAGTTGCCTAAAATATGGCCAAAGCATTAAGTGGCGGGCAATTTTCATCACCCGCCACCTAAACGTTCAAACAAACAAATTAAACCAACGTTAGAAAATGATCTTCAAAGCAAATTCCATTTGTCTTCGTCTTTGTTCGGCTTTGTCTCTTCCGAATAAGTTACCGTTTCTGGAGAGATCATTATCATTAATGTTTCCGTTTGGTGTTCCGCGATTAACGTGATTTAAGACGTTATAGGCTGAAAAGCGAAGCTGAACATTGAAAGCCTCGCTAATTGATCGAATCGGGAAGTTCTTGAATAAATTGGCATCCCAATATTGTTGGCTCTTACCACGAAACGAGTTACGTCCAACTGTTCCGATCATCGGACAACTATTATTTGGAGTGCCATCGCCATTAAAACAACCGGTATCGGTCGAAAACACCTGCGTTCTTGGAGCACGGAAGGCCCCCACATTCAGCTGAAGGCCTTGTGCTCTCTGAGCCGCCGTCGGCGTCGGATCACCAATCAAATCTGGTCTTGCTCCATTCCAATTTGGATTAAAGACAGGGCCGCTTTGGATAGTGATGACATTATTCATTTGCCAGCCGCCAAGGAAAATATCAGCCACCGTTGGGATGTTGTTCAAAAACATCCGTCCTTTTCCAAATGGCAGGTCATAAACATTAGCAAAAACGAATCTATTTCTAACGTCAAGATCCGATAAACCGCGATCTAATTGAGGTTTCAGCGGATTATCTGGGCCGCACTGACTCGGACCGGTTCCGCCTATACAAAATCCACCCGGTGAATCGTCAATCGCTTTTGACCAGGTGTAATTTGATAAAATCGATAATCCGTTAGAGAAGCGTTTTTCCACCTTAGTCTGTAAAGCATTATAATTTGCTTTTCCGGTGTAATCAGTAGCAATAACCTGGCCGATATTTGTCACCAGCCGAGATCCGGGACCGCCCTGATCCCGGTTTGTTCCTATATTGTGAACCGTTAAGAGATTGCGTGATATTGATCCCACATAAGCGACCTCGGCCAGCCAATTCCTTGCAAACTCATATTGGGTTGTCAGATTAAATTGGTTAACATAAGCATCTCTGCGATTTGGATTGTTGTAAATGATCGAACCCCCAGTTGGTGCCGGAAAACTCGAGCCACGAGCCGCAACCTGCCCCGAACCTGGGGCAAATGGAATACCAGCTTCATACGGATTTCTGCCAAATGGATAACCCGCAGGACAGCCGCCCGGATTAGTAATTGGCTGGCATTGGAAATTGGCCGCTCCGGTTCCGGGATTAGCAGTTAACGGCTGCACACCACTTACATCCGTCGTATAAACAAGCCCGTAACCGCCGCGAACAACGAGTTTTTTATTTTTCATCAAACCGCTGTAGGCAAAACCAACACGCGGTCCAAAATTGTTTTTATCGTTTTTTGCAAGACTCCTCCCGAGACGGGCGGTTGGTCCCGCGATATCAATGTTGCCGGTCGCCAAATTATAATTCGATTGACGGTCAAATCGCTCCGTCGGAGATGTAAAGAGGTCGTACCTTAATCCGAGATTAAGGGTTAGATCGGAATTAACTTTCCAGTCGTCCTGAACGAAGAAAGCCATTTCTCTAGTCTTCACAGTATACGGTCCGCCGGGGGTTCCACGGCCAATAAATCCGGGTTGATAGCCAAGCAAAAAGTTTGCAACAGCCGAGCCGGAATCAGTCGGACCAATACCGTTGTAGCCACCTGAGGCAAATCCTCCAACTGATGTTCCGTACTGATGATTACCTTTAATACCTCCGTTGCGCCCCCCGTCGAAGTTTGCATTGCGCCTTTCACGTAGATCGGTTCCGAATTTATAAATTGAATTGCCTTTTACGACCGTTAATGTATCCGCAATGTTGTAGTTATGCGAAGCAAAGTAAAACGGGCCGCCGTCTCCAACAAATTCTTGACTAAAGTTCGGATCAACAATTCCCAACAAAATAATCCCTCCGCAAGTTCCGCAATTATTGATGTTTGGCGCGCCCAGGTTGGCTGAGACATTTGGATTAAAGCCAAGGGCACCATTGACACCCGGGTTATTGATGCCGATCCTGACGTTTGTCCAACCGGCCCGCAGATCATTAATAATGGTCGGGGTAAATGTGTTGGTATCGCCGAGCGTAATTCCGCGGGAATTACCAAACTCATTTCCGGCGCCAAAGCCCGAGGGGAGATCGTTGCCATTTGGAGATGAGCCAAGCGGAAAGTTGTTATCGCGGAGACGAGAGTTGTTAGATTTACTATATCGTCCAAAAATCGAATTACTATTACTGATTTTATGGTCAATCTTTACATCATAGCTATTAACCTGTGACTTTTCCTTTCGATTGCGCCGATAATTATTCTGCAAACCCGCCTGGGTTGGAACCGGATATGCATTTAACAGATTTCTGGCAAAGATCGACATTGCGCCGCAGCTAGGACAATTAGCCAGATTATTACCCGGAATTGGTACTCCCGTTGGACTAAAAATTGTTCCAACCGGGGCAACGATCGTTCCCCCACCCGCCAAATTAAAGGTTTGAGTTCCCCCGGTCAACAATTCGCTAAAATCTCCGGCTCTCTGCCTAACTGTTGGAACAGTTACAAATGGAAATTCACCGCCGCCAAAAGCCGGTGTTCCGTTTCTTTGTCCGGCAAACGAAACAAAAAAGAATGTGCGATTTCGCCCGTCATATAAAAAGGGAACTCCCTCGCCAAAACGTGGAAGGAAAATCGGACCGCCGACTGTACCCCCGTAATTGTGGGTTACATAGTTGGGGTTTTTCCCTTTATTGGCTCCATTTTCATCAAATTGAGACGCACCTGCACTCAGAAATCGCCCTTGATAATTTTCAAAAACAGTCCCGTGAACAGCATTTCCACCTGACTTGAAGGTAGTCGAAATAATTGCTCCGCCCGCTCTGCCCGATTCGGCCGAGGGAACACTCGTCTCGATCTTGAATTCGGCAATTGCATCCGGATTTGGATAAACTGCAATTTGTCCGAACTGAGACTCGTTGTTATCAACGCCGTCCAAAGAAAAGTTATTTTGCGTGACACGCGCACCGTTCGATGAAATAACCGAACCGCCTGATTCACGAAAACGGGTTGATTCGGTTGAACTGCTTCCGCCACCATCAACTCGGTTATTACCGCCGATAACACCAACGGAACCATTTGACGGACGAGTTACGCCAGGCGAAAGTGCCGCGAGAATGGTAAAGTTGCGTTGCGGGATCGGCAGATCCGTCACTTCACGCCCGGTAATAATATCGCCACGCACACTTGTTTCACTTTCGACAAGCGGAGCGCTGTCGGAGGATACAGTGACAATATTATCACCCACGCCTGAAATCGCGGTAAATTTTGCCTCAACCGGAGTACGTGAATCTGTTTCGACGGTCACACTACTTAAAATGATTTTTTTGAATCCACTTGCTTCGATCGAAACTTTATAATTGCCCGGCACAAGATTTGTAACGGCAAAATCTCCGCTGTCACTTGTTTTGGTTTCACGAGCTTCACTGTTGGCATTGTTCGTTACGATCACCCTTGCATTCGGCACAACCGCATCATTTGGGTCTTTTATCGTTCCAATAATGCTGCCCTTGTTATTTTGGGCAGCAGCGATTCCGCTCAGCACCAAAATACCAACTAAAATCATTGTGACCAGAAAGGCTGATTTATTTAAGATTCTACTCATATATCGAAACTCCATTGAAGAAATTCGCAGATTTTGTTTAGCGTTCATTGTTTTAGTTGAGGTCCGTCAGTCCCTCTACCATATAAAATTCAGAAGCTGTTGCGAACCCAATTTTACCGAGGAAATAAGGACAAATGACCAAACTTCAATGAAAAAATAAAATGAGCCGCATCCTTTGTTGTGAAACCAAACAAAGTTTTATCCATTTGTAACAAATAATTAGTTCGAAATCAACTTAAAAACAGGGATTTATGAAAAATAATTCTAATTTAATTTGGCCGCAATTTATTTTAAGGTCGGTTTGCCACTTTGCGTTAGGACAATTCTTTTGTCGATCTTATCAATGGCAAATATTTCAGTCTCGCCGTTTGCCCAAACAACCTCTAACTTATCGACCTTTACAGCCTCTCCCAGGCCTACGTGAATTATTTGTTCGCTTTGGGACGCATAACTCCCGCCGCTCGTGAGGTCAAATCTTTGCCGCAGTTTCCCGGTGGTCACAAAGACCTTCGAACCGATCGCGTCTCTGGGGGTTTTCTTTTCTACGTTTCCGACCAGTTTTATCGCGAGCCAATGGTTTTTTGAGTTGGAAACGTTTTTGAGTAGGGCCGGAGCAGAATCCATATTTGCGGTGACAACGTCGAGCTTCCCATCACCGTCGAGATCCGCGACAACCAATCCTCGGGCGCACATAGATTCCGAAAGCCCGCTGTTCGGTGCTGCGGGAACCCGATCAAATCTGATCTGACCGTTCGACCGCAGCCTGCCATTCTTAAATAACAACAACTGCTGGGCAAAACTTGTACCCCATTGAAAATCATCAACTACAGGATAAACATGCCCATTGGCAACGATCAGGTCTTTCCAGCCATCGTTATCGAAGTCTATAAACTCAGTACCCCAACCCAAAAAAGGAATGGTTATTTCCCCGAGCCCGGCTTGAAAAGACACGTCCGTAAAGTTTGCGTCACCGTCGTTGCGATAAAGAGCGTTTGAATCATCTGAAAAATTCGTGATGTGAAAATCGACCCGACCGTCGTTATCATAATCGCCGACCGCAAGGCCCATTCCCGCCTGTTCGCGTCCATTTTCGTTAAGGGCTATCCCTGACGGGTACCCCGATTCTTCAAACGTCCCGTCGCCCTTATTTATGTAGAGCTGCTTGGGTGTCGAATCGTTGACAACTAACAGATCAAGTTTATTATCGTCGTTAACGTCGACAAAAACTGAGGAGAAACCATAATACTTACCTTCGTCGGTGACGCCCACCTTATCGCCGACCTCTTCGAATGTTCCATCGGGTTTCTGGTGAAAAAGCGAATCTTTTGCA